>NZ_JBEXGL010000007.1:0-369040 GCF_040607315.1 Micromonospora sp. NPDC005305 | reverse complement strand
GGCTCGCCACGCCACCGCCGTACACGCCGCCGGCGGTCCCGTCCCCGGCGCCCGCCGCGGCCGTACCCCCGCCGGCGCCCGCACCGCCGCCGATCGACCCGGAGGCGTGGCGCACGGCGGCCGACGAGGGGTGGTCGCGGGCCAGCAAGGCCGCGGAGCCCAGCAACGCCGGGACCACCCGTTCCGGCCTACCCAAGCGGGTGCCGCAGGCGCAGCTCGTGCCCGGCGGCATCGAGCCGAAGGGCAGCCGGGCCGCCGCCCGGCGCACCCCGGACGAAGTACGCGGCCTGCTGTCGGCCTATCACCGCGGTGTGCAGCGGGGTCGGACAGCCGGCGCGGACCTGAACAGCACCTCGACCAAGGAGACGAAACGATGAACAGGCCAGCGGCCATGCAGGACATGGGTTGGCTGCTCACCAACTTCGCCGACAGCGTGGCGGGCATCGCCCACGTGGTGGCGGTGTCCGCGGACGGGCTGCTGCTCGCCTCCTCCCGCGACCTGCCGACGGATCGGGCCGACCAGCTCGCCGCGATCACCTCCGGCGTGGTGAGCCTGACCGAGGGCGCCGCCCGGATGTTCAGCGCCGGCGGAGTGCTCCAGACCGTCATCGAGATGGACAGCGGATACCTCTTCCTCATGTCGATCAGCGACGGCTCGTCGATGGCCGTGCTGGCCGCGCGGAGCTGCGACGTCGGTCAGGTGGGCTACGAGATGGCGCTGCTGGTGGAACGGGTGGGCCAGGCGCTGGTCCCGCTTCCGAGGGACGCCGTCCGGCCCTGAGCGGCCGTCCGGTGACCTGGTGAGCCGGAGCCCGTCCGGCTCGTACGAGGGGAGGTGATCGCGAGATGGAACCACGACGAGATCCGCGTGGCGCGCTGGTGCGGCCGTACGCGGTCACCCGTGGCCGCACCGAGCCGTTGCAGAACATCGCGCTCGAGGCGGTGCTGTCGTGCACGCCCACCCAGTCGGCCGAGGCGCGGTTCGCCGGGCACGACAAGTACCGCATCGCCTCGGTCTGTGAGGGCCGGGCACAGTCGCTGGCGGAAATCGCCGCTTACACCCGGATGCCGCTGGGCGTCACCCGGGTGCTGGTCGCCGACATGGTGGCCGAGGGCCTGCTGACGCTACACACTGCCGCTCCCGCGACGGGGTTCGCGGCGCGCATGAACCTGCTTGGAAGGGTGCTAAGTGGACTTCGCGAACTATGACCCCGCCGGGGCGAACCGCAGCCGGGAGATCATCTCCGCGAAGATCGTCATCGCGGGCGGCTTCGGGGTGGGCAAGACCACCCTGGTCGGCGCGATCTCCGAGATCCAGCCGCTGACCACCGAGGCGCTGATGACCGCGGCGGGCGTCGGCATCGACGACCCGTCGAAGGTGCCCGGCAAGGAGACCACCACGGTCGCCATGGACTTCGGCCGGATCACCATGGCCGAGGACCTGATCCTCTATCTCTTCGGCACGCCGGGCCAGACCCGCTTCTGGTTCATGTGGGACGAGATCATCCGGGGTGCGGTGGGCGCCGCCGTGCTGGTGGACACCCGCCGGATCACCGACGCCTTCGCGCCGCTGGACTACTTCGAGAACCGCAACCTGCCGTACGTGGTGGCGCTGAACCGGTTCGACGACGCGCCGCAGTACGAGCTGGAGGAGGTCCGCGAGGCGCTGGCCATCCCGCCGGACGTGCCGCTGGTGATGTGTGACGCGCGGCGGCGGGAGTCGGTCAAGCAGGTGCTGGTGACCGTGGTCGAGCACGCCATGCTCCGGCTCCAGGCCGAGCACGGCTTCGCGGCCCCGGTCGGTTGACGCGCCGCCGGTGGCGGGTCAGTCGACCCGCAGCCGGTAGCCGCGCTTGACCACGGTCTGCACCACGCGGGGGGCGTCGAGCCCGACCCGCAGGCGGGCGACCGCCATCTCCACCGCGTGCTCGTCCGCGCCCCGGGGCAGGGTACGCAGCAGGGCGGTGCGGGACAGCACCTTCCCCGGTGTGGCCGCCAGCGCCCGCAGCACCGCCATCGGGGCCGGCGCGAGCGGGCGCAGCTCGCCGTCCACGACCGCGGCGTGGCCGCGCAGGGTCAGCAGGTGCCCGCCGGCCTTCACGGTCACCGTCCGGCGGGGCAGCTCGTCGACGATCGTCCGCACCAGGGCGCCGAGCCGGGCCCGGTTCGGCGCGCTCACCGGCACCCCCCGCCGCACCAGGGGTTCGGCCGTCACCGCGCCGACGCAGCCGGCCAGCACGTCCCCGCGGAGCGCCGCCAGCACCGTCTCGGTCCGGTCCCCGGCCGCCCGCAGCAGCGCCTCGGCCGCCGGGGCGGAGGTGAAGGTGACCGCGTCGACCAGCCGCCCGACGACCAGGTCGATGAGCCGGTGCAGCGGTGCCGGGTCGGTCGGCGGCGCCCAGCGGTAGACCGGCACCTCGATCACCGTGGCCCCGGCCGCCTCCAGCGCCTCGGTGCACTCCGGCTGCCGCTCGCCGTGCAGTTGCAACGCGATGACCTGGCCGGCCACCCCGCGCCGGACCAGGTGCTCGACCACCTCGTCGCAGCTCTCCGAGGCGGGGGACCAGTGCTCGCGCAGCCCGGCCGCCCGGATCGCCCCGGTCGCCTTGGGGCCGCGGGCCACCACGTACGAGCGGGACAGCACGCGGCGCAGCGGTTCGGCCAGCCCCCAGCCCTCGGCCGCCTCCAGCCAGCCGCGCATCCCGATCCCGGTGTTGGCCATCAGCACGTCCGGTGGGCGCTCCAGGCAGGTCCGGGTGGCCTCGCGCAGGTCGGTGTCGTCGGCCAGCGGCACGATCCGCAGCGCCGGGGCGAGCACCACCCGCGCGCCGCGCCGCTGGAGCAGCGCGGCCAGCTCGTCGCGCCGCCGGTCGGCGGTGACCCCGATGGTGAAACCGGCCAGTTCCTCCCGCATCACTCCTCCTGCCGCAACCGCACCTCGACCAGGCCGTCCCGGCAGCGCACCTCGTGCCGCCGCAGCGCCACGCCCGGGAGGTCCAGGCACCGCCCGGTGGTCAGGTCGTAGACCTGCTTGTGCAGCGGGGACGCGAGCGTCGGCAGGCCACCGCGGCTGCCCACGATCCCCCGGGACATCACCTGCGCGCCGCCGACCGGGTCGAGGTTGTCGACCGCGTACAGCTCGCCGCCGGTGCGGAAGAGAGCCACCTGCACCCCGTCGACCAGGGCGGCCACGCCCCGGTCGGGGTCCAGCCGGTCCAGCGGGCAGACCGCCGTCCAGTCCAGCGTCCTCATCGCCGTACCTCCGGAAGGCCCAGCGCGACCGGCCGGCGGCGGCCGCCGGCGCCCGGCGGCGCGTCGCGGGCGGGCACCGGCTGGCCGCGCTCGACGGCGAAGGTGATGGACGGGTCGGGCACGTCGGGGGCGTTGACGAAGGAGGTGAAACGGCGCAGCCGCTCCGGGTCCTCCAGCACGTCCCGCCACTCGTCGGAATACCCGGCGACGTGCCGGGCCATGGCCGCGTCGAGGTCGGCGCAGAGCCCCAGCGAGTCGTCCACGAGCACCGACCGCAGGTGGTCCAGGCCGCCGTCCATCGCCTCGATCCAGGCGGCCGTGCGCTGGAGCCGGTCGGCGGTGCGGACGTAGAACATCAGGAACCGGTCGATGAGCGTGACCAGCTCGGCGGTGCTCAGGTCGGTGGCGAACAGGTCGGCGTGCCGGGGCCGGAAGCCGCCGTTGCCACCGACGTAGAGGTTCCAGCCGCTCTCGGTGGCGATGACGCCGAAGTCCTTGCTCCGGGCCTCGGCGCACTCCCGGGCGCAGCCGGAGACCGCCGACTTGAGCTTGTGCGGGGCGCGCAGCCCGCGGTAGCGCAGCTCCAGCGCGACGGCCAGCCCGACCGAGTCCTGCACCCCGTACCGGCACCAGGTCGCACCGACGCACGACTTCACCGTGCGCAGCGCCTTGCCGTACGCGTGACCGGACTCGAAGCCGGCGTCCACCAGCCGGCGCCAGATCTGCGGGAGCTGCTCGACCCGGGCGCCGAACAGGTCGACCCGCTGCCCGCCGGTGATCTTGGTGTAGAGCCGGAAGTCTCGGGCCACCTCGCCGATCACGATGAGCTTCTCCGGCGTGATCTCGCCGCCGGGGATCCGCGGCACCACCGAGTAGCTGCCGTCGCGTTGCAGGTTGGCCAGGAAGTGGTCGTTGGTGTCCTGGAGGGACGCCTGCTCGCCGTCGAGCACGTGCCCGGTGCCGAGCGAGGCCAGGATCGAGGCCACCACCGGCTTGCAGATGTCGCAGCCACGCCCGCGCCCGTGCTCGGCGATGAGCTGGGAGAAGGTGCGGACGCCCCGGACCCGGACGATGTCGAACAGCTCCTGCCGGCCGGTGTCGAAGTGCTCGCAGAGCGCGCGGGACTGCGCCACCCCGGCCGCGTCGAGGAGCTGCTTGAGCATCGGCACGCAGGAGCCGCAGCTCGTCCCGGCCCGGGTGCACGCCTTGAGCGCCGGCACGTCGGTCGCCCCGCCGGCGATCGCCGCGTCCAGGTCGGCCCGGGTCACCGCGTTGCAGGAGCAGACCTGCGCGGCGGCCGGCAGCGCGCCGGCCCCGGCGCCCGCACCGCCCGCACCGCCCGCCGGGGCCAGCAGCGCCAGCGGGGGAACGGGCAGCGGCCCGCCGACACTCGCCCGCAACGTCGGGTACGCGCTCGCGTCGCCCACCAGCACGCCACCGAGCAGGGTCCGCGCGTCGTCGGAGAGGACCAGCTTCGCGTACGCGCGGGTGGCCGGGTCGGTGAACGTGACGTCGAGGCAGCCCGGGGTGCCGCCGTGCGCGTCGCCGAACGAGGCCACGTCCACCCCGAGCAGCTTGAGTTTCGTGGCGGTGTCCGCGCCGGGGAAGGTGGCCGCTCCGCCGAGCAGCCGGTCGGCGACCACCTCGGCGGTCGCGTACCCCGGGGCGACCAGGCCGTGGCAGGTGCCCTCCACGGCGGCGCACTCGCCGACCGCCCAGATCCGCTCGTCCGCCGTCCGGCAGCCCGCGTCGACCAGCACCCCGCCGCGCGGACCGAGCGGCAGCCCGGCCGCACGGGCCAGCTCGTCCCGGGGCCGGATGCCGGCGGCGACCACGACCAGGTCCGCCGGGACCGTGCGCCCGTCGGACAGTTCCAGCGCGCCGACCGTCCCGTCCGGGCCGGGGCGCAGCGCGCTGGTGGCCACCCCGAGGTACGTCGTGACGCCCAGTTCCTCGACGTAGCGCCGGAGCATCGCCCCGCCCGCCTCGTCCACCTGCGCCGGCATGAGCCGGGGCGCGAACTCGACCACGCTGGTGGCCAGGCCCAGCAGGCGCAGCGCGTTGGCCGCCTCCAGGCCGAGCAGCCCGCCCCCGATCACCGCCCCGCTGCGCCGGCCCGCCGCGTGCGCCCGGATCGCCGCCAGGTCGTCCAGCGTCCGGTAGACGAAGACCCCCGGCAGGTCCGTGCCGTCGACCGGGGGGACGAACGCCGACGAGCCGGTGGCCAGCACCAGCGCGTCGTACGCGTGCTCGCCCGCCGCGGTCCGCACCACCCGCCGCGCCCGGTCCACGGCCAGCGCCGGCTCGCCCAGCCGCAGCTCCACCCCGTCGTCGGGGGTGTGCAGGTTCAGCTCCTCGGCGCTCACCCCGTCGAAGAAGGCGGACAGCCGCACCCGGTCGTACGCCGGCCGCCGCTCCTCGGCGAGCACCGTGACCCGCCAGCGCCCCTCCCGGTCGCGGGCCCGCAACGCCTCGACGAAGCGCTGCCCGACCATGCCGTTGCCGACGACCACCAGCCTGCTCATCCCGTCACCTCCACACGGTCCGTACTCGGTTCCCGGTGTCCCGCCACCGGATCGACCTCGGCGAGCCAGCCGGCGATGCCGGCCACCGCGTCCCGGCAACCGCCGCAGCCGGTCGCGGCCCGGGTGGCGGCGGACAGCTCCGCGACGGTCCGGGCACCGGCGCGCCAGCACGCCACCAGCGTGCCCTTGCTCACGTCGTTGCACTGGCACACCGTGGCCGCGTCCGGCATGAGCGCCGGGGATGCGGCGGGGGTGGCCGGTGCGGCGCCGAACGCCCGCCCGAGCAGCAGCGAGCGCCGGTCCGCCGGCACCGGCGCGCCCCGGTCGAAGAGCTGCACCACGGTGCCGACCGCCGGGTTGTCGCCGAGCAGGATCGCCCCGGTCAGCCGCTCGTCGCGGATCCGCAGCCGCGCGTACGTGCCCCGGGCCGGGTCGGCGAACGTCAGCTCCTCGACCGGCCCGCCCCCGTCCGGCGCGCCGGCGGCGTCGCCCATCGCGGCCAGGTCGATGCCGGCCGCCTTGAGCCGGGTCACCACGGGCCGCGGCCGGTAGCGGACCAGCGGGTCGGCGCCGGTCAGCACGTCGGCCACCACCCGGGCCTGCGCCCAGGCCGGTGCGACCAGCCCGGTCAGCGTCCCGTCGTGCTGGGCGCAGTCACCGATGGCGGAGATCCGCCGGTCGCTGGTGCGCAGCCGGTCGTCCACCAGCACGCCCCGGTCCACGGCCAGCCCGGCGGCCGCGGCCAGCGCGGTGTCCGGGCGTACGCCGCAGGAGAGGACCAGCAGGTCGGCCGCGAGCGAGTCGCCGTCGCCGAGGTGGAGGCGGACCCCGTGGGCGTCGGCGGCCACCCCGGTCGCCGTGACCCCCAGCCGGGTGCGTACCCCGAGCCCGGCGAGGGTGCCGGCGAGGACCGCGCCCGCCGGCTCGTCGAGCTGCCGCTCCATGAGGTGCCCGACCGGGTGGACCACGGTCACGTCGAGGCCCCGCGCGGCGAGCCCGCGGGCCGCCTCCAGCCCGAGCAGCCCTCCGCCGAGCACCAGGGCGCCGCGGGCGCCCCGGGCGGCGGCCAGGATCCGCCGGCAGTCGTCCAGGGTGCGGAACGGGACCACCCGGTCGGGCAGCGGGTCGAGCCCGGGCAGCGGCGGCACCAGGGCCCGGCTGCCGGTGGCGAGCACCAGGTGGTCGTAGCGGTGCCGGTCGCCGTCGGCGGTGCGTACCTCCCGGGCGGCCCGGTCGACGGCGGTGACCGCGGCGCCGGTGCGGACGTCCGCGCCCTGCCCGGCGACCTCGACCAGCTCCACGTCCGGCTCGTCGAGCTTCCCGGCGAGCAGGGTGGAGAGCAGGATCCGGTTGTACGCCCGGTGCGGCTCCGCCCCGAGCACGGTGACCTTCCGGTCCCCGCCCCGGGCGTGCAGCTCGGCGGCGAGGCGGGCGCCCGCCATGCCGTATCCCACGATCACGATGCGCTCGGTCATGCCTTCTCCACCCGGACGGCGCAGATCTTGAACTCGGGCATCCCGGAGACCGGGTCGACGGCGTCGTTGGTGACCGAGTTGGCCCGCGCCGCGCCGGGCCAGTGGAACGGCGCGAAGACGGTGTCCGGCCGGATCGCCGGGCTGAGCCGGGCCGGTGCGCGCAGCTCGCCCCGGCGGGAGACCACCCGGACCTCCTCGCCCTCGGCCACGCCGAGCCGACCGGCCAGGTCGGGGTGCAGCTCCACGAAGCCGCCGGGGGCGGCCCGGCGCAGCGCGGCGACCCGCCGGGTCTGCGCGCCGGACTGGTAGTGGGCGAGGACCCGGCCGGTGGTGAGGTGCAGCGGATAGTCGGCGCAGACCGGCTCGGCGGCCGGCCGGTGGGTCACCGCGCGGAACCGGGCCCGGCCGTCCGGGGTGGGGAACCGGTCGGTGAAGAGGCGGGGGCTGTCCGGCCCGTCCTCGTCCGGGCAGGGCCAGAAGACGCCGGTGTCGGCGTCGATCCGGTCCCAGCTGACCCCGGCGTAGTCGGCCGGCCCACCGGCCGAGGCCCGCCGCAGCTCGGCGAAGACCGCGCGCGGATCAGCCGGAAACGCCTCCTCGGGCGTTAGGAAGGGGCCCTTGTTATGCATTTCGCGATAAGAAGGGGCCCCTCCTTTCAGTCGGGCCGCGAGGGCGGCGAGGACCGCGAGGTCGGTGCGGACGCCGGGGGGCGGCTCGCGCAGCGCGCGGCGGCGCAGCACCCGACCCTCCAGGTTGGTCATGGTGCCGTCCTCCTCGGCCCACTGGGCGACGGGCAGCACCACGTCGGCCAGGTCGGCGGTCTCCGAGCGGAGGAAGTCGGCCACCACCAGCAGGTCCAGGTCGCGCAGCCGGGACTCGACCCGCGCCGCGCGGGGCGCGGACACCACCGGGTTGGAGCCGAAGACCAGCAGCGCCCGGGGGCCGTGCGGGGTGCCGAGCGAGTCGAGGAGCTGATAGGCCGGTACGCCCGGTCCGGGCAGCGCCGCGGGGTCGACGCCCCAGACCCCGGCCACGTGCTCCCGGGCCGCCGGGTCGTCGATCCGCCGGTAGCCGGGGAGCTGGTCCGCCTTCTGCCCGTGCTCCCGGCCGCCCTGCCCGTTGCCCTGCCCGGTGAGGCAGCCGTACCCGGAGCCGGGGCGGCCGGGCAGGCCCAGGGCGAGCGCCAGGTTGATGAAGGCGGTGACGGTGTCGACGCCCTTGGCGTGCTGCTCGGCGCCCCGGGCCGTGAGGATGACCGCGCGGTCCACGGTGGCCAGGGCGCGGGCGGTCGCCTCCAGGTCGGCCACCGGCACCCCGGAGAGGCGCTCCGCCTCGGCCGGCCAGCAGCCCGCCACGGTCCGCCGGACCTCGTCGAAGCCGGTGGTCCGGTCGGCCACGTACGCCCGGTCGAGCCAGCCCTCGGTGAGCGCGATGTGCAGCAGCGCGTTGGCCACGGCCAGGTCGGTGCCGGGCAGCGGTTGCAGGTGCAGGTCGGCCTGGCGGGCGGTGGCGGTGAGCCGGGGGTCGACCACGATGAGCCGGCCGCCCCGCTCGCGCTGGTCGGCGAGGTGGCGCATGAGCGGCGGCATGGTCTCGGCGGGGTTGGCGCCGACCAGCAGCAGGGTGTCCGCCCGGCCCAGGTCGGCGAGGGGGAAGGGGAGCCCGCGGTCGACGCCGAAGGCGCGCAGTCCGGCCGCCGCGGCCGAGGACATGCACCAGCGTCCGTTGTAGTCGATGTGCCGGGTGCCCAGCGCCACCCGGGCGAACTTGCCGAGCGCGTACGCCTTCTCGTTGGTCAGCCCGCCGCCGCCGAACACCGCGACGGCGTCTGGCCCGTGCCGCTCCTGGATCGCCCGCAGCCCGCCCGCGACCCGGTCGAGCGCCTCGTCCCAGCTCGCCGGGCGCAGCTCACCGCCGGGCCGGTCCCGCAGCAGCGGGGTGGTCAGCCGGTCCGGGTGGTCGAGCAGTTCGGCGGAGGTCCAGCCCTTCTGGCACAGGCCGCCGCGGTTGGTGGGGAAGTCCCGGGGTGCGACCTCGACGCGTCCCGCGGTCTCGCGCAGCACCATGCCGCACTGGAGCGCGCAGTACGGGCAGTGCGTGGCCGCCTCCCGAGGCCGTACCCCCGGTTGCGTCGCCAGGCGTGCACCGTCTGTCATGCCGGCAAAGCGTGCCGGGGAGCGGTTTCCGCTCCGGGTCCCGGTTGTTTCGGTCCTGTCAAGAGCAGCTCACACCGCCCGGGGAGTGACGGGCCGGTCGCCAGCAATTAGAATGTGGGACGAATATCTCGGATAATGGGAGACGCGATGAGTGTGGCGGACGCGTTCGACGCGGTGGCGGGCAGCTACGACGCGGCCCGCCGTCGGCTGGTGCCCTGCTTCGACGCCTTCTACGGCACGGCCGTCGAGGTGGCCGCGCCGCCGCTGCGGGCGGCGCTCGCCGCGGGGCGTACCCCGGAGGTGCTGGACCTGGGCGCGGGCACCGGCCTGCTCTCCCTGCTGCTGGGCCCGGCGGTCCCCGGGGTCCGGGTGACGCTTGTCGACGGCGCGCCCGGCATGCTCGCGGTGGCCGCCGACCACCTGGCCGCCCGCGGGATGCCGCACCGCACCGTGCTCGCCGACCTGGCCGACCCGCTGCCCGCCGGCCGCTACGACGCGGTGGTCTCTGCGCTGGCCATCCACCACCTGGACGACGGCGGCAAGCGGGCGCTCTACCGGCGGGCGGCCGAGGCGCTGGCGCCGGGCGGCGTCTTCGTCAACGCCGAGCAGGTGGCCGGCCCGACCCCGGCCCTGGACCGGCGCTACGACGAGGTGTGGACGGCCCGGATCACCGAGTTGGGCTCGGACGCCGGGGAGGTCGCCGCGGCCCGGGAGCGCATGCGGCACGACCGGCCCGCGCCGGTGACCGACCAGTGCCGCTGGCTCGGCGAGGCCGGCCTGGTCGACGTGGACTGCTTCTTCAAGGAGTGGCGGTTCGCCGTGTTCGGCGGACGCCGTCCCTGAGCGCTCCCGCGTGTCCGGTTCGCCGACCGGTGCGAGCGGGGATGACTGGCGGTCATACCAGTGGGTAATCTGACCGGCATGACCGCCAAGGTGACACTGTCGTTCTCCGACGAGACGATCGAGGAGGCGCGCCGGTTCGCCAAGCGGGAAGGGCTCTCCCTCTCCGCCTGGATGGACCGGGCCGCCCGGGAGAAGGCGCTGCGCGAGGTGTTCACGGCGCACGCCGAGGCGGTCGCCCGCGCCGGCTTCGACCTGGAGTCCGCCGCGCTGGCCGACGCCCAGGAGGCCGCGCTGGTCGACGACGCGCTGTTCGGCGGCGGGCGCCCGAGTGCTGCGTAGGGGAGAGGTCTGGCGCATCTCCGGCGCCCGGGAACGGCTCGGCCTGGTCATCAGCTCCGACGTCTACAACTCCACCGCCGTCCCGATCGTGATCGTGGTCGAGGTGGTCGAGGAGTCGCTGCTGCGCGACTCGCCCCTGGCCGTGCAGATGGGCGGCTACGTGGTGATGCCCGACCGGCTCTCCTCGCCCATGAAGAAGTGGTTCACCGAGTGCGTGGACGTGGCCGACACCGAGACCATGCAGCGGGTCGGCCGCGCGCTGCGCATCCTCCAGGAGATCTGAGCGCTTCACCGCCGCCCGCCGGCGGACGTGCGATCTCCGTTTCCCGGCCGACCCGCGCCCGGCACGGCCGGGAAACCGCCCGTTCCTAGCGTCCCCCTCGTCACCGACGAGGAGGAGTCGCCGTGAGCACGCTCGCTTCCCCCACCACCCCGGCCCCGGCCGCCGCCGCGCGGCCGGGGCGGATCACCGAATGGCGCCCGGAGGACCCGGGGTTCTGGGCCACGACCGGCGCGCCGATCGCCCGCCGGAACCTGTACGTCTCGATCTTCGCCGAGCACGTCGGGTTCTCCGTGTGGAGCCTCTGGTCGGTGACGGTGCTGTTCCTGGGCCCCGAGTACGGCATCGACCCGGCCGGGAAGTTCCTGCTCACCGCCGTGCCGGCCGCGCTGGGCGCGGTGCTGCGGCTGCCGTACACCCTGGCGGTGGCCCGGTTCGGCGGCCGGAACTGGACGGTCGTGAGCGCGCTGCTGCTGCTGGTGCCGGCGGTGCCCATGGCGGTGCTGATCGAGCCCGGCGTGTCGTACGCCACGCTCATGGTGCTGGCCTGCCTGACCGGCGTCGGCGGCGGCAACTTCGCCTCCTCCATGGCGAACATCAACCTGTTCTTCCCGGAGCGGCTCAAGGGCCGGGCGCTCGGGCTCAACGCGGGCGGCGGGAACCTCGGCGTGCCGGCCGTGCAGCTCGTCGGCCTGGCGGTGCTGGCCACCGCCGGAGCGGCGTACCCCCGGCTGGTGCCGGCGGTCTACCTGCCGCTGATCGTGCTCGCTGCGCTGGTCGCGGCGCGCCGGCTGGACAACCTCCCGGAGGCGCGCAACGAGCCGGGCGCGCTGCGCGCGGCGGCCCGCGACCCGCACACCTGGGTGATGTCGCTGCTCTACATCGGCACCTTCGGCTCGTTCATCGGCTTCGGCTTCGCCTTCGGCCAGGTGCTCCAGCTCCAGTTCCACGACCGGTTCCCGACGCCGGTCGACGCCGCCTGGCTGACGTTCCTCGGGCCGTTGATCGGCTCGCTGGTGCGGCCGTTCGGCGGCCACCTCGCCGACCGGCTCGGCGGGGCCCGCGTGACCTTCGGCAACTTCGTGGCGATGGCGGCCGGCGCCGCCCTGGTGCTGTACGCCGCCCGGGACCGGTCCTTCCCGCTCTACCTGGCCGGGTTCCTGGCGCTGTTCGTCTTCTCCGGCATCGGCAACGGGTCGACGTACAAGATGATCCCGGCGATCTTCCGTGCCCGGGCCGCCGCCGAGGCGGAGTTGACCGGGGACCGGGAGGCGGCCGAGCGGCGGGCGCGGCGCCTCTCCGGGGCGGTCATCGGCATCGCCGGGGCGGTCGGCGCCTCGGGCGGGGTGCTGGTGAACGTGGCGTTCCGGCAGTCGTTCCTGGCCTCCGGCACCGCCGACGCCGCCTACCTGGCCTTCCTCGGTTGGTACGCGCTCTGTTTCCTGGTGACCTGGGCCGTGTACCTGCGGCCGGGGCCGCGTAAGCTGTCCGGGGTGTGACCTCCGCCATGGCAAAGGCGCAGGCCACACGGGGCGACCCCCCCGTTTTGACCTGCCGCCGCACGGCCGGGTATCGTTGCCTGCTGTTGTACGACATTCTTAGGCGTGCCGCATCAGGTACGCTTGGTCGTTCGTGCGCGCTGGTCCGGCCGGGGAAGCCCTGGTCACCTCGGCGCGCGACCCCAGACCGACGACGAGACAAGGTAGACCTGTGCGTACGTACAGCCCGAAGCCGGGTGAGATCGAGCGTCAGTGGCACGTCATCGACGCCTCTGATGTCGTGCTGGGCCGCCTCGCGACCCACGCCGCCACGCTGCTGCGTGGCAAGCACAAGCCGACTTTCGCGCCGCACGTCGACACGGGCGACTTCGTCGTCATCGTGAACGCGGGCAAGGTCGCGCTGACCGGCAACAAGCGGCAGACCAAGATCGCTTACCGCCACTCCGGCTACCCGGGTGGTCTGAAGCAGGTCGGCTACGACGAGCTGCTGACCAAGCGGCCCGAGCGGGCCATCGAGCTGGCCGTGAAGGGCATGCTTCCGCACAACAAGCTGGGCCGTCAGATTCTCAAGAAGCTGAAGGTCTACGCCGGTGCCGAGCACCCGCACGGCGCGCAGCAGCCGGTGCCGTTCGAGATCAAGCAGATCGCGCAGTGAGCGCGGGCGAAGGAAGCAGCATGACCGACATCACCGCCACCGAGGTCGCCCCCGAGGCCACCGAGGCGCCGGCGCCCGTCGCGCGCGCGCCTCGTGGCGACCGCCCGATCCAGACCGTGGGTCGGCGCAAGGAAGCCATCGTCCGGGTCCGCATCGTCCCGGGCAGCGGCAAGATCACCTGCAACGGCCGCGACCTCGAGGCCTACTTCCCGAGCAAGGTGCACCAGCAGCTCATCAAGGACCCGCTGGTCACCGCCGAGAAGCCCGAGGCCTTCGACGTGATCGCCAACCTGCGGGGCGGCGGCACCACCGGCCAGGCCGGCGCGCTGCGCCTCGCCATCGCCCGGGCGCTGATCGTCAGCGAGCCCGACGACCGCCCGGCCCTCAAGAAGGCCGGCTTCCTGACCCGTGACGCCCGGGTCAAGGAGAGCAAGAAGTACGGCCTCAAGAAGGCCCGTAAGGCTCCCCAGTACTCGAAGCGCTGATCACCAGCAGCGCCTTGTACTTCTGACGGACGGCCGGGTCCGCCTCCCACTCCGGGAGGTGGCCCGGCCGTTCCGTTTTCTCCTCTCAACGGCAGTTCCATCGGAGGTTGGCGGGTATGGGCCGGTTGTTCGGCACGGACGGCGTACGCGGGCGGGCGAACGCGGATCTCACCCCGGAGTTGGCGCTCGCGGTGGCGGTCGCCGCCGCCCACACGCTGGCCGAGACCGACAAGAGCCATCCGCCGCTCGCCGTGGTGGGCCGGGACACCCGGGCCAGCGGCGAGATGCTGGAGGCCGCCGTGGTCGCCGGGCTGACCAGCGCCGGCGCCAACGTGGTGCGGGTCGGCGTGCTGCCCACCCCCGCGGTGGCGTTCCTCACCGCCGAGGCCAAGGCCGACCTGGGCGTCATGCTCTCCGCCTCGCACAACCCGATGCCGGACAACGGCATCAAGCTCTTCGCCGCCGGCGGGCACAAGCTGCCCGACGAGATCGAGATGCGGATCGAGGCCGCCGTCGAGGCGAACGCCACCACCGCCTGGGAGCGCCCCATCGGCGCCGGGGTCGGCCGGGTGCACGACCTGCTCGACGGCGCCGACCACTACGTCCAGCACCTGGTCGGCACCGTGCCGCACCGGCTGGACGGGATCAAGGTCGTGGTCGACTGCGCCAACGGCGCGGCCGCCGACGTCGCCCCGGTGGCATACCGGGAGGCCGGCGCCGAGGTGATCGCCATCTACGCCGAGCCGGACGGCCTGAACATCAACGACGACTGCGGCTCCAACCACATCGAGGCGCTGCGCGCCGCCGTGGTCGAGCACGGCGCGCACCTCGGCATCGCGCACGACGGCGACGCCGACCGCTGCGTCGCGGTCACCGCCGACGGCGAGGAGGTCGACGGCGACCAGGTCATGGCGATCCTCGCCCTGGCCATGCGGGAGGCCGGCGAGCTGACCCAGGACACGCTGGTCGCCACCGTCATGAGCAACCTCGGCCTGCGGCTGGCCATGTCCGCGCAGGGCATCCGGCTGGTCGAGACCAAGGTCGGCGACCGGTACGTGCTGGAGGAGCTGCGCGCCTCCGGCCTGGCGCTCGGCGGCGAGCAGAGTGGACACATCGTGATGCCGGCGTACGCGACCACCGGCGACGGCGTGCTCACCGGCCTGCACCTCATGTCGCGGATGGCCGCCACCGGCAGGTCCCTCGCCGAGCTGGCCGGCGTGGTCACCAAGCTGCCGCAGGTGCTGATCAACGTGCCGGTCGGCGACCGCACCGTCGGCGCCGCAGCGCCGGCCGTCCGCGCCGAGGTGGACCGGGCCGAGGCCGAGCTGGGCGAGACCGGCCGGGTGCTGCTCCGCCCCTCGGGCACCGAGCCGCTGGTCCGCGTCATGGTCGAGGCGGCCACCGAGTCGACCGCCCGATCGGTGGCCGAGCGCATCGCGGATCAGGTCCGCAGCGCCAGCCCGGTGGCATCCTGACCGAGCGGCCGGTGCCGCTGACGCGTCGGCTGCTCGTCACTCCTCGGCGAGCAGCCGCGCGGTGGAGAGCCGGCGCAGCAGCGTCGCCGGCAGGAGCGCCGCCAGGCAGCTGACGACGGTGCCGACGGCCGCCGTCGCGACGGCCACCAGCAGCAGGCTGCCGGGCAGCGAGCCGATCAGGCCCACCGTGCCGAGCAGGCCGAGCAGGGCTCCCGTGACCGCGCCGAGCACACCGAGGGCGAGACCTTCGTAGCAGACCAGCCGGCCGAGTGTCGCCTCGGTCCAGCCGATCGCACGGAGGGTGGCCAACTCGGCGGCCCGGTCGCGGATGCCGAGATAGAGCACGTCGGCTACGGCGGCCGTGCCGAGCAGCACGGTCGCGGCCGCGGCGACCCCGTCCGGGCCGCGCACGCTGAGTGAGATGGCGTCGCCCAGCAGGCTCCCGACCACCGCTCCCCGGAAGGCGTACGAGACGGCACCCACCAGGGTCAGCGCGGCGACCCCGATCGCCAGCGCTCCCGCGCCGAGCAGGGTCCGCCCCGGCGTGCGGGCGAGGTTGTTCAGTGCCAGCCGGAACACGGTCCGCGGCCGCCCCGCCCGACGGGCCGCCGCGACCGCCGGTCGCAGAGCGGCCGCCGGATGTGCGCGACTGGCGCGCAGCGCCGGCAGCAGACCCGCGACGAGAGCCAGCAGCAGCGCCACGGGGACGGCGAGAAGAGCCCGGCGCCAGCCGACGTCGACCCCGAACGCGGCGGAGACCGGTGTCGCCAGCGCGAGGGAGAGCAGCCCGGCAATGAGGCCGAGGGTGGCCACCTCGCCGAGAACGAACAGGCTGATCCGCCGCGCCGGCCAGCCGAGGCAGGCGAGCAGGGCCAGTTCGGACCTGCGGTCCCGGACCGCCGCGGCGACCGCGTTGCCCAGGAACAGCCCACACACGAGCAGGACGAGCAGGAAGAGCAGGACGCTCTTGCGGTCGACCGCCTGCACGATGACGGACGCGACACCGAGGGCGGACCAGTTCTCGGTCAGGCGGAGCGCGGGGCGGCCGAACGATCCGGCGGGCAGCTCGACGCTCTGCGGGGCGGGGGAAGAGCCGAGGGTGATGTCCACGTCGAGCCCGGTGGCCTGGGCGATCTGCTCCGCCACCAAGCGGACCCGTTCCGCCGAGCGCTCGCTGTAGCCGTCGACGTCCGCCACCCGTACCCGGATGGCGCTGATCGGTGCGGACCGCTGCGGGCCGGTCGCATCCTCCAGGAGCTTCGGCAGGGCGGCGAGGTTCGTCAGCAGGAACGGCGGGGTGCCCAGGTAGCCGCCGGGGTTGCCGCTGGGCAACAGCGGCTGACCGCCCAACGCGCCGCGGCTGGACGGGTCGGCCCCCTCAGCCGTCGGCGGCTCATAGGTCTCCAGGGGCACCCGGGACAGGTCGGCGAACCGGGCCAGCCGCTCCGGGTCGAAGACGCCCACCGGCTGCCATCCGGGATAGCGCGTTGCTTCGGTGTCCCGGATCTCCAGCCGGTGGAGCGGGCGGAACGAGACGTCCGCGCTGAGCCATGGCACCGCCGTCACCTCGTTGGGCAGCGCGTACACCCCGGGATTCGGCTCGACCGTCCGGGCCCGCAGCACCCCGCCCGGAAGCTCGTCGTAGCCGGGTTGCCCGGCCTGCACCAGCGGCCACAGGGCGCCGTAGCAGCAGTCGCCACCGCCCGGGACCTCCGCCGTCATCTGGGCGCGATGCGCGGCCTCGACGTCCAGCCGCATGGAGCCGACGGCGATCCGGTCGGAGGTCTCCAACGCGCGGGCCACCACCGCGCCGGAGAGGCCGGCGACCCGGTCGGGGCGGAGCCGGGAGAGGGATACCGAGACGGCGCCGTCCAGGTACGGGCGGTTGGTGGCAAGCACCGGGAACTGCCGGTTCTGGATTCCGGGTAGGTCCATCGGCAGGTCGTCGGTGCGCAGCGACCGGCCCGCCACGACGGCGCCGGAGAGCCCGACCAGCCGCTCCTCGGCCGGCGGGTCGACGGCCGCGATCAGGAAGGGCACGTACCAGGGGATCGAGACCACCAAGCGGTCGACGACGCTCACGCGCCGCTCGACGCCCTGCGCGTCGCGCTCGACTCCCATCACCTCGAACCGCCCGTCGGGGAGCAGCCGGAACGGCACGAAGGGATTCTCCTCCAGATCGGAGCGGGTTGTGCCGGCGGCGCCGCCCGCTTCGGGTGGGCCGCAGATGGGTTCGGCCCGACCGTTCGCGAATACCTCCAGGGGAACGCCGAAGAAGCCCCCCTCGCACTGCCCCACCGGATAGGACTTGCCGTTGCTGTGCCGTACCGGCCCCGATTCGTCCGCCCCGCCGAAGTCCGGGTAGACCACCTCGTTCCGCGTCAGGTAGGCGAAGTGCGGGCGGGCCGCCGCGCGGGACAGCCCCCGCTCGGCGGCGAAGGTCGGATCGATGCGGATGACCTGCCGTTCCGCGTCGCGGTCCACCGCGGCCGTGATGTCCACCTGCACCGGAACCGCCCGGGTGGAGTAGCCGAGCATGGCGATCGGTGCCGCGACCCGCACCCCGTTGACGGCGGCGACCTGCTGGTACTGGGCCATCGTGATGCCACCGAAGAGCCCGGACAGATAGTTGGGCTGCACCAGCCCGCGGTCGACCTCCTGGGCGGTCCGGCTGCCTCTCGGCCGTACCAGGATGTCGTAGGCGGCGGCGGTGTCCCGCTCCACTGCCCCGATCACCCGGAGTCGGGACGCCGTCGTGGTGCTGGTGAGGACGATGAAGCTGGTGGTCGCGACGAGCGCGCCGACCAGCAGGGCCACCGAACGTCCGGCTCGGCCGCGTAGCTGGCGCCAGATGAAGCCGACCATGTCGCACCGCCTCTCGGTAGGATCGCTGCTCGTCCGGGCCGCCGTGGCCCTACAGCCGCAGGCGGGAGGCCCGCTCGAAGGTCTCCGCCGGGTCCTCGCCGTCGGTGAGGTCCAGGTCCTCGACCAGCCGGCCGTCGCCGAGGCGGACCAGGCGGTCGCACCGGGCGGCGACCGCCTGTTCGTGAGTGGCGAGCAGGATCGTCATCCCGTGCCGGTCGCGCAGGTCGAGCAGCAGATCGAGGATCTGGGCGCCGGTGGTCGAGTCGAGGTTGCCGGTCGGCTCGTCGGCCAGCAGGAGCCGGGGCGCGCCCATCAGGGCCCGGGCGATGGCCACCCGCTGCTGCTGGCCGCCCGAGAGCTGGGCGGGCAGCGCGCGTTCCCGGCCGGCGAGGCCCACCGCGTCCAGCAGCTCCCGGGCCCGGACCGTGTGGTCGGCGCGGCCCCGGCGCGGCAGCACCGGCGCGATCACGTTGTCCAGCACGGTCAGCGCCGGCAGCAGGTGGTAGCGCTGGAAGACGAAACCGACCCGCTGGCGGTACCGGGCCAGCGCGGCCCGGCGCAGCGCGGTCACCTCCACGTCGTCCACCGTCACGGTGCCCCGGTCCGCCTGCTCGATCGCGCCGATGAGGTGCAGCAGCGTGGACTTGCCGGAGCCGCTGGGCCCGGTCAGCGCCACCACCGATCCCGCCGCGATCTCCAGCGACACGTCGTCGACGGCGGTGAGCCGCTCGGTGCCGCTGCGGAACTGCCGGACCAGCCCGGTGGTGCGTACCGTACTGCCCGTCGTCGCGTCCATGGTCACTCCTCTGCCAGCAGTCGTGCGGTGGGAAGGCGGCGCAGCAGCGTGGCCGGGACGAGCGCCGCCAGGCAGGTGACCAGCACCCCGGCCAGCGCCACGGCGGCGGCCACCGCCACCAGCGCCGCCGGCAGCTCGCCGACCAGCCAGGCCGCCCCGCCGAGCCCCAGGCCGGCGCCGGTGAGCGCGCCGAGCGCGCCGAGCGCGAAGCCCTCGTAGCCGACCAGGCGGCCCAGCGCCGCGTCGGTCCAGCCGGTGGCGCGCAACGTGGCCAGCTCGGCGGCGCGGTCCCGGATGTTCAGGTAGAGGACGTCGGCGACCGCCGCCGCCCCGAGCAGGACCGTGGCCACGGCCGCCAGGGTGTCCGCGCCGCGTACGCCGAGCGACACGGTGTCGCCGAGCAGGCTGCCGACGATGGCGCCGCGGAAGGCGTACGCGGCGGCGGCCACCAGCGTCAGAGCGGCCACCCCGATGGCCAGCGCACCCGCGCCGAGCAGGGTGCGACCGGGGGTGCGGACCAGGTTCACCAGGGCCAGGCCGGGCAGGGTGCGCGGCCGGCGTACCCACCGGGCGGTGGCCACGGGCGGGCGGAGCGCGGCGGCCGGGTGGGCGCGGGCCGCCCGCAGCGCGGGCGCCAGGCCGGCGGCCAGCGCCAGCAGCAGCGCCACCGGCACGGCGAGCGACGCCCGCCGCCAGTCGACGCCGATGCCGAGGGCGGCGCCGAGCGGTACGGCGAGCCCGAGCGACAGCAACCCGGCGGCGAGGCCGAGCAGGGCGACCTCGCCGAGGACGAGTCCCCCGATCCGGCGGGCCGGCCACCCGAGGCAGGCCAGCACCGCCAGTTCGGAGCGGCGGTCCCGGACGGCGGCGGAGACGGCGTTGCCGAGGAAGAGCACACAGACCACCAGCACCAGCAGGAACAGCACGGCGCTCTTGCGGTCCACCGCCTGGACGATGGTCGAGGCGACGCCCAGCGCCGACCAGTTCTCGGTCAGCCGCAGGTCGGGGCGGCCGAACGCGCCGCCCGGCAGCTCCACGGTCTGCGGGGCGGCGGACGAGCCAAGCGTGATGTCGACGTCCAGGCCGGTCGCCCGGTTGATCTGCTCGGCGATCAGCCGGACCCGCTCCGCGGCCTGCTCGCTGTATCCGTCCACGCCGGCGACCCGCACCCGGATCGCACTGATCGGCGCGCTGCGTTGCGGGCTGTTGCCGCCCTCCAGCAGCTTCGGCACGCTGGCGAGGTTGGTGAGCACCAGCGGCGGCACCGAGAGGTAGCCGGCCGGATTGCCGCTCGGCTCCAGGGGCCGGCGGCGGAGCGCGGTGCGGCTGCGTTCGTCCGCGCCCTCGGCGCGCGGCGCCTCGTACGTCTCCAGCGGGACCGTGCCCACGTCGCTGAAGCCGGCCAGCTTCTCCGGGTCGAACACCCCGACGGCCTGCCACTGGTAGTACTGGGTGGCCGCGCCACCCTCCTTCCCGGCGAGGGCCCGGACCGGCCGGAAGCCGGTGTCCTCGGCCAGCCAGGGCCGGGGCAGGAAGTTGAAGGTGAACTGGTTGCCGTACACCTCGGGGTCCGCGGGCGGCACCGCGTCGGCGCGCAGGGTGCCGCCAGGTAGCTCGCGGTACGTCACCGGCCCCGCCTGGATGATCCGCTGGAGCTGGCCGCGGCAGCAGGCCTCCGCGCCGACCCCCTTCGTGAGCTGGGCGCGGTAGGCGGTGTCCGCGTCGACCTCGGCGGAGCCGGCCGGGATCCCGGTGGCGCGGCCCAGGGTCTGCTCGAGTTCGATCGCCGGCACGGTGGCCGGCCGGGCCGTGGGCAGCCGGGTGAACCGGGCGCGCACCGTGCTGTCGAAGAAGAGACGGTTGGTGACGAGCGCCGGTGCGGTACGGGTGAGCAAGGTGCCGCCACGGCGCTCGGCCACCGGGTCGTCGGCCCGGACCGACCGCCCACTGACCACCGCGGCGTCCAGTCCCACGAGCTGGTTCTCGGCGACCGGGTCGATGGCGGCGACCAGCAACGGCACGGTCAGCTGGTAGGTGAGCACCAGGCGGTCGGTGGTGATGGGGGCGGTGTCCCGCGTGAGCAGGCCGTTGGCCGCTTCGAACCGGCCGTCCGGCAGCAGCCGCGCCGAGTCCAGGCTCCACACCTCCCGCTCGGAGAGGGTGGCCGGACTGGCCTGCAGCCCGCCGAACATCGGATCGCAGATCGGGCGGCTTGCTCCGCCCGGGAGCACCTCTCGCGGGACGGGCCCGCACACGCTGTCCCACGCGTACGACCGGCCGTCGGTGTACGGCGTCGCCCGCTCGGACAGGTCACCGTCGAAGCGGGGGTAGATGAGGCGGTGCTTCGTCACGTACACGTAGCGCGGCTTGGCCGGCGCGGTGGAGAGGCCGCGTTCGGCGACGAAGGTGGGGTCGATGCGGACCACCTGCCGGTCCAGGCTCCGGTCGACGGCGTCGGTGACGTCGAACGACATGGGCACCGGTGCGGTGGAGTGGCCCAGCATCGCGATGGGCGCGGCCACGTCGACGCCGCCCACCGCCTTGACCTGCGCGTACTGGGCCGTGGTGATGCCACCGAAGAGGCCGGAGAGGTAGTTGGGGCGGACCAGCCGCCGCTCGACCTCCAGCGGGGTGCGCGTCCCCTTCGGACGGACCAGGATCTGGTACGCCGCCCCGGTGTTCCGTTCGACGGTGCCGGTGACGTCCAGTCGGGAGGTCGTGGTGGCGCCGGTCAGGACGGTGAAGCCGGTGGTCGCCACCAGCACGCCGACCAGCAGCGCCACCGACCGTCCCGCACGGCCACGAAGCTGCCCCCAGATGAGGTGGAACATTCGCGCCTCCCCGTGTGCTGACTCACACTGTGCGCGATACATTGTGACAATGCAAGGCCCCTTCGGGGTGCCTGTCCGGAACCGGATCGGAGGAGACGGTGGCGATCCAGCACGCGGTCCTGGCCCTGCTCGCCCGCGGTCCCAGCTACGGCTACGAGCTCAAGGGCGCCTTCGAGGCGGCGGTCGGCCCACAGTGGGGCCCGCTCAACATCGGGCACCTCTACCAGATCCTCGACCGTCTGTCCCGGGACGGCCTGGTGGTCGCCGAGCGGCACGCCCAGCCGGTGAAGCCAGACCGGGTGGTCTACGAGATCACCCCGGCCGGCCGGACCGAGCTGGACCGCTGGCTCGCCGAACCCAGCCCGCGCAGCGGCGGCTTCCGGGACGACTTCTTCCTGAAGGTCACCGCCGCGGCCCGGTCCGGCGAGGCCGCCGTCGTCCGGACCGTGCTCGCCAACCAACGCGCCCACCTGCTGCGGGAGCTGCGCAACCTCGACACGTTGCGCCGCCGTTCCGAGGACCCGGTGGTCCGGCTGCTGCTCGCCGCCGCCGCCCGGCACGTCGAGGCGGACCTCGCCTTCGTCGACGACGCCGAGTCGGCGCTGCTCGCCGACGGGGGCGCCGCGCTCCGGGCGCTGGCGACCGACCGGCCGGGCCCGGCGACGCCGGCGGCGGAAGCCGGCCCGGCACGGTCCGCCGGCTGACCCTCGGGGTTAGGGGTACGCCACCCGGCGCAGGAACCGGTCGGCCAGGTGGACGATCCGGTCGGCGTCCAGCTCCAGCGCCGGGCCGGCCACGGTCACCTCGGTCACCGCCAGACCGGGCACCTCGGTGTCCCGCCAGCCGCCCGCGAACCACGCCTTCTCCTCCTCGGCGAGCGCGAGGTTGGCGGCGTCCAGCGCCTCGGCCGGGTATGGCAGCCAGAGGCGGAACTGGTGGGTGTGCGGCGGGGCCGGGTGGACCCGGGCGCCCGGCAGGGTGGCCAGCGCCTCGGCCACCACCTTCGCGTGCGCCACGTAGCCGGCCAGCCGCGGCAGCTCCCCCTCCAGCCCGGCGAGCGCGGCGAGGGCCGCCGGCCACTGCTGGAACAGGGTGCCGCCGTAACGGTGCCGCCAGGCGCGGGCAAACCGGACCAGCTCGGCGTCGCCGGCCAGCGCCGCGCCGGAGTGGCCGCCCAGCGACTTGTAGAACGAGACGTACGTGCTGTCGGCCAGAGCCGCGACCTCGGTCGCCGCATGCCCGAGGTGGACGGTGGACTCCCAGAGCCGGGCCCCGTCCAGGTGCACGCGGGCACCCCGCTGCCGGGCCGCGCCGACCACCGCCACCAGCTCGTCCCAGGTCGGCAGCACGAAACCGGCGTCCCGGAGCGGCAGCTCCAGGAAGAGCGTGCCGACCGGCTCGTCGAGCGCGGCCACCTCCTCGGCCGTCGGGTTGCGCGGCGCCGCCGTGGTCCGCACCGCCCGCAGCCCACCGAGCACCGCGTACGCGTCGCGCTCGTGCACCAGCGGGTGGCTGAGCGGGTGCAGCCCGACCGCGTCCCGGCCGGTCAGCTCGGCGCCGTAGCGCATCGCGACCTGCTGGGCCATGGTGCCGGTGGGGAAGAACGCCGCCGCCTCCACGCCGAGCAGCTCGGCGACCCGCCGTTCGAGCTGCTCCACGGCCCCGCCCTCGCCGTAGAAGTCGGGCAGCAGGTCCTCGGGGACGGCCGCCCCGAGCGCCACGAGCTGCTCCCGCACCGAGGCCGGCCGGACGCCGGAGAGCACCGTGTCGCAGTCGCGCTGGGCGGCGAGCCGGCGCATCCGCTCGGCGTACGCGTCGGTCATGCGTCCTCCTTGAACCGGCGCAGCCGGGTGACCGCCTCGGTGAGCACCTCGGGCCGCTTGCAGAACGCGAACCGGACCAGCCGCCGGCCCGCCTCCGCGTCGTCGTAGAAGACCTGCGTCGGCACCGCCACCACACCGCAGCGTTCCGGCAACGAGCGGCAGAACTCCACCCCGTCCCGCCCGCCGAGCGGGGTGACGTCGGCGGTGACGAAGTAGGTCCCCTCCGGCGCGAGCACCCCGAACCCCGCATCGGTGAGCCCGGCGACGAGTTGGTCCCGCCGCCGCTGCATCCCGTCCCGGAAGTCGGCGAAGTACGCGTCCGGCAGGCCGAGCGCGACCGCCACGGCCGGTTGCAGCGGCCCGGCGTTGACGAAGGTGAGGAACTGCTTCACCCGGAGCACGGCGGCGACCAGCGGCGCCGGGCCGCTCACCCAGCCGACCTTCCAGCCGGTGCAGGAGAACGTCTTGCCGGCCGAGGAGATGCGCAGCGTCCGCTCACGCATGCCGGGGAGCGTCGCCAGCGGCAGGTGGGGGGCGGCGGCGTCGGTGAAGACCAGGTGCTCGTAGACCTCGTCGGTGACCGCGTACGCGCCGTGCTCCTGGCACAGCTCGGCGACCAGGGCCAGCTCGTCGGCGGTGAACACCTTGCCGGTCGGGTTGTGCGGGGTGTTCAGCAGCACCAGCCGGGTACGCGACCCGAACGCGGCGCGCAGCTCCGCCGGGTCGAACGCGTACCGGCCGTCGGCGCCGGGACGCAGCGTCACCGGGCGGCGGACCGCACCGGCCAGGGCGATCGAGGCCGCGTACGAGTCGTAGTAGGGCTCGAAGCAGACCACCTCGTCGCCCGGCTCGCACAGGGCGAGGATGCTCGCCGCGATCGCCTCGGTGGCGCCGGCCGTCACCACGATCTCGCCGTCCGGGTCGTACTCCAGGCCCCAGAAGCGGCGCTGGTGGGCCGCGACGGCCGCGCGCAGCGCCGGGATGCCCGGCCCCGGCGGGTACTGGTTGTGGCCGGAGCGCAGCGCCTCGGCGGCCGCGGCGAGCATCTCCGGGGGGCCGTCGGTGTCGGGGAAACCCTGCCCGAGGTTGACCGCGCCGGTGCGCACGGCCAGCGCGGACATCTCGGCGAAGATCGTGGTGCCGAACGGCCGCATCCGGGCCACCAGCGGATCGGTCGTCGTCACGCCGGCCAGCCTACGGCCCGCCGCCGACGCTGCAAGACCGCCGCCGCCGCGGGCGCGGGCGTCACCAGCCGAAGCAGGTCGCTATCCCTCCCGTCGCGCTCGAATCCTGGGAGACGACCTTCCCGTCGATGGTGATCCGGCAGGTCACGCCGTCGTTCCGTTGGTCCTCGGCGAGGGCGACGATCTGCACCCGTTGCCGGTCGTTGGCGGTGAACGCCAGTCGCCATGGTGGCTGCACCCCGTCAACGTTCAGGAAGTCGCCGTTGGCGTCGTAGAACTGGACGTTCGCCGCTCCCGTGCCGGTGACCTCGTACCGCACGGTGAACCGGCCGCGCCCGCCGGAGGGGGTGGTGGCGGGGACCGGCGGCGCCGGGTCCGTGGGTTCCCCGGCGAGGCCGCCGTCCGGCTCGCCGAATCCCGGGTCGTCGAACCCCGGGTCGTAGGGCTGACCGGAGGTGGCCGAGTCGTCGACGAAGCTGCCGAGCACGCCGAAGCCGACGCACCCGCACACGGCGAGCACCAGGGCGATGACCACGGTCACCACGACGGCCACGACCCACCCGCCCGCTGACCGGCGTGGCGCCGGCGCGGGATACGCGTACGGCGGCGGGTAGCCGGACGGGGGCCATCCCGGGCCGGGGCCGGCGCCGGGCCAGGGCGGCGCGGGCACGGCCCCCGGGGCGCCGGGCGAGGGCCATCCCGGACCGGGAGCGCCGCCGGGCCAGGGCGCGGCGGGCGCGGCACCCGGCGCGGCGGACCCGGGCGGCGGGGACCACGCGTCCGGTGTCCCGTGGGGTGCGGCCGATCCCGGCGGCGGGGACCATGCGTCCGGTGTCCCGTGAGGCGCGGCCGACCCGGGCGGCGGGGACCACGCGTCCGGCGTGGCAGGTTGCGGGGCGGATCCGGGCGGGGCCCACGGGGCGGGTGGCGCCCAGGGCTGCGGGGCGGCGAGCGGGTCCGGCGGGGTCCAGGTGGTGGGTCCCGGAGCGGTCGGGTCGCTCGGGCCGCCGCTGGTCCCCGGGTCGGGGGTGGGGGTCGTCTCGGACATCGTTCAGCTCGCAGGGGACGGCGCGGACGACCGCGGGGACGGCGGGTCGGAGGCGTCGCCCCGACCGGGGGCCCTCAATGTACGGCCCGGCGACCAGATGGTGCGTCCTCGTGCGCGGAGGCCGTCCGTCATCGATGGGGGACTGAGCCCCCGGACGGCGGCACCGCATGCGAGGTTTGTCCGATCCTCGCCATCCGCTCACCGGTTCGCTCAAATTCAGTGATCGTTTACCCGACTTCCGAGCACACGTGGTGAGCGAAACTGGGTTAGGCTGCGGACCATGTGTGGAATCGTGGGTTACGCCGGTGCGCGCCCGGCGCTCGGCATCGTGCTGGACGGACTGCGGCGGCTGGAGTACCGCGGCTACGACTCGGCGGGCGTCGCCGTCGTCTGCGACGACGAGCTGCTGATCGAGAAGAAGGCCGGCAAGCTGGCGAACCTGGAGAAGGTTCTCGCCGAGCGCGCCGCCTCCGACCCCGAGTCCTGCGCCGCCAGCCCGATCGGCATCGGCGACGGCACGACCAGCATCGGCCACACCCGCTGGGCCACCCACGGCGGCCCGACCGACCGCAACGCCCACCCGCACCTCTCCCCGGACAGCCGGGTCGCCGTGATCCACAACGGCATCATCGAGAACTTCGCGAAGCTCCGCGCCGAGCTGGAGGCCGACGGCGTCGAGTTCACCAGCGACACCGACACCGAGTGCGCCGCGCACCTGCTCGCCCGTTCGCTGGCCGACCTGCGCTCGGCCGGCGAGGTTGACAGCCCGCAGCTGCTCGCCTCCGCCATGCGGCTGGTCTGCCAGCGGCTGGAGGGCGCCTTCACGCTGCTCGCCGTCGACGCCGGCATCCCCGGCGCGGTGGTGGGCGCGCGGCGCAACTCGCCCCTGGTGGTCGGCCGCGGCGAGGGCGAGAACTACCTGGCCAGCGACGTGGCCGCGTTCATCGAGCACACCCGCGACGCGGTCGAGCTGGGGCAGGACCAGATCGTCCTGATCACCCCGGAGAGCATCGAGATCACCGACTTCGCCGGCCAGCCCGCGACCGGCAAGGACTTCCACATCGACTGGGACTCGTCGGCCGCCGAGAAGGGTGGCTACGACTGGTTCATGCTCAAGGAGATCGAGGAGCAGCCGCAGGCCATCGCCGACACGCTGCTCGGCCGGCTCACCGAGAGCGGCGAGATCGCGCTCGACGAGGTCCGCCTCAGCGAGCAGGACCTGCGCGACGTCGACAAGATCTTCATCGTGGCCTGCGGCACCTCCTACCACGCCGGCCTGGTCGCCAAGTACGCCATCGAGCACTGGACCCGCATCCCCTGCGAGGTGGAGCTGGCCAGCGAGTTCCGCTACCGCGACCCGGTGCTGGACCGGTCCACCCTGATCGTGGTGATCTCGCAGTCCGGCGAGACCATGGACACCCTCATGGCGCTGCGCCACGCCAAGGACCAGAAGGCCCGCGTGCTGGCCATCTGCAACACCAACGGCTCCACCATCCCGCGCGAGTCCGACGCGGTGCTCTACACGCACGGCGGCCCGGAGATCGCGGTCGCGTCCACCAAGGCGTTCCTCACCCAGGTCGTCGCGTGTTACCTGATCGGGCTGCACCTGGCCCAGGTGCGCGGGATCAAGTTCGCCGACGAGGTCGGCGCCGTGGTGGCCCAGCTCCAGGAGATGCCGGGCAAGCTGCGCGAGCTGCTCGACCGGATCGAGCCGGTCCGCGAGCTGGGCCGCGAGCTGAAGTCCGAGCCGACCGTGCTGTTCATCGGCCGGCACGTGGGCTACCCGGTGGCCCTCGAGGGCGCACTGAAGCTCAAGGAGCTTGCGTACATGCACGCCGAGGGCTTCGCCGCCGGCGAGCTGAAGCACGGCCCGATCTCGCTGATCGACAAGGGCACGCCGGTGATCTGCATCGTGCCGTCGCCGGTCGGCCGCGGCATGCTGCACGACAAGGTCGTCTCCAACATCCAGGAGGTGCGCGCCCGGGGTGCCCGCACCATCGTGATCGCGGAGGAGGGCGACGAGGCGGTGGTCCGCTACGCCGACCACCTGATCTACGTGCCG
The DNA here is from genome assembly GCF_040607315.1 of Micromonospora sp. NPDC005305. Taxonomy (NCBI): domain Bacteria; kingdom Bacillati; phylum Actinomycetota; class Actinomycetes; order Micromonosporales; family Micromonosporaceae; genus Micromonospora; species Micromonospora sp. NPDC005305. The sequence continues at coordinate 341,447 of NZ_JBEXGL010000007.1, read as the reverse complement.
CGCACGCCGACGCTGCTGGCCCCGCTGGTGACCACGGTGCCGCTCCAGGTGCTCGCCGCCGAGATCGCCGCCGCCCGTGGCCACGACGTCGACCAGCCCCGGAACCTGGCCAAGTCGGTCACCGTCGAGTAGTCGACCCGGTCGCGGCCCCTCCGTCCCACGGCGGAGGGGCCGCGCCGTTTCCGGCCCCCGGGCGGTCATCGGCCCAGCACGATCCGGGCCATCCCGTCCAGCGCCGGGTTGCCGGGATCCCAGTAGCCCGCGTGCCCGTGCGGCCCGCTCGGGAAGCGCCGGCCACCGAAGCCGGGAGAGCCCGGGTCTTCGCCGAACCAGAGCCGGTCGCCGTGCGGATCGAGCAGCGCGGCCGCCGGGCCGAGCGGCGTGCCGGCCAGCACCGCCCGGCGGGCCAGCTCGTCGGGCGGCCGGGCCAGCCGGATCACGTCGTCCGGCGCGGTGGCGGCCCAGACCTGGCCGGGCGGCATCCGCAGCTCGGCCGCGCGGTCGACGCCCACTCCGGGAGAGCCCACGAAGACCAGGGCGTCCGCGCTCAGCCCGTGGTCGCGGGCCGCGGTGCCGACCACCACCGAGCCGTAGCTGTGCCCCAGCACGGTCTGCCGGGCGGGCGGCCCCTCGTGCGAGGCGCGCAGCCCCTCCTGGAATCGGTGCAGTGCCGGCCCGGCGTCCTCGGCCTGCCGCCCGCGCGCCGCCTCGGGCAGGAAATCCGGCGCGTCGTAGTCCAGCCAGAGCACGGCCGCCGCCTCCGTGCCCGGGTCGATCGCCGCGCACCGGTCCAGCACCCGGGCGGCCCGGCCCAGCTCGCCCGGGGAGTCGGCGAGGTCCGCGGTCATCCCCGGCACGTAGGTCAGCACCGCGCCGGCCCGGTCCGGGTTGCCGAGCGCCACGACGGCCCGACCGTCCCCGGCCGGGTCCAACCCCAGGAGGTACGCCCGCGGCGCGCCGGGTGCGGCCAGCCGCTCGCCGAGCCCGTCGAGGCCGCGCAACGCCGCCTCCACCGCGGCCAGCCGGGCCAGCCGGGCCAGTTCGAGCGGCCCGGCCGGAAACGGGAGCAGCAGCCCGGCGCGCCGCCCCAGCAGCCCGGCGCGCCGCCCCAGCAGCTCGGCCCGCCGCCGGGTCAGCAGCAGCCGGTTGGCCTGGTCCCGGGCCGCCACGGGCAGCCCGTCGAGGCGGCCGACCCGGTCCGGCTCGCGGCTGACCAGCCACCGGCGCTCGGCCGGGGTGAGGCCGGCCCACCACCGGCTCACCTCGGCCGGCCCGGCACCGGGTGGCGGTCGCCAGGCCGGCGGGGCGCTCACCCAGCCGGTCACGGCCGCCGTCGTCAGCTCCGCCAGCCGGCCCGCCGCCTCCCGGTCGGCCGCCCCGGCCAGCGCCAGCGCGCCCCGGACCTCGGTGCTCACCTGCGCCACCGCCGGGCCCACCACCCATGCCGGGCGGGGGCGGGCGGGATCCGGCCGCACCGCCCCGGCCCGGTCCACGAGCAGATCACCGGCGCCGGCGTGCGCCACGGCGGCACCGAGCCGGGCCTTGGCCACGCCCACCGTTGCGGCGAACTCGGCGAGCACCTGGTCGACCTCGACGAGCGCGGGCAGCACGTCGGTGAGCATCGTGCGCAGCTCGCCGATCCGCCCCTGCGCGATGGCCGAGGCCGCGCCCGACCAGCCCGGCCGCAGTGCGCCGATCCGGGTGTCGAGCCCGTCGGCCCGGCTCCGGATCGGGCCGGTCAGCCCCCGCCAGGCCGCCCCGGCGGCGGCCCAGGAGCCCGGGTCGGCCCGCCAGAGCTGCGCGTACCCGATCGGTGGGACGTCGGCCGCCCACTCGCCGAGCCGCTCCGGTGGATGCGCTCGCCCGGACGGACGGAAGCCGGCGGCCGTGCTCACCGGGGGAGCCCGGCGAAACGGCGGGCGGCGCGCTCGTCCACCGCCTCGTAGCCCTCGGCGGCCGCCCGGACCGCCTCGGCGGTGGCCGCCACCCGGGCGGCGAGCGACCCGCACCAGCGCTGCACCGCCGCCTCCACCTCGGCCAGCGCCACCCCGGCCCGCCAGCCGTCGGCCGGCACCACCAGACCCGGCTCGGTGACCGGCCCGTGGGCCAGCCGGTAGGCGTCGTCGGTCAGCTCCCGGGCCACCCCGCGCAACAGCTCCGGCTCGACGCTGAACGGCTCCTCGCCCATGAGTGACCTCCCTGCGACCCGGCGGACGGACAGCGGGGACGCTACGGCTCCGCGAACCAGCCACGCCGGCCCTGTGGACAACGGGCGGTGGGACGTATCCCGGGTTTTCCACAGGGGCCGTCCACGGCCGATCCGCGGCCCGCAGCGCCGGTAGGGTGAGGTCCGTGATCGTGGCTGTCGGCATCGACGTCGTGCTGGTGGACCGGTTCGCCCGGTCCCTGGCGCGCACGCCGTCGCTCACCGACCGGCTCTTCACCGAGGGCGAGCGTCACACCGGCTCCGGCGCCCCGCGCTCGCCGGAGTCGTTGGCCGCCCGGTTCGCGGCCAAGGAGGCGGTGGCCAAGGCGCTCGGCGCGCCGGCCGGGCTCAACTGGCACGACTGCGAGGTCGCCTCCGACCCGGACGGCCGCCCCTGGCTGACCGTGTCCGGCACGGTGGCCGCCGCGGCGGCCGAGCGCGGGATCAACCGCTGGCACCTGTCGTTGTCGCACGACGGCGGGATCGCGTCGGCCATGGTGGTCGCGGAACAGTGAGCCGACCCGGCGGGTCGGTCGGCCGGTCCGGGACGAACGGGACGAACGGGACGAACGGACGGGACGGGGTGGCATGAGACCGGTGTGGCGGGTCGCGGACGTACGCGCGGCGGAGGCGGGCCTCATGGCCACCCTGCCGCCCGGGGCGCTGATGCAGCGGGCCGCCGCCGGGCTGGCCCGCCGCTGCGCGCTGCTGCTCGCCGAGCGGGGCGGTGTCTACGGCGCCCGGGTGCTGCTGCTGGTCGGCTCCGGCGACAACGGCGGCGACGCCCTCTACGCGGGCGCGCACCTGGCCCAGCGGGGCGCCGCGGTCGCCGCCTTGCTGCTCACCCCGGGTCGGACGCACGGCGAGGGGCTGGCCGCGCTGCGGGCCGCCGGCGGGCGCGTCGTCGACCGGCCACCGGCCGTGGTGGACCTGGTGCTCGACGGGATCGTCGGGATCGGCGGCACCGGCGGGCTCCGGGAGACCGCCGACCAGCTCGCCGCGAGCCTGGCCGAGCGGATGGGGCGGGACGGCACGCGGGCCACGGTGGTCGCCGTGGACGTGCCGAGCGGCGTCGCGGTGGACACCGGACATGTCCCGCTCACCGCCTCCGGCCGGCCCTGCGCGGTCCACGCCGACGTGACGGTCACCTTCGGCGCGCTCAAGCCGGCCCTGGTGGTCGGCCCGGCCGCGCCGCTCGCCGGGCACGTCGAGCTGGTCGACATCGGGCTGGCGCCGTGGCTGCGCGGCACCCCGGCGCTGCGCGTCACCGAGTGGTCCGACGTGGTCGACTGGTGGCCCGGGCTCGGCCCGTCCTCGGAGAAGTACAGCCGCGGCGTGGTCGGGGTGGCGACCGGCTCGGCCACCTATCCCGGCGCCGCGGTGCTCTCGGTGAGCGGCGCGCTGTCCGGCCCCACCGGCATGGTCCGCTACGCGGGCGGCGCCCGCGCGGAGGTGCTGCACCAGCACCCGTCGGTGATCGCCACCGACCGGGTCGCCGCCGCCGGCCGGGTGCAGGCCTGGGTCTGCGGCTCGGGGCTCGGCACCGGAGAGGAGTCCGCCGCCGAACTGCGCGCGGTGCTCGCCGCGCCGGTGCCGGTGGTGCTCGACGCCGACGCGCTCACCCTGCTGGTCGACGGCAAGCTGGCCGACCGGCTGCGCGGGCGCGACGCGCCGATCGTGGTGACCCCGCACGACCGGGAGTACGCCCGGCTGTGCGGCGAGACCCCGGGAGCGGACCGGGTCGGGGCGGCCCTGCGGCTGGCCGCGTGGATGAACGCAGTGGTGCTGCTCAAGGGTGACCGCACGATCATCGGCACCCCCGACGGCCGGGCCTACGTCAACCCGACCGGCAGCCCGGTGCTCGCCACCGGGGGCACCGGCGACGTGCTGGCCGGGCTGCTCGGCTCGCTGCTCGCCGCCGGGCTGGCCCCCGAGCGGGCGGCCGCCGCGGCGGCGTACCTGCACGGGCTGGCCGGCCGGGAGGCGGCGCGCGGCGGCCCGGTGACCGCGCCCGACGTGGCGACCGCGCTCCGCCCGGTGCTGGCCCGCCTGCCCTGACCGCGACGGCGGCCGACAGGCCGGTCGCGCGGCTCGCGGCCACGGTGATCACGGGCGGAAGTAGGCTGAGGACATGTGGCAGTCGGAGGTGCGCGTCGACCTGGACGCGATCCGGGAGAACGTGGCCCGGCTCAAGTCGGGCACCAGCGCCGAGCTGATGGCGGTGGTCAAGGCCGACGGCTACGGCCATGGCATGGTGCCGGCGGCCAACGCGGCGCTCGACGCCGGGGCGGACTGGCTCGGCGTCTGCACGCTCGACGAGGCGCTCCTGCTGCGGCAGGAGGGGGTCACGGCGCCCGTGCTGGCCTGGCTGCTCGACCCGGGGCTGCCGCTGCACGACGGGGTCGCGGTCGGCGTCGACCTGGGCTGTGCCAGCCTCACCCAGCTCGACGAGATGATCGAGGCGGGCCGGCGGGCGGACCGCACGGCCCGGCTGCACCTCAAGATCGACACCGGGCTGTCCCGCGGCGGGGCCACCGTCGCCGACTGGCCGGCGCTGCTGGAGGCCGCCGCGAAGGCCCAGGCCGACGGCCTGGTCGAGGTGGTCGGCGTGTGGAGCCACTTCGTCTACGCGGACTCGCCCGGCCACCCCACCACGGACCGGCAGTTGGCGGTGTTCCACGAGGGGCTGGAGATGGTGGAGCGGGCCGGCCTGCGTCCCCGCTACCGGCACCTGGCCAACTCGGCGGCCACGCTGACCCGCCCGGACACCCATTTCGACCTGGTCCGCCCCGGCCTGGCCGTCTACGGCCTCTCCCCGATCGAGGGCGAGCAGTTCGGCCTGCGCCCCGCGATGACCGCCCGGGCCCGGGTGATGTTGACCAAGCGGGTCCCGGCCGGCACCGGCGTCTCGTACGGCCACACCTACCGGACCGAGCAGGAGGCGAACCTGGCCGTCGTCCCGCTCGGCTACGCCGACGGGGTGCCCCGGCACGCCTCCAACACCGGCCCGGTGCAGCTCGGCGGCAAGCGGCGGACCATCTCGGGGCGGGTCTGCATGGACCAGTTCGTTGTCGACTGCGGCGAGGACGAGGTGGCCGCCGGGGACGTGGCCACCCTCTTCGGCAGCGGCGCGGACGGCGAGCCCACCGCCGACGACTGGGCCGAGGCGGTCGGCACCATCAACTACGAGATCGTGACCCGGTTCGGCGGTGTCCGGGTGCCGCGCGTCTACGACGGCGAGCGCCCGTGAGCGCGAGGAGTGAGCCGGGGTTGCGAGCCCCGCAGTCGCGAACTGAGGTTGCACAGTGAGTCAGCGGTTCCGGGTTCCCCGGCCGCGGACCGCTGCCGGCCGGGTGGCCGGAGTGGTCGGCGCGGCGCTCGGTGTGGCCGCCGCCGGGCTGGCCGCCGGGGTGGTGAGCGAGCGGGTTCTAATCCGCCGCCTCAAGTCCGACCCCAGGGATCCCTACGCCGACGAGGTCTTCGGCGACCAGCGCCACGACGCGGCGTACACGCTGGAGATGCCGGACGGCACCGACATCCACGTGGAGGTGGTCGAGCCGACCCGCCCGGTCGCCGGGCATCCGACCGTGGTGCTGGTGCACGGCTTCTGCCTGGACATGGGCACGTTCCACTTCCAGCGCAAGCTGCTCGCCGCGCGCGGCGACTACCGGATCGTCGCCTACGACCAGCCCGGGCACGGCCACTCCGGGAAGCTGGAGGGCGGCGACTACGACCTGGCCGCGCTGGGCCACACCCTGCGCCGGGTGATCGACGAGGTGGCCCCCGAGGGGCCGCTGGTGCTGGTCGGCCACTCGATGGGCGGCATGACGATCATGGCCTTGGCCGAGCTGCACCCGGAGCTGTTCGGCGACCGGGTGGTCGGCACGGTCCTGATGGCCACCTCGGGTGGGCTGCTCGCGGAGACCAAGCTGGTGGCGCCCGCGCTGCTCGGCCGGGTCGGGGCGCCGGTGATCTACATGATGAGCAACGCCACCCGGTACGGCGGCACGGTCATCGACAAGGCCCGCAAGTCGACCTCCAACGTGGCCTGGCTGCTCACCCGCAGGTACGGCTTCGGCACCCCGAAGCCCAGCCCGGCCCTGGTGTCCTACGTCGAGACGATGAACTCCCGCACCTCGGCCGACACGGTCACCCGTTACCTGCGCACCCTGGCCACCCACTCCCGGTTCCCGGCGCTGGCCGCGCTGGCCGGCACACCCGTGCTGGTGATCGTGGGGGACAAGGACATGATCACGCCGGTGACCCACTCCGAGGAGATCGTGCGGCGGCTGCCGCACGCCGAGTTCGTGAAGATCCACGACAGCGGGCACGTGGTGATGCTGGAGCACGCCGACGAGGTCAACGCGGCGCTGGAGAGGTTCCTGGAGTCACTGTGAGCGCGAGGAGTGAGCCGGTCCTGCGAGCCCCGCAGTCGCGAACGAAGGTGGCGCTGTGAGCGCGAGGAGTGAGCCGGTCCTGCGAGCCCCGCAGTCGCGAGCCGAGGTGGCGCGGTGAGTCTGGTGCTGGAGCTGAAGACGGTCGACGACACCCACGAGTTCGGCCGCCGGCTGGCCGGGGTGTTGCGCGCCGGTGACCTGCTGCTGCTCAGTGGCCCGCTGGGCGCCGGCAAGACGGCGCTGGCCCAGGGCATCGGCGCCGGTCTCGGGGTGCGCGGCGACATCACCTCGCCGACCTTCGTGATCGCCCGGGTGCACCGCCCGGATCCGGCCCGGGGCGGCCGGGTGAGTCTGGTGCACGCCGACGCGTACCGGCTGGGGGAGTCGGCCGACCCGCGCGCCGAGATCGACGACCTGGACCTGGACGCGTCGGTGGACGAGGCGGTCACCGTGGTCGAGTGGGGCGAGGGGATGGTCGAGCAGCTGGTCGACGCCCACCTGCGGGTGCGCATCGACCGGCGGGACGACGACACCCGGGTGGTCAGCCTGGAGCCGGTCGGCGGCGACTGGGCGGGGCGCCTGGCCGCCCTCGACTGACCCCTTGTCGTACCCGCTGCCTACAGTGCCGTGGACCGATCCGATGCGGTGAAAGGTTGCCGATGCCCGACGACGCTCCCACCCTCGACCTGCTGGCGCTCCTTCCGGACGCCTGGCGGGCGGCGCTCGCCCCGCACCTCGATCCGGCGCGCACCGCGGCGCTGACCGAGTTCGTGGCCGGTGAATACGCGACGGGCACCGTCTTCCCGCCGGTCGAGGACCTGTTCTCCGCCTACCGGCTGTGCGGGCCGGCGGAGACCCGGGTGCTGATCCTCGGGCAGGACCCCTACCACAAGGCGGGGCAGGCGCACGGGCTGAGCTTCAGCGTGCGCGAGGGGGTGGCGGTGCCGCCGTCGCTGCGCAACGTCTTCAAGGAGCTGGGCGAGGACCTGGGCGTGCCGAAGCCGGCCGGCGGCAACCTGAGCGGCTGGGCGGCGCAGGGGGTGCTGCTGCTCAACGCGGTGCTCACCGTCCGGCAGGCCACCCCGGGCTCGCACGCCAACAAGGGCTGGGAGGAGTTCACCGACGCCACCATCCGGGCCCTCGACGCGCTCGACCAGCGGGTGGTCTTCCTGCTCTGGGGCAGCTACGCGCGCAAGAAGGCCGCCCTGGTCACCAACCCGCACCACGTGGTGCTGGAGGCCGGCCACCCGAGCCCGATGAACCCGCGCGGCTTCCTGGGGAGCCGCCCGTTCAGCGCGGCCAACAAGGCGCTCGCCGACGCCGGCCTGCCCACCGTCGACTGGGAACGCACCGCCGGCTGACCCTTGACGCCGTGCCCACCGGCCGACGCCGCATCGCGTTCCGGGCTGAGCCGCGACACCTCACCCTCGGTCAACCCTCACCGGTCTGTCCGGCGGCGAGCGGCGGCGGGAGGGGCGTCACCGCCGGTAACCGGGGCGGCGACTAGGCTGGCATACCGTGCTCGTACTCGTGGTGGACTCGTCGACGCCCGCGGTGACCGCGGCGCTGGTCGAGGTCTCGGCGGACGGCGTCGCGGCCCGCGCGCAGCGGTGCACGGTCGACGCCCGGGCGCACGGCGAGCTGCTCGCCCCGCAGGTCGACGCGGTGCTGGCCGACGTCGACGCGCGCCCCGCCGACCTCGCCGCGATCGTCGCCGGGCTCGGTCCCGGGCCGTTCACCGGGCTGCGGGTCGGCCTGGTCACGGCGGCCACGATGGGCCAGGTGCTCGGCATCCCCACGTACGGGGTCTGCTCGCTGGACGGGATCGGCCACCCGGCGGCCGCCGGAGAGCCGGTGCTGGCGGCCAGCGACGCCCGCCGCCGGGAGGTCTACTGGGCGGTCTACGACGGCGCCGGCCAGCGCATCGCCGGGCCGAACGTGGACCTGCCCGTGGTCGCCGCCGAGCGGGCCCGGGGCCTGGCCGTCACGGTGGCGGTCGGTGACGGCGCGCACCGGTACGCGGACGTCCTCGGCCTGCCGGTGCGGGAGGAGCCGCGCTACCCGGACGCCCTGGCGCTGGCCGGCCTTGCCGCCGAGCGGATCCGCGCGGGTGCCCCCGGCGAGCCGCTCACGCCGCTCTACCTGCGCCGCCCGGACGCGGTCGCGGCCACCGGCCACAAGCCGGTCCTTCAATGAGCCAGGTGCGACTGGGCCGGTTCCGCTGGTGGCACATCGACCAGGTGCTGCCCCTGGAGGCGGACCTGTTCGGCGCGGAGCAGTGGTCCCCGGCGATGTTCTGGAACGAGCTGGCCAACGGCCACCACTACCTGGTCGCCACCGACGACGACGGCACGGTGCTCGGCTACGCCGGGCTCATGGTGGCGCCGCCCGACGAGGCGTGGGTGCAGAACGTCGCGGTCCGCCGGGACGCGCAGCGCCGCGGGATCGGCCGGCTGCTGCTGGAGGCGCTGCTCGCCGAGGCGGCCCGGCGCGGGGTGCGCAGCACGCTGCTGGAGGTCGCCGCCGACAACGGCCCCGCCCAGCGGCTCTACGCGATGTACGGCTTCGAGCCGATCGGCGTGCGCCGCGGCTACTACCAACTGAGCAACACCGACGCGCTGGTCATGCAGCGCAACGAGGACTGAAACGCATGGCTGACGAACCACTGATCCTCGGCATCGAGACCTCGTGTGACGAGACCGGGGTGGGCATCGTGCGCGGGCACACCCTGCTCGCGGACGCGCTCGCCTCCAGCGTCGAGGAGCACGCCCGGTTCGGCGGGGTGGTGCCCGAGGTGGCCAGCCGCGCCCACCTGGAGGCCATCGTGCCGACCATGGACCGGGCGCTGCGCGAGGCCGGGGTGACGATCGCCGACATCGACGCGATCGCCGTCACCTCCGGGCCGGGCCTGGCCGGCGCGCTGCTCGTCGGGGTCGCCGCCGCCAAGGGGTACGCGGTGGCCGCCGAGAAGCCGGTGTACGGGGTGAACCACCTCGCCGCGCACGTGGCCGTGGACACCCTGGAGCACGGCCCGCTGCCCGAGCCGGCGATCGCCCTGCTGGTCTCCGGCGGGCACTCCTCGCTGCTGCGCGTCGACGACCTGGCCCGGGAGGTCACCCCGCTGGGCGCGACGATCGACGACGCGGCCGGTGAGGCGTTCGACAAGGTGGCCCGGCTGCTCGGGCTGCCCTTCCCGGGCGGACCGTTCATCGACCGGGAGGCGCGGGCCGGTGACCCGGCGGCGATCGCCTTCCCGCGCGGGCTGACCGCGCCGAAGGACCTGGCCGGGCACCGCTTCGACTTCTCCTTCTCCGGGCTGAAGACGGCGGTGGCCCGCTGGGTGGAGGCGCGGCAGCGGGCCGGCGAGCCGGTGCCGGTGGCCGACGTGGCCGCGTCCTTCCAGGAGGCGGTCTGTGACGTGCTGGTCGGCAAGGCGCTGGACGCCTGCCGCAGCAGCGGCATCGACACGCTGGTGATCGGCGGCGGGGTGGCCGCCAACTCACGGCTGCGGGCGATGGCCGAGCAGCGGGCGGCGAAGCACGGCGTCCGGGTGCGTACGCCCCGGCCGAAGCTCTGCACCGACAACGGCGCCATGGTGGCCGCGCTCGGCTCGCACCTGGTGGCCGCGGGCGTCGCCCCGAGCCGGCTGGACCTGCCCGCCGACTCCGCCATGCCGCTGACCGTGGTCAGTGTCTGAGGCGGGGGAGGGGACCGACGTGATCGTCCGGATGTGGGAGGCGAAGGCCGAGCCGTACGGGTTCGCCGACCTGATCACCTGGGTGTGCGAGACCGCGCTGCCCGAGTTCGAGCACGAACCGCTGCACCTGTCGAGCGAGGTGTTCTCCTCCACCGACCACCGCGTGGTGGTCATCTCGAAGTGGCGGAGCAACCCGCGGGAGCTGCCCGAGCCACCGATGCGGCTGGTCGCCCGGCCGCCGCACAGCTGGGACTTCACGCAGGTCGATCGCTGACCCGGCGGGCCGCCTGACCGGCGGGAAACTGGTTGGCGTCCACCCCGGCCCGGCACCTAGCGTCGGGTGGTCATGCGTTTCTCACCGGCCGGCGATCCCGGCACCCCCGACGCCCGGTCCGCCACCCGTTACCTGGTCTGGCTCGCCGGTCGGCATCCCCTGCTCTTCGGTTCCGGCATCGCCCTCGGTGTCACCTGGATGCTGGCCCAGGCGCTGATGCCGGCCGCCGTCGGCCGGGCCATCGACGCGGGCCTCACCCACCGCGACCCGGACGCCCTGCTCCGCTGGGGTCTCGTCCTGCTGGGGCTGGGCGTCGTCCAGGCGACGGCCGGCATCCTGCGGCACCGCTGCGCCGTGCACAACTGGCTCGGCGCCGCCTACCGGACCGTGCAGGTCACCGTGGACGCCACCAACCGGCTCGGCGCGGCACTGCCCCGCCGGGTGGCCGCGGGCGAGGTGGTGAGCATCGGTACGGCCGACATCGAGCACATCGGCAGCGCGGTCGACATCACCGCCCGGGGCACCGGCGCGGTGGTCGCCATCGCGACCGTGTCGGTGATCCTGCTCACCGCCTCCGTGCCGCTCGGCCTCGTGGTGGTGCTCGGGGTGCCGCTGCTCATGGCGCTGGTGGCGCTGCTCATCCGGCCGCTGCACCGGCAGCAGGCGGCGTACCGGGAGTCGACCGGTGAGCTGACCGCCCGGGCCGGGGACATCGTCTCGGGGCTGCGGGTGCTGCGCGGGGTGGGCGGTGAGCCGGTGCTGGGCGCCCGTTACCGGGAGCAGTCCCAGGCGCTGCGGGCGGACGGCCTGCGGGTGGCCCGGGTGGAGTCGCTCATCCAGGCCGCGCAGATCCTGCTGCCCGGCGTCTTCGTGGTGCTGGTGACCTGGCTCGGGGCCCGGTTCGCGCTGCGCGGCGAGATCAGCGCCGGCCAGTTGGTGTCGTTCTACGGCTACACGGCGTTCCTGGTCAGCCCGCTGCGCAACCTCACCGAGGCGGCCGACAAGGTGACCCGGGGGCACGTGGCGGCCCGCCGGGTGGTGCGGCTGCTCCGCCTCGCCCCGGAGTTCACCGAGCCGGCCCGCCCGGTGCCGGTGCCCGAGGGGCCGGGCGAGCTGGTCGACGTGCGTTCCGGGCTGGTGCTGCGGCCGGGCCGGCTCACCGCGCTGGCCGCCACCGCGCCCGAGGACGCCGCCGAGATCGCCGACCGGCTGGGCCGGTACGCCGACGGGGACGTGACGCTGCACGGCGTACCGCTGCGGGACGTGGCGCTGGCGGCGGTGCGCGAGCGGATCCTGGTGGCCGACAACGACGCGCAGCTGTTCAGCGGCGCCCTCCGCACGGAGCTGGACCCGCACGACCGGGCGGATCGCCACGCGGTCGAGGCGGCGCTGGTGGCGGCCAGCGCCACGGACATCGTCGAGGCGCTGCCCGGCGGCCTGGACAGCCCGGTCGCCGAGCGCGGCCGGGAGTTCTCCGGCGGCCAGCGGCAGCGGCTGCGGCTGGCCCGTGCGCTGGTCGCGGACCCGGAGACGCTGATCCTCGTCGAGCCGACCAGCGCGGTGGACGCGCACACCGAGGCGCGGATCGCCGACCGGCTGGCCGCCGCCCGGCGCGGGCGGACGACGCTGGTCTGCACGACCAGCCCGCTGGTGCTCGGCCGCGCCGAGCACGTGGTCTTCGTGGAGGACGGCAAGGTGGTCGCCGAGGGCCGCCACGACGAGCTGCTGGCCGCCGAGCCCCGGTACCGGGCCACGGTGAGCCGGGAGGAGGACCGGTGAGCAACGCCCTGCCCGTCGCGAACGCGCAGCAGGTCCGCCGGTACGCGCGGGAGCTGTTCCGGCGGCATCCACGCGGCCTGGCCGCCGCGCTCGGCCTGCACGCGCTCGCCGCGGCCGCCGGCCTGGTCGCGCCCCGGCTCCTCGGCGACCTGGTCGAGGGGATCTCGCGCGGGGTGAGCGCGGTGACCGTCGACCGGATCGCCCTGGCCATCGCCGGATTCGTGGTCGCCCAGTCGGTGCTGGTCCGCTTCGCCCACCTGGCCTCGGCCCGGCTCGGTGAGCGGGTCCTCGCCGAGCTGCGGGAGGAGTTCGTCGACCGGCTGCTGGCCCTGCCGCTGTCCACGGTGGAGCGGGCCGGCACCGGCGACCTGCTCACCCGCACCTCGCGGGACGTCGCCGCGCTGTCCCGGACGGTCCGGTTCGCCGCGCCGGAGACGCTGATCTCGGCGGTCACCGTGCTGCTGATCCTCGGCGCGCTGGTGCTGACCGGCCCGCTGCTCGTGCTGCCCTGCGTGCTCGCGGTGCCGCTGCTGGTGGCCGGCACCCGCTGGTACCTGCGCCGGGCGCCGGCCGGCTACCTGAGGGAGAACGCGGCCTACTCCGACATCACCGACGGGATCAGCGAGACGGTCGAGGGCGCGCGGACCACCGAGGCGCTGCGCCAGCAGGCCCGCCGCCGGGCCCGCACCGACGGCGACATCCGCCGGTCGTACGCGGCCGAGTACTACACGCTGAACCTGCGGACGGTCTTCTTCCCGATCGCCGAGATCGGCTACCTGCTGCCGGTGGCCAGCACCCTGCTGCTCGGCGGCTGGTTCTACCTGGAGGGCTGGGCCAGCCTCGGTCAGGTCACCGCGGCCACCCTCTACGCCCAGCAGCTGGTGGACCCGGTCGACCGGCTGCTCTCCTGGCTGGACGAGTTCCAGGTCGGCGGCGCCTCGCTCGCCCGGCTGCTCGGCGTGGCCGGCGAGCCGGCGGAGGCCCCCGCCCCGGCGCCCGACCGGCGGCCGGTCACCGACGACGGGCGGCTCGCTGCCCACGACGTCCGGTACGCGTACCGCGCCGGCCACGACGTGCTGCACGGGGTGACCCTGGTGCCGCGGCCGGGGGAGAAGCTGGCCATGGTCGGTCCGTCCGGCGCGGGCAAGTCCACGCTGGGCCGGCTGCTGGCCGGGGTGCACGAGCCGCGCGCCGGCACGGTGACCGTGGACGGCCGGCCGCTGTCCGGGCTGCCCCTGGCGGAGCTGCGCACCCACGTCGCGCTGGTCAGCCAGGAGCACCACGTCTTCATCGGCACCCTCGCCGACAACGTGGCGATGGTCCGCCCGGACGCCGGCCCCGACGAGGTGCGCGCGGCGCTGGCCGCGGTCGACGCGCGGGACTGGGCGGAGGCGCTGCCGGACGGGCTGGACACCCGGGTCGGTGCGGGCGGGCACCCGCTCTCGCCCGCCCAGGCGCAGCAGGTCGCGCTGGCCCGGCTGGTGCTCGCCGACCCGCACACGCTGGTGCTGGACGAGGCCACCTCGCTGATCGACCCGCGGGCGGCCCGGGCACTGGAACGCTCGCTGGCCGCGGTGCTCCAGGGCCGGACCGTCATCGCCATCGCGCACCGGCTCTTTTCCGCCCACGACGCGGACCGGGTGGCGGTGGTCGAGGACGGCCGGATCACCGAGCTGGGCTCGCACGACGCACTGGTCGCCGCCGGCGGCTCCTACGCCGCCCTGTGGCGCTCCTGGCACGGGTGAGGTGCAAGGAGGGGCCCCCTGTTAACGCATTCCGTTGCACAGGGGGCCCCTCCTAACGCTCACCTCAGGAGCGGCGCATCAGCCGCCAGGTCGCGTACCCGCCGGTGGCCAGGGCGAGCAGGAAGACGGCCCACACGACGGTGGTGCTGACCTGGATCCCGCCGTTGTTTCCGACGTTCGCACCGGCCGCGGCGATCAGCGAATCGCTCTGCGCCGGGGGCATCGCGGGCGGCGGGAGCTGCTGCCAGCGGACCAGCCCGGTGCTCTCCAGCATCAGCATGTGGTTGGTGACGAAGGTGTTCGTCTGGTCGGCGAGCTTGCGCACGATCGGGTCCCGGGTGCTGGCCCGGACCGCGCCGATCACCGGGAAGATGTTGCCGTGCGCGACCCGCAGCCGGGTCACGAAGATCTGGTCGAACTGGGCGCCGGTGGCGTTCTGCATCTCGGTCAGCCAGCCCTGCTGCTGGGTGGTCGGTGTGGTCGGCAGGGTGGCGCCCAACTTGTTCGCGGCCTCAACCACGAGCTGGTCCAGGACGCCGTGCTGACGCGCGATCTCCGCGCCGATCTCCCGTACCCGCTTCGACTGGCCCTTCTCGGCGGCCATCTGCCCGGCCGGCATCTCCCAGAGCCCGGCCAGTCGTACCCCGTTGAGCAGCGTCATGTCGGCGGCGTTGAGCTGCACACCGGGGTTGGGCGCGGCGTGTGCGGCGCCGGGAAGAATGCCGATCCCCGCGGCGAGCGCGACGAGCAGCAGGGTCACCCGGTGCGCCAGCCGGCGGCGTGCGGATTCCAGCGGTGCCATGGTTGCGGTGCCTCCTCGGTCCGGACCGGTACGCGGGATGGCGCGCACGGCCGCCCCCGCGGCCGTCCGTCCGCCCACTGGTACGGATCACGAGCCGTTTCAGTTCACCGGAAACCGGCAGCCGGTCAGCCGACGTCGAGGGGGTCGGCGAGGAGGCGTTCGAAGGCCAGTTCGGCGGCGCCGATGAGCGCCGCGTCGTCACCGAGCTTCGGGGTACGCAGCCGCACGTGCTCCAGGCAGGCGGGCAGCCCGTTGGAGTTGAGCCGGCTCCGCACCTGGGCGGCGGCGGCCAGGTAGAGGTCGCGCATGGTGCCGCCGAAGATGACCATCTCCGGGTTGAAGATGTTGACCAGGTTGGCCACGCCGAAGCCGAGCCAGTCGCCGGCCTGCCGTACGGCGGTCTGGGCCCGCGCGTCGCCCCGGTCGGCGGCGTCGAAGACGGCCAGCAGCGCCTCCCGGCCCCGGGCGTCGGAGCGGCCGGCGGCGCGGAGCAGCCCGTGCTCGCCGATCTCGGTCTCCCAGCAGCCGCGCCGCCCGCAGTCGCAGCGCATCCCGTCGCGGACCACCACCATGTGGCCGACCTCGCCGCTGTAGCCGCCGTGCCCGGTGAGCCGCCGCCCGCCGGCGATGATGCCGGCCCCGACGCCGACGTCCCCGTAGAGGTAGATGACGTTGTCGCAGCCGGCGGCGACGCCCCGGGCGTGCTCGGCGAAGGCGGCCACGTCGGCCACGTTGCCGACGGTGATGGGCACGTCGACGCCCAGCTCGGCGGCGAGCGCCGCGCCGATCGGCTCGTCCACCCAGCCGGTGGTCGGGCTGAGCCGGACCAGCCCGTCCTCGCGGCGGACCATGCCGCAGACCGCCAGGCCGGCGCCGACGCAGATCGAGTCGGGCGGCACCGCCCGGTGCATCTCCCGGACCGCGTCGGCCAGCAGCGGCGCGGCCTCCTCGGCGATGAGGTTCCGCGGCCGTTCCAGCTCCCGGCGGTCGAGCACCTCGCCGCCGAGCCCGACCCGCGCGGCCCGCAGCCGGTCCACCTCGACGCTGTAGGCGTACGCGTAGACCCGGGCCGACTCGGGCCGGACGACCAGCGAGGGTCGTCCGGCCCGGCCGGTCTCCTTCGGTGTCCCCTCGCTGACCAGACCGGCGCCGGCCAGGTCGGCGGTCAGCGCGCCGATGGTGCTGCGGTTGAGGCCGAGCGCGGTGGTCAGCTCGGCGCGGCTGGTGGCGCCCCGGACGTGGACGTACCGGAGCAGTGCGCCCAGGTTCTGCCGACGGATCTCGTCCTGGCTCGGTCCCGCGCGCATCGCCACCGTCATGTTCCGTGCCGGGTTCAGCGGGTGCCGGTCGCGGCGGCCCGCCGGCGGGACAGCGCGTCGATGGTGGCGGCGGCGAGCAGCACCACGCCGGTGACCACGTACTTCACGCCCGAGCTGTAACCCATCAGTCCCATACCGTTGTCGATGACCGCGACCACCGCGCCGCCGAGCACGGCGTCGAGGACCCGGCCCTTGCCGCCGAAGAGACTGGTGCCGCCGATCACCGCCGCGCCGACGGCGTAGAGCAGTACGTTACTGCCACCGGTGTTGGGGTCCACCGAGTTGGCCCGGCTGGCCGCCACGATGCCACCGATCGCCGCCATGGTGGAGCAGATGACGAAGACGGAGATGCGGATCCGGTCGACGTTGATGCCGGCCCGGCGGGCCGCCTCGGCGTTGCCGCCGACCGCGTAGACGTGCCGGCCGTAGCTGGTGCGCTGAAGGACGAAGGTCCAGACGACCAGCAGCAGCGCGATGATCGGCACCACGATCGGCACGCCCTTGAGCGAGACGACCAGCACGTTGCGGCTGCGCTCCAGGTTGAGCACGTAGACCGCGGCGCCGAGGATGACCGCGAGGCCGGCGATCCGGGCGAGCACCACCGCGATCGGGTCGGTGAGCAGGCCGCGCGCGACCCGGTTGCGGTGACGCAGGAGTTGCGCGGCCCCGTACCCGGCGACGGCCACCGCGGCCAGCGCCCAGCCGAGCGCGGGGGAGAGGTTGCGGTTGGCGATGGCGAGGAGGACGTCGTCCCGCACCGAGATGTTGGAGCCCTCCTTCATGAGCATCAGCACGATGCCCTGGAAGGCGAGGAAGCCGGCCAGGGTGACCACGAAGGAGGGGATGCCGACCTTCGCGACCAGCAGGCCGAGCCCGGTGCCGATCGCCAGGCCGGTGGCGACGGCGGCGAGGACCGCGACGTACCACGGGTAGCCCAGCTCGGTGACGACGTTGGCCAGGATGGCGGCGCAGACGCCGCTGGCGAAGCCGGCGGAGAGGTCGATCTCGCCGAGCAGCAGGACGAACACCAGGCCCATGGCGATCAGGGTGACCGCGGCGCCCTGGGTGAACAGGTTGGCGAAGTTGCCGGCCGTGAAGAACGTGGGGCGGGCGATCGAGAAGCCGGCGGCGAGCGCGAGGAGCATGATCACGGCGGGCAGCGCGCCGATGTCGCCGCCGCGTACCCGGCGCAGGTAGTTGCTGAGATGGGTGCCGACGGTGGGCGCCGGCGCGACCGCGGCGGGGCCATCCTTCTTGACGGCGGTGGTGGTCATCGGACGGCTCCTGGTGTCGTGTCGGCGGGCGCGGCGCCGGTGCCGTTGGTGCCCGTGTCGGCGAGGCCGAGGTTGCCGGAGCGACCGGCGGTGATCAGCTCGACCACCTGCGAGTGCGTGATGTCGCTGGTCTTCACCTGGGCGACCATCTGGCCGAGGTAGAGGGCGGCGATGCGGTCGGAGACCGCGAAGACGTCGTTCATGTTGTGCGAGATGAGCACCACGGCCAGGCCGTTGTCGGCGAGCCGGCGGACCAGCTCCAGCACCTGCGCGGTCTGCGCGACGCCGAGGGCGGCGGTGGGCTCGTCGAGGATGACCAGCCGGCTGTTCCACAGCACCGCCTTGGCGATGGCCACGGTCTGCCGCTGCCCCCCGGAGAGGCTGGACACGTGCTGGCGCAGCGACTTGACGGTGCGCACGCTCAGCCCGGCCAGGGTCTCGGCGGCCATCTGCTCCATGGTCGGCTCGTCGAGCACGATGCCGCTGCGCTTCTCCCGGCCGAGGAACATGTTCTGCACGATGTCGAGGTTGTCGCAGAGCGCGAGGTCCTGGTAGACGACCTCGATGCCCAGCGCGGCGGCGTCCCGGGGGCTGTTGATGCTCACCGGCCGGCCGTCGTAGTGGAACTCGCCGGCGTCGGTCGGATGGATGCCGCTGATGCACTTGACCAGGGTCGACTTGCCGGCACCGTTGTCGCCGACCAGCGCGGTCACCTCGCCGGGGTAGGCGGCGAAGGCCACGTCGCGCAGCACCTGGACGGGACCGAAGCTCTTGTCGATCCCGCGTAGCTCCAGCAGGGGGGTTGCGGACACGGGGTTCTCCTTGGGAACGGAGGGGAGGTCTCGGATCCCGTCCGGCGTGGGCGCCGCCCGGCACGGGTGTCCGTGCCGGGCGGCGCCGCCTGGAGCGGGGGATGGGTCAGCTGATGCCGGCGTCCGCGCAGAGCTTCGCGAAGTTGCCGGTGCAGAGCTCGTCCTTGGTGATGTAGCCGTCGGCCACGACGTCCTTCACGTTGTCCTTGTAGATCGCCTTCGGCTCCAGCAGCACGGACGGGACGTCCCGCCCGCCCTCCGGGTCCTTGACCGTCTGGCCGGTGTCCTTCTTCTGGCCCTTGGCCAGCCCGATGGCCAGCTCGGCGGCGGCGTCCGCCTCCTTCTTGACCGCCTTGTAGACCGTCATGCACTGGTCGCCCAGGAGGATGTTCTGCAGGCCCTCCTTGGTGGCGTCCTGACCGGTCACCGGGACCTTGCCGTTGAGCTTGTTCTTCTTCAGCACCGAGATGGCCGCGTTGCCCAAGCCGTCGTTGGCGGCCAGCACGCCGTCGATCTTGCCGCGGGCCTTGGTGAGCTGCTGCTCGAAGATCGTGGCGGCCTGTGCGTTGTCCCAGGCCGGCACGGAGTCCTCGGCGACCTTGGTGTACTCCTTCGAGTCGAACTTCGGCTTGAGCACCGAGTCGTACCCGTTCTTGAACAGGGTCGCGTTGTTGTCGGTCGGCGAGCCGTTGAGGTAGGCGATCGACGGGTTCTTGGCGCCCTTGTCGGTCAGGCACTTGCTCAGGCCCTCGCCCTGGAGCTTGCCGACCGCCTCGTTGTCGAAGCTGACGTAGTACTGGGCGGAGCCGCCCAGGGTCAGCCGGTCGTAGTCGATGGTGGCGACGCCCTGCGACTTGGCCTTGTCGAGGACGGCCTTGCCGGTGCCGGAGTCCAGGTTGACGATCATCAGCACGTTGACGCCGTTGGTGATCATCTGGTCGGCGATGGTCTGGAAGGCGGTCTTGTCGTTCTGGGCGTTCTGGATGTCCGACTCGACGCCGGCCGCGTCGAACGCCTCCTTGAGGTACTTGCGGTCCGCGCCCTCCCACCGGGCGGAGGACTTGCTGTCCGGGAGGATGACGCCGATCTTCGGCTTCTTGTCGGACGAGCCGCCGGCCTGGTCCGAAGAACCGCCGTTGTCACCGCAGGCGGCCATGCTGCCGGTTGCCAGAAGACCGACGGCCGCGAAGGTGAGGAAGCCCTTGCGCATATGCATGGGTCCTTTCGGGGGTTGGGGGAGTTGTCGGTGGTTTGTTGTGCCCGGCAACGTATTCCTCCCGTCCCGAGGCGCGCAAGAGAGCCGAGGTCAGAAGTTTGTTGGCCGCCGTAACAATTCAGCAACGCCAGTGGCACCCTGCCGTCACCCGCGGAGAGCGCTCCCTCGGGCACGGTGCGGAAGCGCTCCCAGGTCGCGCGCCCGCGGACCCCTCAGCGGGTGGCGATCGGCGCGGTCACGGCCCCGGTCAGCGCGACCAGATCGGCGGGGGCGAGCTGGAGTTGCAGACCGCGGCGCCCCGCCGAGACGTAGACCGTCGGATGCTCCAGCGCCGAGGCGTCGACGACCGTGGGCAGCCGCCTGCGCTGGCCGAGCGGGCTGATCCCGCCGCGGACGTACCCGGTGGCCCGCTCGGCCACCGTCCGGTCCGCCATGGCCGCGCGCTTGCCCCCGGCCGCGGCGGCGAGGGCCTTGAGATCCAGCTCGCCGGTGACCGGCACGACCGCCACCGTCAGCCCGCCGTCGACCTCGGTGACCAGCGACTTGAACACCCGGGCCGGGGGCACCCCGAGGGCCGCCGCGACCAGCGCGCCGTAGTTCGGCGCGTCCGGCGAGACGTCGTACGGGTGGGTGCTGTGCGTGATCTTCCGCTTGGTCAGCAGTGCCGTCGCCGGAGTGCCCTGTCCTGCCATGAGCGACAAACTAACCCGCGGCCGCCTGCCCGCTGCGGTTGCCCGGCCTCGCTCCGTGCCCGGGGCGGCGGGTCAGCACGCGGGGGCCGGCCTCGGTGATCGCGACGGTGTGCTCGGAGTGGGCCGTGCGGGAGCCGTCGGCGGAACGGATCGTCCACCCGTCCCGGTCGAATCTGATCTTGTCGGTGCCGCGGCAGAACCACGGCTCGATCGCGATCGTCAGGCCGGGCCGGAGCCGCATGCCCCGGCCGGCGCGGCCGTCGTTGGGCACGTGGGGGGCCTCGTGCATGGTGCGGCCGATGCCGTGCCCGCCGAACTCGTTGTTGACCTGGTAGCCGTAGCGGCGCCCGACCTCGCCGATCGCGGCGGAGATGTCGCCGATCTGACTGCCCGGCCGCGCGGCGTCGATCCCGGCCTCCAGCGCGACCTCGGTGGCCTCGATCAGCTTCAGGTCGTCCGGGGCGGCGGTGCCGACGATGACGGACAGCGCGGAGTCAGCGACCCAGCCGTCGACCCCGACCGCCATGTCGATGCTCAGCAGGTCACCGTCGCGCAGGGCGTAGGGGTGCGGCAGGCCGTGCAGCACGGCGTCGTTGACCGAGAGGCACAGGACGTTGCGGAACGGGCCGCGGCCGAACGACGGCGCGTAGTCCCAGTAGCAGGACGCGGCGCCACGCTCCTTGATCCGGCGGCGGGCGTGGTGCTCGAGGTCCATCAGGTCGACCCCGACGTCGGCGACCTCACGCAGCTCCGCCAGCAGCTCGCCGACGAACCGGCCGGTCACGGCCATCCGGTCGATCTCCTCGGCGGACTTCAGTTCGATCACGATCAACCCTCCCCTTCTCTTGCGGTATTTTTATACCACGACGGTCGGGGGTCTATTCTGCTGACATGGTTCGCCCACCGCTCACACCGGAACAGATCGCAGCGGGGCAACGTCTCGGGGCGGCGCTCCGGGTCGCGCGAGGTGGCCGCAGCCTCGTCGAGGTGGCCGTGGCGGCCGGCATCTCGCCGGAGACGCTGCGCAAGATCGAGGTGGGCCGGCTCCCGGCACCCGCGTTCGGCACCGTGGTCTGCCTCAGCGAGGTCCTCGGCGTCGCGCTCAGCGACCTGGCCGAGGTGTGGCTGGCCGACCTGCGCGTCCGCGAGGCCTCCTGACTCAGCCCGGCGCCGGGTGGCAGATCAGCACGGTCGGCGCGCCGGCCACCCGGGTCAGCACCAGGCTGGCCGCCCCATCGCCGGCCAGCTTCAAATCCCGGCGCAGCTTCTCCGGCTCCAGCGCCGAGCCCCGCTTGAGGATCTCCACCCGGCCGACCCGGCGCTCCCGCAGCAGGGCGCGCAGCCGCTTCAGCGAGAACGGCAGGACGTCGGTGACCTCCAGGCAGCGGGCGAACGGCGTCGGCCGCGCCTCGTCGCCGTACAGGTAGGCGATGGTCGGGTCAGCCAGCGTCGCGTCGAGGTCGCCGGCCAGCTCGGCGACCAGGTGCGCGCGCACCACCGCCGGGTCCGGGTCGTAGAGGAATCGGCGGGGCCGGCCCACCGGCGCCTCGGCGTCGCCGCTGCCGGTGAGCTGATAGGAGGGGACCCCTGCTCTACCGGAGGCGTTAGAAAGGGGCCCTTCCTTCTCGCGGAGCACGGTGGCGCGACGGGGCACCTCGGCCAGCGCGCCGCACCAGAGCGCCGCCTCGACCAGGTCGCCGTCGACGCTCACCCACTCCGCCTCGGCACCCGCCGGGATCAGCGCGTGGTCCAGCCCCGGCGCCACCTTCACGACCGTGCGCGGCACGCGCTCGGCCAGCCCGGTGACGAAGTCCCAGGGCGGCGAGTAGGCGTTCGGGTCGAAGATCCGCCGGCCGGTGCCGGCCTTCCGGCGGGCCGGGTCGCAGAAGACCCCGTCGACCCGGCTCACGTCGAACGCCGTGGCGTCCCCACACTCCACGGTGAACAGGTGGGCCAGCCCGTTCGCCTCGGCGTTCGCGGCGGCCATCGCGGCGGTCACCGGGTCGGCCTCGACGCCGTACACCCGGATGCCGGCGCGGGCCGCGGCGAGCGCGTCCGCACCGAGGCCGCAGCCCAGGTCGGCCAGCGTCGCCACGCCCGCGGCGCGCAGGCGTGCCGCGCGGCGCCGCGCCACCACCCCCCGGGTGGCCTGCTCCAGGCCCGGCCGGGTGAGGAACATGCCGCGTGCCGCCGGGCCGAACTTGCCCACCGCGCGCCGGCGCAGCTCGGCCTGGGTCAGCGCCGCCGCCGCGAGACCGGCCGGCACCCCGGCGGAGCGGAGCGCCGCCGCCGCCGTCAGCGGGTCGCCGCCGGCTACCCGCGCCGCCGCGTCGAGCGCGGCCGACCCCTCGGGGGTACGCAGGGCGGCGAACTGTTCCAGGTCCACGCGGGCATTCTCCCGGCCACCTCCCGAGCGGCCGGCCCGGACCCCTGGTGCACGTCGTCGGGCGACCCGGTTCGACCGGGAGGGTGCGCGACACGAGGCGCGGCGCGTTGGCACTCTCCTTGACGGAGTGCTAGCCGAGGAATAACCTGCGATTAGCACTCTCACCCTGAGGGTGCCAACGCCCGGGCCCTGGTGTCCGGGGGTTGAGCGCCAGGCGGACCGGCACCCGCGACGACGGCCCCGCCCGGTGGCATGTGGCAGATTGACGCCGGTCGGCATGCCGACCGGCAACGACACCAAGTACCCCAGGAGGGTATGCCCGTGACTACCGCGACCAAGGTTGCGATCAAGCCGCTCGAGGACCGCATCGTGGTCCAGGCGAACGAGGCCGAGACCACCACCGCCTCGGGCATCGTGATCCCCGACACCGCCAAGGAGAAGCCGCAGGAGGGCACCGTCCTCGCTGTCGGCCCGGGCCGGATCGACGACAAGGGCAACCGCGTGCCGATCGACGTCAAGGTCGGCGACACCGTCCTCTACTCGAAGTACGGCGGCACCGAGGTCAAGTACGCCGGCGAGGAGTACCTGGTGCTCTCCGCCCGCGACGTCCTCGCGGTCATCGAGAAGTAAGCAACCGATCAGTGTCGTTGCCCCGGTCCGGCTCGCCGGGCCGGGGCAACGTCGCTTCGAAGGGATACAGATGGCGAAGATCCTGAGCTTCTCGGACGACGCCCGGCACCTGCTGGAGCACGGTGTCAACGCCCTCGCGGACACGGTCAAGGTCACCCTCGGCCCGCGCGGGCGCAACGTCGTCCTGGACAAGAAGTTTGGTGCGCCCACGATCACCAACGACGGCGTGACGATCGCCAAGGAGATCGAGCTCACCAACCCGTACGAAAACCTCGGCGCGCAGCTGGTCAAGGAGGTGGCGACCAAGACCAACGACGTCGCCGGCGACGGGACCACCACCGCGACCGTGCTGGCCCAGGCCATGGTCCGCGAGGGCCTGCGCAACGTGGCCGCCGGGGCCAGCCCGACCGGCCTCAAGCGGGGCGTCGACGCGGCGGCCGCCAAGGTCTCCGAGGCGCTGCTCGGCCGGGCCGTCGAGGTGGCCGACAAGGAGTCGGTCGCGCACGTCGCGACGATCTCCGCGCAGGACGCCACCATCGGCGAGCTGATCGCCGAGGCGATGGAGCGGGTCGGCCGCGACGGTGTCATCACCGTCGAGGAGGGCTCCGCCCTCACCACCGAGCTGGAGGTGACCGAGGGTCTCCAGTTCGACAAGGGCTTCATCTCGCCGAACTTCGTCACCGACGTGGAGGGGCAGGAGGCGGTCCTGGAGGACCCGTACATCCTGATCACCACGCAGAAGATCTCGGCGATCGAGGAGCTGCTGCCGCTGCTGGAGAAGGTCCTCCAGAACAACAAGCCGCTGCTCATCGTCGCCGAGGACGTCGAGGGCCAAGCCCTGTCCACGCTGGTGGTCAACGCGATCCGCAAGACCATCAAGGTCTGCGCCGTGAAGGCCCCCGGCTTCGGTGACCGCCGCAAGGCGATGCTCCAGGACATGGCGATCCTGACCGGCGCCGAGCTGGTCGCCCCGGAGCTGGGCTACAAGCTCGACCAGGTCGGCCTGGAGGTGCTCGGCACCGCCCGCCGCGTCGTGGTCGACAAGGAGAACACCACGGTCGTCGACGGTGGCGGCCAGTCCGCCGAGGTCGCCGACCGGGTCGCCCAGATCCGCAAGGAGATCGAGGCCTCGGACTCCGAGTGGGACCGGGAGAAGCTGGCCGAGCGGCTGGCGAAGCTTTCCGGCGGCATCGCGGTGATCAAGGTCGGCGCGGCCACCGAGGTCGAGATGAAGGAGCGCAAGCACCGCATCGAGGACGCCATCGCCGCGACCAAGGCCGCGGTCGAGGAGGGCACGGTCCCGGGTGGCGGCGCCGCCCTGGCGCAGATCCTGTCGGTGCTCGACGACGACCTGGGCTTCACCGGTGACGAGAAGGTCGGCGTCTCGATCGTGCGCAAGGCACTGGTCGAGCCGCTGCGCTGGATCGCCCAGAACGCCGGCCACGACGGCTACGTGGTGGTGCAGAAGGTCGCCGGCAAGGAGTGGGGCAACGGCCTCGACGCCGCCACCGGCGAGTTCGTCGACCTGGTCAAGTCCGGCATCCTCGACCCGGTGAAGGTGACCCGCAACGCGGTCACCAACGCCGCCTCGATCGCCGGCCTGCTGCTCACCACCGAGAGCCTGGTGGTGGAGAAGCCGGAGAAGGCCGAGCCGGCCAACGCCGGTCACGGTCACGGCCACGGTCACGGCCACCAGCACGGCCCGGGCTTCTGATCCCGAGTCGTACGGCCTGACGTCAGGGCACACCGCCACCCGGCGGTGTGCCCTGACCCGTATCCGCTTACGGAACGGTGACGAGGTTGGCGGTCGCCCGCCCCGACCGACGAGACTGGTCGCCGTGAGCAACATGTCGCGCGGTCAGGCCGCGCTGGCCGGGGTGACCGCCGCGGCCGTCGCGATCGGCGTCGCCGAACCGGTGGCCGTCCTCACCGGCCCCCGGTCCGCCCCGCTCATCGCGGTCGGCGGGCTGGTCGTCGACGTGGTTCCCGAGCCGCTCAAGCAGTTCGCCATCGCGGTCTTCGGCACGCACGACAAGGTCGCGCTCCTGGTCGGCACCGCGGTGCTGCTGGCCGCCATCGCGGCGCTGATCGGCGTGCTGGCGGCCCGGCGGCTCCGGATCGGCCTGGCCGGCATCGCCGCGTTCGCCGCCCTCGGGGTGGCCGCCGCGCTGACCCGGGCCGGCGCGGACACCTTCGACGCGCTGCCCTCCCTGGTCGGCGGCCTGTTGGGCGCGCTGACGCTCTGGGCCTTCGTGGCCGGTCCGCTCGGGGAGGGCGCCAGGCAGCGCCCGTCGCCGGCCACGCCGGAGCCAGAGCCGTCCGGGCCTACGCCGTCCGGGCCTACGCCGCCCCCGGCCGTCGCCGCGCTCGCCCGGGACGAGACTCCGGCCGGGTGGGAGCCGCTCGACGACGGCGACCAGGAGTCACGCCGCCGGTTCCTGCGCGGGGTCGGCCTGCTGGCCGGCACCGCGGCGGTGGCCGGGCTCGGCGGGCACTGGCTGGCCGGGCGGCGGGGCGTCTCGGCGGCCCGCGAGGCGGTGCGGCTGCCCACGCCGGCGGCGCCCGCCCCGCCGGTGCCGGCCGGCGCCGACCTGTCGGTGAGCCGGCTCGCCCCCTTCGTCACGCCGAACCGCGAGTTCTACCGGATCGACACGGCCCTGGTGGTGCCGCAGGTGGACCCGGCCACCTGGCGGCTGCGCATCCACGGCCGGGTCCGCAACCCGATCGAGCTGAGCTTCGACGACCTGCTCGCCCGGCCGATGGTCGAGCGCTACGTCACCCTGGCCTGCGTCTCCAACGAGGTGGGCGGGGACCTGATCGGAAACGCCCGCTGGTTGGGCGTGCCGATCAAGGAGTTGCTGGACGAGGCGCAGCCGGAGGAGGGGGCGGACCAGGTGGTCGGCCGCTCGGTCGACGGCTGGACCTGCGGCACCCCCACGACCGTGCTGCGGGACGGCCGGGACGCGCTGCTCGCGGTCGGGATGAACGGCGAGCCGCTGCCGGTGGAGCACGGCTTCCCGGTGCGGATGGTGGTGCCCGGCCTCTACGGGTACGTCTCGGCCTGCAAGTGGGTGACCGAGCTGGAGTTGACCAGCTTCGCGGACTTCGACGCGTACTGGGTGCCGCGCGGGTGGTCGGCGCAGGGGCCGATCAGGACGCAGTCGCGGATCGACACGCCGCGCCGGCGCAACCCGCTCACCGCCGGCCCGGTCACGGTCGCCGGGGTGGCCTGGGCCCAGCACCGGGGCATCCGCAGGGTCGAGGTACGCGTCGACGGCGGCCCCTGGCGGGAGGCGACCCTCGCTCCGACGGTCTCGGTGGACACCTGGGTGCAGTGGTCGTGGCGGTGGGACGCCAGCCCGGGCGACCACACCCTCCAGGTCCGGGCCACGGACTCGGCCGGGCAGACGCAGCCAGAGCAGCGGCGGCCGGTCGCCCCGGACGGCGCCACCGGCTGGCACACCGTCCCGGTCACCGTCGGCTGAGGCGGGTCTCCTGCTCCGGCGGGGCGGACTCAGGTTCGGACCGCCTTTCGAGCTGATGTCGCGGACGATTCACCGTTGCCCGTTGCGGTGGGCGTCGGACCCGGACCCGGACCCGGACCCGGACCCGGGCCCGGGTGTGCGTGGGCGTCGCGTCCAACGGGCTCGGTGGTGGGCGGTCACCCCGGGGTCGAGTCGTTGGTGATGTCAGCTCGAAAGGTGCTGACGGAGAGAGCGCCGGCTCCGCGCGGGGCGCCCGACGGCAGTCCGGGCTGCACGCGACGCCGCGCCCGGGGTCCGGGCGCGGCGTCGGTGTGGTCCGTGTGGCGGTCAGGCGATCTTGCGCTGGTCCGGGACGGTGGACTTGTGCGGCCGGCCCAGGCGGGCCTCCAGCCGGGCGACGTCCACCCGGGCCTGCCGGCGGTCGGCCAGGTCCTCCCAGCCGAGGGCCAGCAGCCGCAGCCGCTCCGACTCGCTGAAGCCGCCCCACACGCCGTAGGGCTCGCGGACGGAGAGGGCGTGCGCGGCGCACTCGGCGCGCACCGGGCAGGCGCGGCAGACGGCCTTGGCGCCGGACTCGCGGCGCAGCCGCGACGAGCCGCGCTCGCCGTCCGGGTGGAAGAACTGGGCGCTGTCCCGCCCGCGGCAGGCACCGAGCCGCTGCCAGTCCCAGAGGTCGACAATGGGTCCGGGCAGCCTGCGTACGTTCGACATCAGCACCCCTCCTCCCGCGCGGCACCGCGGAGAATCTCGTGGCCAGCTCCTACCGGTGCGGTGGTCCGCGCGGGACACCGTTTCCGGAGTGACCCCTCGGTACCCGGGCTTTCCCGCGCTCACACATGTGTGATCGAAAACCTCGGACAGTCGGCGGCATATGCCCCATCTGCCGGAAAAGTTCGGATGATTGCCCGGAACCTCCTCCCGAGCACACCCCGCCGTGGTCTGCTCTGAGGCGGAGAGGAGACCACTGTGCGTAGCGTTCTCGTGTGCGTTCGGACACCACTCGCGGCCCAGCATTTGACCTCCGCGGCGGCGCGGCTCGGGCTGTCGGGCGTGCTCCGGACGGCCGTCTCCGATCCCGAGGTGATGCTGCGGCTCGCCGAGCGTCAGGTCGACGTGGTGCTCGCCGACACCGCCCTCACCCGGCCGGACAGCGCCGGCTTCGTCCGCCGGGTGCTGGCCCGCGCCCCGCAGGCCGCCGTGCTGCTGCTCGGCGCCGAGGAGTCGGAGGCCGCGGCGGCCACCATCAGCGCCGGGGCGCGAGGCCTCATCCAGAATGCCGACCACGACCTGACCAGCGCCGTAGCCAAGGCGCTGCTGCTGCTCTCCGCCCCCGGGCGCACGAACCGGCACCGGGTCACCGACCCGGCCCGGGACGCCGCGGCGGTCGGCGGGCCGGCCCGGTCGGCCGCGCCGGGGCGTACCCCGGCCGGGGCCGCGTGGCCGGCGGGCTCCGCGGAGGGTCCCGGTGGGGGCCCCACGGTGGTCCCGGTGCAGCGCGGCGAGGACCCGGCCGACCCGGCGGCGGCCGAGGCGGAGCCGGCGCCGGCGGGCGGTCCCCAGCGCCCGGCGCGCACCCCGCGCAGCGCGGTCGGCCTCACGGAGCGTGAGCTTCAGGTGCTGCTCGGCATGGCCGAGGGAAAGAGCAACGCGGAGATCGGGCGGGAGCTGTTCGTCTCGGAGGACACCGTCAAGACGCACGCCCGCCGGCTGTTCCGCAAGCTCGGCGCGCGCGACCGGGCGCACGCGGTGGCCGCGGGCTTCCGCGCCGGCCTGGTGGCCTGAGCGGGCCGCTCACTCCTCGGCGGAGTCGTCGGTGCCCTCGGTGAGGGTGTCGTGCACGCCGTCGGCGTAGCCGCGGGCGTAGTCCCAGCTCACGTAGTGGTCCGGGTCGGGGTCGTAGGCCGGCTCGTGCACCCGGGGCCGCCCCGAGTCGAGCAGGTGGCGCAGGTTGCCGCGGAGGAGGTCCCAGTCGAAGTAGTGCGGCTCGCGGCAGTCCTCGCACTCGATGACCAGGCCGCGGACGCCGATCGGCTGCAGCAGGGCCTGGTAGATCTCCAGGTCGGCAAGATCCTCGAGGACGTCCTGCCGCTCGATCTCGGTCAGCGGGTCGAGCGGGTCGTCCTCGCGCGGGTCGTGCAGACCGGCAGCCGGATCGGCCGGGTCGCCGTTGAACGGGTCGATGGGCTCGTCGTGCACCCCCTCACCGTAGTCCCCGTCGCGCCGGAAAGTCCGCCCCGGCGGCTCCCTGTGGCGCCGCCGACCCGGGGCCGCCGTTGCCGGAGGCGGCCCAGCTCAATGGGTACGATGAAGCGACGCGCCGTCATGCCGGCGTGCGCCGGTGCCCGCGCGCGCCGCCTCGCTGCAGCCCGTCCGACCAGCTCAGGGGAGCAATCGTGGAGAATTCGCCCAGCACCGAGATCCCGGCCGGCCGCGACGGCGGTGAGCTCGGCGGCCATCTGCCCGAGCTGCCCGCGGGCTCGGCCCGGGTGGTGCCGCTCGGGCTGACCTTCGACGACGTGCTCCTCCAGCCGGGCGAGTCGGACGTGGTGCCGAGCCGGGTGAACACCCGCACCAGGCTCACCCGCCGCATCGAGTTGAACGTCCCGCTGCTGTCCAGCGCCATGGACACCGTCACCGAGGCGCGGATGGCGATCGCCATGGCCCGCCAGGGCGGCATCGGCGTGCTGCACCGCAACCTCTCCGTGGAGGACCAGGCGCTGCAGGTCGACCTGGTCAAGCGCTCCGAGTCCGGCATGATCACCAACCCGGTGACCGCCAGCCCCGACGACACCCTCCGCGAGGTCGACGCGCTCTGCGGCCGCTACCGCATCTCCGGCGTGCCGGTGGTCGACGGGCAGGGCCAGCTCGTCGGCATCGTCACGAACCGGGACATGCGCTTCGTCTCCGACCCGGCCACCCCGGTCCGCGAGATCATGACCCACACCCCGCTGATCACCGCCCCGGTCGGCGTCCGCAAGGACGAGGCCCTCGACCTGCTGCGCCGGCACAAGGTCGAGAAGCTGCCGATCGTCGACGAGGCCGGCAAGCTGCGCGGGCTGATCACGGTCAAGGACTTCACCAAGAGCGAGCAGTACCCGGACGCCACCAAGGACGAGGCCGGCCGCCTCCGGGTGGCCGCCGCGATCGGCGTGGGCGAGGACGCGTACAAGCGGGCCCGCACCCTGGTCGACGCCGGGGTGGACGTCCTCATCGTGGACACCGCCCACGGCCACCAGCGGGCCGTGCTGGAGATGGTCGCGCGACTCAAGAAGGACGTGGGCATCGACATCGTGGGCGGCAACATCGCCACCTACGCGGGCGCCAAGGCGCTGGTCGACGCGGGCGCCGACGGCATCAAGGTGGGCGTCGGCCCGGGCGCCATCTGCACCACCCGGATCGTGGCCGGCGTGGGTGTCCCGCAGATCACCGCGATCATGGAGGCCGCCCGGGCGGGCCGTCCGGCCGGCGTGCCGGTGATCGGCGACGGCGGCATCCAGTATTCCGGCGACATCGCGAAGGCCCTGGTGGCCGGCGCCGACACCGTGATGCTCGGCAGCCTGCTGGCCGGCTGCGAGGAGAGCCCGGGCGAGCTGATCTTCATCAACGGCAAGCAGTACAAGGCGTACCGGGGGATGGGCTCGCTCGGCGCCATGCAGTCGCGCGGCCAGGCGAAGTCCTACTCCAAGGACCGCTACTTCCAGCAGGACGTGACCAACGACGAGAAGCTGGTCCCCGAGGGCGTGGAGGGCCAGGTGCCCTACCGCGGTCCGCTCGCCCAGGTCGCCCACCAGCTCACCGGCGGGCTGCGGCTGGCCATGGGCTACGCCGGCGCCGAGAGCATCGCCGAGCTGCACCAGCGCGGCCAGCTCATCCGGATCACTGCGGCCGGCCTCAAGGAGAGCCACCCGCACGACATCCAGATGACCGTCGAGGCGCCCAACTACCACACCCGCTGACCCACCACCCCCAACCACCTGGAGTCCCCCATGCGTGACGTGGTCGAGATCGGGCTGGGCAAGACCGCGCAGCGCGGCTACCACCTGGACGACATCGCCATCGTGCCGAGCCGTCGCACCCGGGACGTCGACGACGTCTCCACCGCGTGGCAGCTCGACGCCTACCAGTTCGGCATCCCCTGCGTCGGGCATCCCTCCGACGCGACCATGAGCCCCGCGTCCGCGGTGCGGCTCGGCCAGCTCGGCGGCCTCGGCGTGCTCAACGTCGAGGGCCTCTGGACCCGCTACGAGAACCCGGCCAAGGTGCTGGAGGAGCTGGCCGGCCTGGACGAGGACGCCCGGGCCACCAAGCGGCTCCAGGAGGTCTACGCGGAGCCGATCCGCCCCGACCTGATCGCCGAGCGGGTCCGCGAGCTGCGCGACGGCGGCGGCACGGTCGCCGTCCGGGTCTCCCCGCAGCACACGCTGGCCCTCGCCCCGGTGATCCTCGACGCCGGCGTGGACATCCTGGTCATCCAGGGCACCATCGTCTCCGCCGAGCACGTCTCCACCACCGACGAGCCGCTGAACCTCAAGGAGTTCATCGCCGACCTCGACCTGCCGGTCATCGTGGGCGGCTGCACCGACTACAAGACGGCGCTGCACCTGATGCGCACCGGCGCGGCCGGTGTCATCGTCGGCATCGGCGGCGACGACTGGTCCACCACCGAGTCGGTGCTCGGCATCCGGGTGCCGATGGCCACCGCCATCGCCGACGCCGCCGCGGCCCGCCGCGACTACCTCGACGAGACCGGCGGCCGGTACGTGCACCTGATCGCCGACGGCGACATGCAGACCTCCGGCGACATCGCCAAGGCGCTCGGCTGCGGCGCGGACGCCGTGATGCTCGGCGAGCCGCTGTCGCTCTGCGAGGAGGCCCCGGCCGGCGGCGCCTGGTGGCACTCGGCCGCCAGCCACCCGTCGCTGCCGCGCGGCGCGTTCGAGGTGGCCGGTGAGCCGCTCGGCTCGATGGAGAAGCTGCTCTTCGGTCCGGCCGACGAGCCGGACGGCCAGCTCAACCTCTTCGGCGGGCTGCGCCGGGCGATGGCCAAGTGCGGCTACCGCGACCTCAAGGAGTTCCAGAAGGTCGGCCTGGTCCTCGACCGCTGACCGGGTGAGCGACCGACGGCGCGGGTGGGCGTTCCGATCCCACCCGCGCCGTCGCGCGTCTAGGCTCGGCGGATGACGCGGGGCCGGCGGTGGGGCGTGGCGGTGCTCGCCGTCGCGTTGCTGGCCGGCGGCTGCACCGGGGACGACGGGCGGTTCCACCCGGGCGCGGCGGACGTGGGCGACCCGTACGTGCCGGGGTCCGGCAACGGCGGCTACGACGTCGGGCACTACGCGCTGAAGGTGCGCTACGACCCGGCCGACGACCGGCTCGCCGGCGGGGCCGTGCTGACCGCCACCGCCACCACGGCGCTGTCCCGGTTCCAGCTCGACCTGGCCGGCCTGACCGTCGACCGGGTCCGCGTCGACGGCGCCCCGGCGAAGCACCGGCGCGACGGGGCCGAGCTGGTCGTGACCCCGGCGCACGGCCTGCCGGCCGGGCAGCGGTTCAGCGTCGAGGTGACGTACGGCGGGGTGCCCGAGCCGCTGCCCAGCGCCGAGCTGGGCGACGGCGGCTTCCAGGCCACCGGGGACGGTGCGATCGCGCTGGGCCAGCCGGAGTCGGCGAGCACCTGGTACCCGGTCAACGACCACCCCTCCGACAAGGCCACCTACGAGATCCAGGTGGCCGTCCCGGACGGGCTCGCCGCGTTGAGCAACGGGGTGCCGGAGGGGACGGAGAGCAGGGGCGGCTGGACCACCTGGCGCTGGTCCGAGGGCAGCCCGATGGCCAGCTACCTGTCCACCCTGGTCATCGGCGACTACCGGGTCGCGACGGGCACCCACGCCGGGAAGCCGATCGTCACCGCCGTCGCCGCGACCCTGCCCGCCGACGGGCCGGCCGCCGCCTCGGTGGCCCGCACCGGCGAGATCGCCGACTTCCTGGCCGGCCGCTTCGGGCCGTACCCGTTCGACGCGTACGGCGGGATCGTCGTGGCCGACGACCGGATCCGGTACGCGCTGGAGACCCAGTCCCGGCCGGTCTACGGGCCCGGTTTCTTCCGCGGCACCCGCCCGAACACGGAGGTGGTCGCGCACGAGCTGGCCCACCAGTGGTTCGGCGACAGCGTCTCGGTGGCCCGGTGGAGCGACCTCTGGCTCAACGAGGGCTTCGCCACGTACGCGGAATGGCTCTGGGCGGAGCACGACGGCGGGCGCGCCGTCGAGCGGGCCTTCGCCGACCGGTACGCGGTCACCGACTGGCGCAGGCCCACGGTGGACCCGGGCCGCGCCGCGATGTTCGGCGACGCCGTCTACCAGCGCGGCGCGCTGGCCGTGCACGCGCTGCGCCGCGCCGTCGGCGACGCGACCTTCTTCCGCATCCTGCGCGGCTGGCTGGCCGAGCGCCGCAACGGCACCGCGACCACCGCCGACTTCATCGGGTACGCCGAGCGGACGGCCGGGAGGCCGCTGCGTCCCCTCTTCGACGCCTGGCTGATCGGGGCGAGCCCGCCGGCTCTGCCGTGACGCGGACGTGATCGATCCTGGGTAGGCTGCCGCGGGCGGAGCGGCCCCGGGCAGGGCCGCCACGGTTCGGGTCCGGGAGGGATCGAGGCGATGGCGCGGCGCGGCGGACGACGACGGCTCGGGCTGCTGCTCTGTGGAGCGTTGCTGCTCGCCGGCTGCGGTACCAACGAGCCGGACCGGGCGGCACCCGGGCTCACCGCGCCCAGCCCGACGGCCGGGCGCAGCTTCGCGCCGGGCGCCCCCGGCGCCGGCGACCCCTACTTCCCGAGCTACGGCAACGGCGGCTACGACGTCGCCCACTACACCGTGCGGGTGCGCTACGACCCGGCGACCGACAAGCTCACCGGCACCACCACCCTGCGGGCCACGGCGACCGCCAACCTGTCGGCGTTCAACCTGGACCTGGCCGGGCTGACGGTGCGGTCGGTCAGCGTGGACGGGGCGAAGGCCGGCCACAGCCGCGCCGGCGACGAGCTGGTCGTCACCCCGGCCACCGGCCTCACCTCCGGCAACGGCTTCGTCGCCGAGATCCGGTACGACGGCCAGCCGGCCGCGCTGGACAACGACGTGCTCGGTGACAGCGGCTGGCTGCACACCGCGGACGGGGCGATCGCGCTCGGCCAGCCGGAGTCGGCGAGCACCTGGTACCCGGTCAACGACCACCCCTCCGACAAGGCCACCTACGACTTCGAGATCACCGTGCCGAAGGGGCTCACCGCGGTCAGCAACGGGGTCCCGAAGGGGCGGAGCACCAAGGACGGCTGGACCACCTGGCGCTGGTCCGAGAGCGCCCCGATGGCGAGCTATCTGACGGCGGTGGCGATCGGGAAGTTCCGGGTCACCACCGGCGAGCACAAGGGACGGCCGGTGTTCAGCGCGGTCACCACCCAGGTGGCCGAGGGCGCGCCGGACCGGTCGATCGCGCGGACCGTCGAGGTGGCCGACTACCTGGAGAGCATCTTCGGGCCGTACCCGTTCGACGCGTACGGCGGGGTGGTGGTCGCCGACGACCGGATCCGGTACGCGCTGGAGACGCAGAGCCGGCCGGTCTACTCGGCCGGGTTCTTCCGGCAGGGCGACAACACCGGCGTGGTGGCGCACGAGCTGGCCCACCAGTGGTTCGGCGACAGCGTCTCCCTCCAGCGCTGGCAGGACATCTGGCTCAACGAGGGGATGGCCACGTACGCCGAGTGGCTGTGGGCCGAGCACGCCGGGGAGTCGACCGTCCAGCACACCTTCGAGCAGAAGTACGGGACCACGTCGAGCCAGGTCTGGCGTACGCCGCCGGGTAAGCCGGGGGTGGCGAACCTGTTCGGCCGGTCGGTCTACGAGCGGGGCGGGATGACCGTGCACGCGCTGCGGGTGGCGGTCGGCGACCAGGCCTTCTTCACCGTCCTGCGCACCTGGGCGGCGGAGAAGCGGAACGGCAACGCCACCACCGACGAGTTCGTGGCGCTCGCCGAGCGGGTCTCCGGCAAGAAGCTCGGCAAGCTCTTCGACGCCTGGCTCTACGGCACCGAGCGCCCGCCGGCCCCGAAGCCGCTCTGAGTCAGTTCTTCACCCGCAGCGAGGGGTGCGCGGCCAGGTACGCGTCGGCGCTGCCGCCGCGCAGCGCGGCGAGGAACTGGCGGCCCTCCGGGCGCAACTGCTCGCCCCGGTAGGACGCGCCGCTGCCCACCCCGGCGCCGGGGAGGCCGACCAGGACGAACTTCTCCGCCGGCAGGCCGCCCAGGGCGTACGCGAAGTCGACCAGCCGGCGGCCGCCGCCGACGTACACCAGGGTCTTGCCCAGCGCGCCGACCACCTGCTCGACCCGGTCCGGGTCGCGGGCCAGCCCCTGGTCGAGGATCTTCCGGGCCAGCGCCCGGATGAGCTGCTGCTGGTGCCGCTGCCGCGTGTAGTCGCCGCCGGCCGTGTAGCGCTGGCGGGCGTAGTCGAGCGCCTGCCAGCCGGTCAGGTGCCGGTTGCCCGGCTGGTAGACCATCTGCGGCCCGGTGTAGGTGCTGCCGGCCCGGTCCCGGTAGCGCCCGTCCGGCCGGCGGTGGATCGAGGCGACCCGCTGGTCGACGTAGAGGTCCACGCCGCCGAGGGTGTCGACCAGCTTGTCGAACCCGCCGAAGGTGAGCACCGCACCGGCGTCGATGCGCAGCCCGGTGTACCGGCTGACCGTGGTCCGCAGCAGTTCGTACCCCTGGGCCGTGCTGGGGTGCTTCTTGTCGCCGGGGACCCGGCTGCCGTAGCTCATCGCGTGGGTGAGCTTGGTCCGGCCGCCGGGGTAGCCGGCCTTCGGGTAGGCCGGGATGTCGACCACCAGGTCGCGGGGGAGTGAGAAGAGGTACGCGCGGCCCAGCCCGGCCGGCACGTGCAGCACCAGGACGGCGTCGGCGTGCGGCTCCCAGCCCGGCACGCTGATCCGGGTGTCCACCCCGACGAGCAGCAGGTTGAGCGGCCCTTTCAGGTCGGCGCCGGGCGGCGGGGTGGGGCTGGAGGTGACCGGGGCCGGGGTGGTCGGCGCCGCGGTGGACGGGCTCGGCGTGCCCGGCCCGGCGACCGGGCCGGGCGACGGGCGGGAGACCAGCCGGGTGGTGAGCACCGCTCCGGCGGCGACCAGCACCACGGCCACCAGGGCGGCCAGCCCCAGCAGCAACCGTCGACGCGTCATCGTGGTCTCCTTCCCCCGTCTTCCACTCGACGCCCGACGGAGGGCCGTCGGTTGCCCGGGCGGGAATCCCGGGTGATCGAGCGCTCTGCATGATCTGCGAAAAACTCTCGCTGGCGCTATAGCTACCGGTCGGTAATGATGCGTGCATGCGGTACGACGTGGTCGTCATCGGGTCGGGTTTCGGCGGCAGCGTCACGGCGCTGCGGCTGGCCGAGAAGGGTTACACCGTCGGGGTCCTGGAGGCCGGCCGGCGCTTCGCCGACGACGAGTTCCCCCGCACCTCCTGGCGGGCGAGCCGCTTCCTGTGGGCCCCGAAGCTCGGCTGTTACGGCCTCCAGCGGATCACCCTGCTCCGCTCGGCCGACCGGAAGGCCGGTGGTGGGGTGCTGGTGCTCGCCGGCGCCGGCGTGGGTGGCGGCTCCCTGGTCTACGCGAACACGCTCTACGAGCCGCTCGACGCGTTCTACGCCGACCCGCAGTGGCGGGACATCACCGACTGGCGCGACGAACTGGCCCGCCACTACGACCAGGCGAAGCGGATGCTCGGCGTCACCACGTACCCGATCCACACCGGGGCGGACCGGGCCATGCGGGCGGTGGCCGAGCGGATGGGGGTGGGGCACACGTTCCACTCGACGCCGGTGGGCGTGCACATCGGCCGCCCCGGCGAGCGCGTGCCCGACCCGTACTTCGGCGGGGTGGGGCCGGACCGGACGGGCTGCAGCCACTGCGGCTCGTGCATGACCGGCTGCCGGCACGGCGCGAAGAACACCCTGGTCAAGAACTACCTCTGGCTGGCCGAGCGGCTTGGCGCGCAGGTCCACCCGCTGACCACGGTGACCGCGGTGCGGCCGGCCGCCGAGGGCGGTTACGCGGTGCACACCGAGCGCACCGGCGCCTGGGTGCGCAAGCGCCGCCAGGTGATCCACGCCGACCAGGTGGTCTTCGCCGCCGGCGCGCTGGGCACCCAGCGGCTGCTGCACGAGATGAAGGCGACCGGGGCGCTGCCCCACCTGTCGCCGCGGCTCGGCGAGCTGACCCGCACCAACTCGGAGGCCATCCTCGGCGCCTCGGTCGGGTCCGGCCAGGCCCGGCGGCGCGGCCTCGACTTCACCGAGGGGGTGGCGATCACCAGCTCGTTCCACCCCGACCCGCAGACCCACATCGAGCCGGTCCGCTACGGCAAGGGCTCCAACGCCATGGGACTGCTCCAGTCGCTGCTGGTCGACGGCGGCCCGCACCGGGTCCGGCGCTGGCTGGGCAGCATCGTCCGGCAGCCCGGCCTGGCCGCCCGGATGCTCTCGGTGCGCGGCTGGTCCGAGCGCACCGTGATCGCCCTGGTCATGCAGTCGGTCGACAACTCGCTCACCACCCGCTACCGGCGCGGCCGGTTCGGCCGCCGGCTGGTCACCGGCCCGGGGCACGGCGCGCCCAACCCGACCTGGATCCCGGCCGGCAACGAGGCCGTCCGGCTGCTCGCCGAGGAGATCGACGGCACGCCCGGCGGGGCGGTCACCGAGCCGTTCAACATCCCGATGACCGCGCACATCCTGGGCGGCGCGGTGATCGGCGACAGCCCCGAGCGCGGCGTCATCGACCCGTACCACCGGGTGCACGGCCACCCGGGGCTGCACGTGGTGGACGGCGCGGCGGTCTCGGCGAACCTGGGCGTGAACCCGTCCCTGACCATCACGGCGCAGGCCGAGCGGGCCATGTCGTTCTGGCCCAACCGCGGGGAGGGGGACCCCCGCCCGCCGCTCGGCGCGCCCTACCGCCGGCTCGCCCCGGTGGCCCCGAAGCAGCCCGCCGTCCCGGCGCACGCCCCCGCCGCGCTGCGCCCCTGAGCGACGCGGCGCGCGACACACCGGGGCGCGGCCCGCTCCGGGGGTGACTGTCGGTAGGGTTGCTGCACATGAGCACGCCTCGCCCCGTCCTCGTGGTGGACTTCGGAGCCCAGTACGCCCAGCTCATCGCGCGCCGCGTCCGCGAGGCGAAGGTCTACTCGGAGATCGTCCCGCATTCGATGCCGGTGTCCGAGATGCTGGCGAAGAACCCGGCCGCGATCATCCTGTCCGGCGGCCCGTCCAGCGTCTACGCGCCCGACGCCCCGCAGATCGACGCCGGAATGTTCGACGCCGGGGTGCCCGTCTTTGGCATCTGCTACGGCTTCCAGGCCATGGCGCAGGCGCTCGGCGGCACCGTGGCGCGCACCGGCAACCGGGAGTACGGCGGCACGCCGCTGCACGCCCGTCCGGAGGCCGGCGTGCTGCTCCGCGACCTCCCCGACGACCTGCCGGTGTGGATGAGCCACGGGGACTGCGTCACCGAGGCGCCGGCCGGCTTCGCGGTCACCGCCGAGTCGGCGGGCGCGCCGGTCGCCGCGTTCGAGGACCTGTCCGGCCGCCGGGCCGGGGTGCAGTTCCACCCGGAGGTCGGGCACACCGCGCACGGCCAGGAGATGCTGGCCCGCTTCCTGCACGACATCGCCGGCATCGAGCCGACCTGGACGCCCGAGAACATCATCGACGACCAGGTGGCCCGGATCCGGGCGCAGGTCGGCGACAAGGAGGTCATCTGCGGCCTGTCCGGCGGTGTCGACTCGGCGGTCGCCGCGGCGCTGGTGCACAAGGCCGTCGGCGACCAGCTCACCTGCGTCTTCGTCGACCACGGCCTGCTCCGGGCGGGCGAGGCCGAGCAGGTGGAGAAGGACTACGTGGCCGCCACCGGGATCAAGCTCAAGGTGGTCGACGCCCGCGAGCGGTTCCTCGGCGCGCTGGCCGGGGTGACCGACCCCGAGCAGAAGCGCAAGATCATCGGCCGGGAGTTCATCCGGGTCTTCGAGGCCGCCGCCCGGGAGATCGCCTCGCACGGCGACGTCGAGTTCCTGGTGCAGGGCACCCTCTACCCGGACGTGGTGGAGTCCGGCGGCGGCACCGGCACCGCCAACATCAAGAGCCACCACAACGTCGGCGGCCTGCCGGAGGACCTGAAGTTCGCCCTGGTCGAGCCGCTGCGCACGCTGTTCAAGGACGAGGTCCGCGCGCTCGGCCTGGAACTGGGGCTGCCCGAGG
This sequence comes from Micromonospora sp. NPDC005305, assembly GCF_040607315.1. Lineage (NCBI taxonomy): Bacteria > Bacillati > Actinomycetota > Actinomycetes > Micromonosporales > Micromonosporaceae > Micromonospora > Micromonospora sp. NPDC005305. The sequence continues at coordinate 302,431 of NZ_JBEXGL010000007.1, read as the reverse complement.
CGATGGTCTGGCGGCACCCGTTCCCCGGCCCGGGCCTGGCCATCCGGATCATCGGCGCGGTCGACGAGGAGCGGCTCGCCGTGCTCCGCAGGGCCGACCTGATCGCCCGGCAGGAGCTCACCGCGGCCGGCCTCGACCGGGGCGTCTGGCAGTTCCCGGTGGTGCTCCTGGCCGACGTGCGCAGCGTCGGCGTGCAGGGCGACGGGCGCAGCTACGGGCATCCCGTGGTGCTGCGCCCCGTCTCCAGCGAGGACGCCATGACCGCCGACTGGTCCCGGCTGCCCTACGAGGTGGTGGCCCGGATCTCCACCCGGATCACCAACGAGGTCGCCGAGGTCAACCGGGTGGTCCTGGACGTGACCAGCAAGCCGCCGGGCACCATCGAGTGGGAGTGACGCCGGGTCAGGCCGCCGGCGGCGTCGGCGGCTGAGGCGTCGGCCGGGGCGCCGGCTCCGGCGTGGCCGGCGCCGCGTACGGACCCGGGGCCGCCGGCGGGACCGGCGGCCAGCCCGGCGCGGTGCCCGGGGGGTGCGGCCAGGCGGGCGCGCCCGCCGGCTCCTCGGGCATCAGGAACCACATGATCGGGTACGCCAGCGCGGCGAGCCCGCCGGTGAGCAGGGTGGCCACCGCGAAGGCCACCCGCACGAGGGTGGGGTCGACGGCGAAGTAGCGGCCGAGGCCGCTGGCGACGCCGGCGAGCATCCGGTCGGTGACCGGCCGGCGGAGCTGCTTGTACGGGGCCTGGGAGGGGTTCGTGGAGGTCATGTCTCCACGGTCCCGCGCGGTCCGGCGGGCGACCTCGGTGACCGCCCGGACTCCTACCCTGACCCGTCCCTGAGGCGCCAGCAAAGAGTCAGGAATCTGACTCTTTTCGATGCCGGTCCCGCCATCCGGGGAGAATTTCCTCCCGTGACCACCTTGCTGGAGCCGCTCCGCAGGATCGCGGCATACGCAGTTTGTGCTGATTCAGACGGCCGAGTGTTGCTGGTCCGCGCATCGGAGCGCTCCGGCACCCCCGGCACGTGGTCGCTGCCCGGCGGGGCGGTCGACCACGGTGAGGACCCCAAGCACACCGTCGTCCGGGAGACCGCCGCCGAGACCGGCCTCTCGGTCGCCGTCGCCGCCCTCCAGGACGTCCTCGCCGACATGCGGGCGCTGCCCGGGCGCGGCATCACGATCCACACCGACCGGCTGCTCTACACGGTCTCGGTGCGGGGTGGGACGCTCGCCGACCGGGTCGACCGCCCCACCGACCTGGCCCGCTGGTTCACCCTCGACGAGGCCCGGGAGCTGCCGCTGCGCTCGTTCGCGGCGCGCGCCCTGGGCCTGCCCACCTCCAGCGACGACATCGTGCCGGAGGAGGTGCCCGAGTTCCCCTCGTTCTACGCCGTCCCCGGTCCCGACGGGCTGCACCGGGCGCAGCGCTTCGCCGCGTACGCCGTGGTGACCGACCCGGAGGAGCGGGTGCTGCTCACCCGGGTCTCCGACGGCTACCCGGGCGCCGGCTGCTGGCACCTGCCCGGCGGCGGCACCGACTACGGCGAGCAGCCGGGCGCCGCGCTGATCCGCGAACTGGTCGAGGAGACCGGGCAGACCGGCCGCCTGGTCGAGCTGCTCGGGGTGGCCAGCCACCGGGACGCCGCCTCGCTCGGCCCGGAGGGCTACCCGATCGACTGGCACGGCGTCCGCGCCTTCTACCGCGTGGTCGTCGACCAGCCCGCTCCGCCCACCGTGGCCGACGTCGGCGGCTCCACCTGCGAGGCCCGTTGGTTCCGCCGCGAGGAACTGGGCGCCCTCCCCACCGACCGCCTCACCGAGGTGACGGCCGAAGCAGTCCACGCCGCCCACCTGCTCTGACCCCACCCCACCCCACCCCACCCCACCCCCCGGGGCCTCCCGGCCCTCGCTCGGTGATCATGAAGTTATTGCCAGGACACGCCGATCCGGCGGGCAATAAGTTCATGATCGACGGGGTGAGTGGACGAGGGGAGCGGGTGCGGGTGGAGGAGCGGCGGCGGATCGGGGCGTACGGGGTGCTCCGGGGCCAGGGTGGGCGGGTGTTGTTGGCGCGGGGGTCGGACCGCTGTCCGTACCCGGGGGTGTGGCAGTTGCCGGGGGGTGGGATCGAGCACGCCGAGCACCCGGCGCGGGCCGTCGAGCGCGAGTTCGCCGAGGAGACCGGGCTGGTCGTCGCGGCGGGCGCCATCCGGGCGGCGGTCGCCGACGTGGCCGCCTTCCCGTCCGACGGTGTCGCGGTGCACACCGACCGGCTGATCTTCGACGTCGAGGCGCGCGGCGGTGAGCTGCGGCCGGAGCCGGCCGGCGGCAGCGACGAGCTGGGCTGGTTCACCCCGGACGAGGCCGCGGCCGTGCCGCTGATGCCGTTCACGGCCGAACTGCTCGGGGTGCCGGTGTCGCCCCTGCCGGCGGGCCTGCCCCGGGGGCTGCCCCCCGCGCCGGCCGTCCCCGACGCCGACCGGCGGCAGCGCTTCGCGGCGTACGGGCTGGTCACCGACCCGGCCGAGCGGGTGCTGCTCACCATGATCGCCGATGGCTACCCGGGCGCCGGGCGGTGGCACCTTCCCGGCGGTGGCACCGACCACGGCGAGCAGCCCGCCGCCGGCCTGCTCCGCGAACTGGTCGAGGAGGCCGGCCAGCTCGGCCGGGTGGTCGGCCTGCTGGCCGTGGACAACATGCACAACCCGGCCGCGCTCGGCCCGGAGGGGCGGCCGCTGGACTGGCACGGCGTACGGGTCATCTATCGCGTCCGGGTGGACGCACCGACCGAGGCCGTGGTGACCGAGCTCGCGGGCGGCTCGACCGCGCGAGCCGCCTGGTTCGCCCCGGAGCAGGTCAGCGGCCTGCGGATGACCGAGGTGGCCGCCCGGGCAACCGGACATCGGGGTAGCTGACACCCGCTCACCGAGCCGCCGTGGGCCTCCTCCGGTACAGTCGGTGGCAGGGATTGGCCGACGAAAACGGGCGATGAGGCCCGAGATGGGAATAACTAGCGGTTCGCGCGGTTAAGAGAGTTATAAGTACCGCCGGCAGCTATCGCCAACCCCCTATCCCCTGTGCAATGGTGTACTCCGCAAATGGGCTGCCGGGCCCGAAAGGTCCGGCACGAGACAGCCGGACACCCGCCCGCGTGGCGGCCACCCGATCCGGTGATGGAGGAAACGTGCCGAGAGCCCCATGGCGCCGGCGTCGTACGACTGACAGTCCGCGCCCCGCAGGGCGTCGCTGGGCGGGCCGGTTGCGCCGCAGCAGCACGTTCGCCCGCCAGGTGCTGCTGGTCCGGGTGGGCCGCCGGGACGGCGCCGCCGTCACCGGGACCGACCTGGTCACCCCCGACCACCGCTGGTCCGACCGCCAGCGTCGCCGCTACGGGCGGTACGACGCCGAGGTCGAGGCCGTCCGCTACGACGCCGAGGTCGAGGCCGTCATGCCGGTCAGCCCGGCGCTCGGCCCGGCCACGCCGGTCGACGAGTCGCCGGCCATGTCGATCCCGCTGCTGCCGGGCGAGCGCACCGCCGCCCGCCGGGCGAAGTTCGCGCTGGTCAACGCCTGCACCCTGAGCAGCCTCGTGCTCGGCATGCTGGCGATCTTCCTGGCCATGCAGGCCGAGGTCCGGGTCGCGGCGCTCTGCCTGATCGCCTGCGTCGCGTTCGACGGCCTGGACGGGGCGCTGGCCCGCAAGCTCAACGTGGCCAGCCCGTTCGGCGCGCAGATGGACTCGCTGGCCGACATGTGCTCGTTCGGCCTCGCCGCGCCGGTCGTGGTCTACGCCTCGCTGGCCGGCTCGGTGCCGCCGGCGGCCGCCGCGGTCGCCTGCGCCCTGGTCGCGGCCTGCGCCGCCATCCGGCTCGCCCGGTTCAACGTCTCGCCGAAGGACGGCCGGTTCTTCTGCGGCGTGCCGACCACCATGGCGGCCGCCGTGCTGGCCCTGACCGTGGCGATCGGGGTGCCGGTCTCCGGCCTGGTCATGGTCGCCGGCGTGGCGCTGCTCGCCTTCGCCATGGTCTCCAGCTTCCCCTACGCGAAGCTCGCCCGGCTGGTGAAGCTGCCGCCGTGGCTCTGGCTGGCCCCGGTGATCGGCGCGCTGGTCGACATCCGGCTCACCTTCGCCCTCGTGGTGGTGGGCTACCTGGTCAGCGGCCCGGTGCTCTGGCTGCGCCAGCGCCACACCGCCTGACCCGCAGCACGGAAAAGGGGCGCCGCGACAGCGGCGCCCCTTTTCGCGTTCCTGGGATCAGCTCCAGCGGGCGATGACCGTCGACCCGCCGACCACCTTGTCGCCCGGGCCGACCAGCGGCTCGGCGGCGTCGGCCGGCAGGTAGACGTCGGTGCGCGAGCCGAACCGGATCAGACCGAAACGCTCGCCCCGGGCCAGCAACGCGCCCACCGGCGCCCGCTGCACGATCCGCCGGGCGATCAGCCCGGTCCGCTGCGCCACCACCACGGTGCCGTGGTCGGTGTCCAGCACCGTGTACGCGGCCACGTTGTGCTCGGCGTCCGGCTTCATGGCGTTGACGAAACCGCCGTCGGCGACGAAGTAGTCGACCACCTTGCCGGCGACCGGCGAGCGGTTGACGTGCACGTCCAGCACGGACAGGAAGACCGCGATCCGCAGCCACTCCTGGTCGCCGAAGCGCTCGTCGTGCAGCCGCTGCACCGAGAGGACCTGACCGTCCGCCGAGGCGACCACGGCCGACGGGTCCTCCGGCACGTCCCGCTCCGGGTCGCGGAAGAACGCGGCCACCGGGGCGGCGGCCAGCGCCGGCAGCAGCCAGAGCTTGGACTTCGGCCGGGCCGCCCGGGCCAGCGCGGCCAGGCCGAGGGTGATGCCGGCCGCGGCCACGCCGTTGGAGTCGATGTGCATGCTCCGGGTCAGCGGCACGCTCGACGGCCGGTACGCCGGGGAGAGCGATGCGGCCAGCGCGGCCGGCGCCGGAGTGGAGCGCAGGTGATGCACGCGTACCGGCGGGGAGTTGCGCAGCACCAGGTCGGTGCGGATGCCGTGCAGCACCCCCTGCCGGTCCAGCTCGGCCCCGGCGCCCTCGGTGCGGAACAGCGGCGCGGCCACGCTCAGCACGGCCCCCTCGGCGAGGTACTTCGCCAGCCCGTCGACGGCGGTGCGGGCCTCCTCGGCGGTGCCGGTGACCGGCTCGGCCGCGATCACCACCGCGGCGGCGTCGGCCTCGGCGAGGGTGTCGACCACGCGTACCCGGTCGGCGACCCACCGGCCCTGGGCCGTCACGTGCGCGCGGAGCGCGGCCGCGGAGGCGCCCTCCGCCGGCACGACCGTGAGCCGGTCGCCGGGGAGCAGCGCCTCGATCGCCGCGGCCAGCACCGCGGACTCCGGGGTCGCGCCGACCAGCAGGCCGGCCTTCGCGTCGTTGCGCCGGGCGAACTCACTCACGAGGGTGCGGGCGGCGCGCTCGCCGACGCGGACCGCACCGGCGGGACCGGTGACGCGCACGGCGGGGGACTGGGTCATCTCGGACGGGCTCCTGACGAGGTAGAGACGGACGGCTGCGGAACCGACCCGGGCGACCCGGCCGACCGGGCGCCCCGGCCGCGACCGGGGCGCCACGGGTGGGCCGGCCGGCGGAGGCGAGATCTCCACCAGCCAGCATAGGCGGCGCTGTCGCCGGACCGCACCGTCGCGGTCAGCCCGGCCCGTCCCCGTCGGTGCGCGGGCCGCTTCCCGGCCGGTCCGCCGCCTCGTCGACCACCGGCAGCTCGCGGGTGGCCGGTCCGGCCGTGCCGTCGGGGTGCTCGGCGGCGGCCGGCAGCTCGCGGGTCACGGGCTCCGCACGTCCCTCCGGCGCCGGCTCGACCGGGGACAGCTCCCGGGTCGCCGGCTCGCCCGGAACCTCAGGCGACCAGTGTGGCTCCGCGTCGTAGGGACGGTCCTCCCGCGCCGCGAGCGGCGCGTCGGTCACGCCGTCCGTGACCCACTCGTCCGCCTCCTCGGCGGTGGGCGCGCCGGCCTCGCCGGCCGGCGTGCCGGTCTCGTAGGGCGCGGACACGGCGGCCGCCGCCGGTTCCGGCTCCGGGTTCCGGCCGGAACGCAGCGCGCCGACCAACCCGAGCAGTCCGATCAGGATCAGCGCGCCGGCCAGGAACCAGCCCACCGGGGGCAGTGCCAGCCCGAGGATCCGGGCCAACAGCCACCAGGCGGACAGCCCGAGGAAGGCCAGCCCGAAGGCGAACGACACGATGTCGGTGCGGTGAGCCTTCACCGGGTCACCTCCAGGTTTCCGGCGTTCACGTGGACCAGCAGGCGCAGCGTGCCGCCGCCGCGCCCGTCCGGCCCGAGGTCGGTGTTCTCCCACTGGCGGCCGTTCAGCCCGCCGGTCCGCCGGCCGAAGACGGTGGCGTCACCTGCGTTCACGTCGGCCACCGTGGTGACGTCGACGTTCGGCGGCACGACCACCGTGGCCTTGCCGAAGTTGACCTCGACGGTCACCTGCGTGTCCTTCTTGTCGAAGTCGACCCCGCGCAGGTCGAGCACGGCGTCGCCGAAGTTGTTCTCGTACCGGTCGGCCAGGTCCCGGTAGTCCGCCGGGGCCCAGGTGACGTTGCCGTCGATCCCGCGGACCCGGTCGTAGGAGTCGGCGACGGTGGCGATGCCCAGCGCCGCCGCCGTCACCAGACCGAGTGCGATCAGCCAGCGGGCCCGGCCGAACCAGGTGCCCACGAGCAGCCCGAGCCCGATGGTGGCCAGCGCCGCGGCGAAGTAGCCGGCCGCGCCGACCGGGAAGACGTCGAGCAGGTCGAGCATCGCCACCACGCCCAGCGCCAGGAAGATCAGCGAGAAGGTGACCGCGCCGAGGGCGGAGCGCTCCTTCGGCCGCTTCGGCGGCCGGGCCGGGCGGGCCGGCGCCGGCGGGGCGGGCGGGGCCGACCCGGCGTACGGGCCGTGCGGGGCGAACGGCGGCCGGTAGCCGCCCGGCGGCAGCGGCGCGCCCACCGGGGCGGGCGGCGGCACGGCGACGGGCTCGCCGTAGGGACGGCCGCTCGTCGGCGCGGCGGACCACGCCGCGGTCGCCTCGGTGCCGGGCCACGCCTCGGCGGCCCGGCTGCCCGGGACGGCCGGCGGCCGCGCCCCGGTGGGCTCCGGCTCGGACCAGGCGGGCCGGGCGACGGTCGTCGCCGGCCAGCCGGCGGCGGACACCGGCGCGGGCGGGTATCCCGGCTCGGGCCGGGCGGCCGGCGGGGCGGTGACCGGCGGCTCGCCGGACCACGGCGCCGGCGCGGCCCCGGCCGGCTCGTTCGACCACAGGGCCGGCGCGCCCTCCGACGGGGTGCCGGACCAGGGCGCCGACGGGGTGGCGGGCGGGACCGGTGCGGCGGCGGCCGGCACGTCGGGAGCGGGCGCGGCGGCCGACGGCGCCGGCCAGGCCACCGGTGGGACCGGACCCGGCGGCGGGCCGGCGGGCGCGCCGGGCGCCGCCGTCCGGGTGGCCGGGTTGCGCTGGTCGCGGTTGAGCAGCAGCGCGCCGCCGATCAGGATCACCGCGCCGAGCAGGATCGCCCGGAAACCGTTGGTGACGACGTAGCCGAAGCCGACCGCGACCACGATGCTGAGCACGATCACGGTGATCGGGGACATGCTCGACCGGCCCCGGCCGAGCATCGACTCCACCGGCGAGGCGGTGTCCCCCTCGCCGGGGATGATCAGCCACGCGGTGACGTAGACCAGGATGCCGATGCCGCCGAAGAAGCCCAGCACGGCCAGGAGCACCCGCCACAGCACCGGGTCGGTGTTGGTGGCCCGGCCGATCGCCGCGCAGACGCCCGCCAGGTAGCGGCCCTCCCGGGGGCGGACCAGCCCGTACCGGGAGGTGAAGCCGGCGGCGCCGGGCGGTGGGGCGTACCCGGTGGGTGGCGGGTCGGCGAACGGCGATCCACCGGTGGGCGGCGGGCCCGGCGGCGGGGTGGATCCGAACGGCGGGGGCGCCGTGGCGTCGGCGGCGGTGGGCGCCGGCCCCGGCGGGGGTGGCGGTGGCCCGTCCTGTGCTGCCGCCCCGGGGCGGGGCGGACGGGCAGCGTCCTCGGTCATGCCTCCGATCCTGCTGCCCCGGCCGCCCGAGCGTCCTCAGGACCCGACCCTGACCCCACCCTGAGATCCCGGGGCCGAGGATGTCCGGGGCGTCCCCGTGGTCCGGGGCGGTCCGGACGTGTGACGATCGGTTCGTCGGCCACCGCCGGCACGCCGTCCGCGACCCGGGAGCCTCCGATCAGCAGCACCGTGACCCCGCACCCCCCGCGCCTCTACCGGGCCACCGAGCACCGGCTGGCCGCGGGGGTGGCCGCCGGTCTCGCCGAACACCTGGGCATCTCGGTGCTCCGGGTTCGGGTGGCGTTCATGGTGCTGCTCGGGCTGAGCGGGCTCGGGCTGCTGCTCTATGCGGCCTTCTGGGCGGTCGTCCCGCTCCGGCCCGGCGACACCGCCGTCCCACCCCGCCGCGACGTCGCCCAGCTGCTGCCCTTCGTGGCGATCGGGCTGGGCGTGCTGCTGCTCCAGGTCGTCGCCTTCGACTCGGTCGGGGCGGCCGGCACCGCCGGTTGGCTGGTCGCCATCATCGCGGTCGGCGCCGGCGTGATCTGGCACCAGTCCGCGCCCGAGCGCCGCCGGCAGTGGGGCGGCTCGATGGCGGTGCCCTGGCTGGGCGCGGTCGTGGAGGAGAGCGACCGGCGTGCGTTCGTGCTGCGCTTCATCGGCGGCGGGGTGCTCGTCGCGGTGGGCATCATCGGCGTGGCGGCGGTCTACTCGCCGGCGCAGAACTTCGACGCGGTGCTCAACGGCATCATCTTCGCACTCGTCGGGCTGGCCGGGGTGGGCGTGGTGACCGGTCCGGTGCTCTGGCGGACGTGGAACCAGCTCCGCTCGGAGCGCGAGGGGCGGATCCGGGAGCAGGAGCGGGCTGAGCTGGCCGCCATGGTGCACGACCAGGTGCTGCACACCCTCGCCCTGATCCAGCGCAACGCCGCCGACGTCAAGACGGTGCAACGGCTGGCCCGGGGCCAGGAGCGGTCGCTGCGGAACTGGCTCTACAAGCCGACCGCCTCGCCGACCGAGCGCTTCGCGGCCGCCCTGGAACAGGCGGCCGCCGAGGTCGAGGACACCTTCGCCATCACCGTGGAGACGGTGGTGGTCGGCGACCGGGAGACGGACGAACGGGTCGGGGCGCTGGTCGCCGCGGCCCGGGAGGCGCTGGTCAACGCGGCCCGGCACGCCGAGGTACACACCGTCTCGCTCTACGCCGAGGTGGAGCCGGAGCAGGTGAGCGCGTTCGTCCGGGACCGGGGCAAGGGCTTCGACCCGGATACCGTGGAGGATCACCGGCACGGCGTCCGGGGTTCGATCATCGGACGGATGAAGCGGCACGGTGGCCGGGCGGAGATCCGGTCCGAGCCGGGAGAGGGGACCGAGGTCCGGCTGATCCTGCCGATCAGCGGCTCGGGCACCACGGCGGAAAGGGACAGATGACAATGGTCGAGCAGGGACCGGTCGAGGGCGCGGCGCCCCGGGAGGGGCGGCTGCGGGTGTTCCTCGTCGACGACCACGCGATGTTCCGGGCCGGCGTCCGCGCCGAACTCGGCGCGCGCGTCGAGGTGGTCGGCGAGGCCAGCACGGTGGCGGAGGCGGTCAGCCGGATCGCGGCGATGCAGCCCGACGTGGTGCTGCTCGACGTGCACATGCCTGACGGCGGCGGCCGGGCGGTGCTGGAGGCGATGCGGCGTACGCACCCGCAGGTGCGGTTCCTCGCGCTGAGCGTGTCCGACGCCGCCGAGGACGTGATCGGCCTGATCCGGGCGGGTGCCCGGGGCTACGTCACGAAGACCATCTCGCCGGAGGAGCTGACCGACGCCATCCGGCGGGTGGCCGACGGGGACGCGGTGTTCAGCCCGCGGCTGGCCGGCTTCGTGCTGGACGCCTTCGCGTCCCGGCCGGACGCGCCGGTGGCCGACCCCGAGCTGGATCAGCTCACCAACCGGGAGCGCGAGGTCCTCCGGCTGCTCGCCCGGGGATACGCGTACAAGGAGATCGCCCGGGAGCTGTACATCTCGATCAAGACGGTCGAGACGCACGTCTCCAACGTGCTGCGCAAGCTGCAGATGTCCAACCGCTACGAGCTGTCCCGCTGGGCCGCCGACCGCCGGCTGGTCTGACCGCTCCGGCGGCGCCCGCCCGGGGGCGTCACTCGGTGGTGCGCAGCACGGTGAACGCCTCGGCCAGCCGGCCGGGCGGGAGGCCGGCGTTGTCGGCCACCGTGGTGAGCCGGTCCCGGATCCAGGTCGGCACGTCCAGGTGGGCGGTCTGGGACAGGTGCGCCTCCATCGCGGCGATCTTGCGGTCGATCCGGTCGGTCACGTCGACGGCGTGGTCCGGGCCGGGCCCGCCGGCGTACCAGATCTCCCGGACCACCCACGGTTCCAGCCCCTCGTCGAGCAGTTCCGGGAACGCGAAGCGGTTGCGTGAGTCGGGGTAGACGGCGCAGGTGGTGGCCTCGCCGACGGCCAGGTGGTCGGGGTGGCTCGGGCCGGTCAGGTGCTCCCAGCGCCGCAGCGGCGAACTGGTCAGCACCCGGTCCGGCCGGAACCGGCGGATCGCGGCGCTGATCTGCCGGCGCAGCGTCAGGCTGGGGCCGAGGATCCCGTCGGTGTGGCCGTCGAGGAAGTCGACCCGGTGGACGCCGACCGCGGCGGCCGCTGACCGCTGCTCCGCCTCGCGCCGGGCCGGCATCTCCGCGCGCGGCGTGTCGTCGAAGCCGCCCGAGTCGCCCCGGGTGGCGATGAGGTAGGCCACTTCGATACCCTCATCCACCCAGCCGGCTATGGTGCCCGCACAGCCGAAGTCGACATCATCCGGATGGGCAAAAACTGCGAGGGCGCGACGGACGTCGGGCAGGGCCGGAGCGGACGCAGGGAAGCTCACAGCGCCGAGCCTACGCGGGTGGTCTCGCCCCGTCTGGCCGTGTCTTACCTGTTCAGAGCGGTCCGATCCACGCCTTTCATGATCTTTTCTCAAGTATCGGCAACGTGGCGACCAACTAACGGCTTGATAACGGCACCTTCACGCAAAGGGCCAGTGGGTGTCACAGTGGCAACACCTCACCCCCCGGTGTGAGGCACCTCGTCGGGCCCCCGACCACGTGACGCCGCCTCCGCGCGACGGCGCGTGGCCGTCGACCCTGCGCGGTGTCCTCGTCGAAGGGTGTGGCGCCCGGCGGATCGGTACCCCTGGGGTGTCCCGATTTCCTCGCGGTAAACCGGCGACCTGCGGTTCGGGCCGCCGGCGGTGTCACCCCCCACACGTGCGTGAAACTCACGACGGAACCAGGTTAGAAAGAGGAGGCCCCTCGGAATGAGAGTCTCGAAGCGGGCGAGCGGCGCGCTCGCGGTGGGCGCGGCACTCGCGCTCGTCGCGTCCGGCTGCTCCAGCGGCAACGACGACGGCGGCGACGCCAGCGCCAGCAAGGACGGCGCGATCGTCATCGACGGCACCCAGCCGGAGAACCCCCTGGTTCCGGCGAACACCACCGAGACCGGTGGCGGCAAGATCATCGACTGGGTCTGGAGTGGCCTGGTCGAGTACCCCAACAACGGTGGGGCGCCGCAGAACCTGCTGGCCGAGTCGATCGAGACGAGCGACTCGAAGGTCTTCAAGATCAAGATCAAGCAGAACACCAAGTTCCACGACGGCACCACCGTCAAGGCCGAGAGCTTCGTCAAGGCCTGGAACTGGGCGGCGTACGGCCCGAACGGCGCGCAGAACGCCTCGTTCTTCTCCGACATCCAGGGCTTCGCCGACACCTACACCGAGGACCCGGACGGCCCGGACGGCCCGAAGAAGCCCGAGGAGCCGAAGGCCAAGGAGCTCTCCGGCCTCAAGGTCATCGACGACTGGAACTTCGAGGTCACGCTCTCCGCGCCGACCGCCGTGTTCCCGACCAAGCTCGGCTACAGCGCCTTCATGCCGCTGCCCGACGCCTTCTTCGCCACCACCCCGGCGGAGTTCGGCAAGAAGCCGATCGGTAACGGCCCGGTCAAGCTCGTCTCCTGGCAGGACGACGTCGAGCTGAAGCTCACCCGCTTCGACGACTACAGCCTGCGCGACAAGATGAAGATCAAGGACGTCACCGTCAAGATCTACCAGGACGACACGGCGGCCTACAACGACCTGCTCGCCGGCAACCTGGACTTCCAGCAGCAGGTCCCGGTCTCCTCGCTGGCCGGCGACAAGTGGAAGACCGACCTGGGCGAGCGCGCGATCCAGACGACCATCCCGTCGTCCGGCATCATCGCCTTCCCGATCTACGACAAGCGGTTCCAGAACAAGGACCTGCGTCGCGCCATCTCCCTGTCGATCAACCGGCAGGAGGTCACCGACAAGATCTTCTTCGGTAACCGCAAGCCGGCCGACAGCTGGGCCAACCCGCTGACCCCGGGCGCCGAGCCGGGCAACTGCACCGCCTGCAAGTTCGACCCGACCGAGGCCAAGCGGCTTCTGCAGCAGGCCGGTGGCTTCCAGGGCAAGCTGACCCTGTCGTACAACGCGGACGCCAGCCACAAGGAGTGGATGGAGGCCGTCGCCCAGCAGATCAAGACCAACCTGGGCATCGACGCCGTCGCCGTTGGTGTGCCGACCTTCGCGGTCTTCCGGGCCAACATCAACTCCTACAAGATGACCGGCATGTACCGCGCCGGTTGGCAGCAGGACTACCCGGACGTGGAGAACTGGATCAACCCGCTCTACGTCACCGGTGGCTCCTCGAACGACGGCAAGTACAGCAACCCGCAGGTGGACGCCCTCGCCAAGGAGGCCTCCGCGGCCCCCAGCCTCGAGGAGGCCCACAAGAAGTTCGCCGAGGCCGTCAAGCTGATCGACCAGGACGTCCCGACGGTGCCGATCTACTTCAGCGGCGAGCAGTCGGGCCACTCGGAGAAGATCAAGAAGATTGAGCTGAGCAACGTCGGCGAGCTCGACATCACCTCGGTCGAGCTCTGATCCGAACGGTTTGACCCCGGGTCGGGCTCGCCTACAGGTGAGCCCGACCCGGGGCCGTTCCGCGAGGAGGTGTACAACAAACCCCTCGCACGTTGTCACCATCCGTGTCGGCCGTCCGACGCGCCCCCTGTCTGGAGGACCACCCCATGGGCCGTTATCTGGTGAGACGGCTGCTGCAACTCGTGCCGGTGTTCATCGGCACGACCTTCCTGATCTACTGGCTCGTCTGGTCGGTTCCCGGCGACCCCTTCGCCGGCAAGTGCGGCGACCGCGGTTGCCCGCCGAACTACCGGGCCATGATGACCGAGAAGTACCATCTCGACGATTCGATCTGGGTGCAGTACGCCAGCTACATGAAGAACCTTTTCCAGGGCGACTTCGGTATCACGTTCGGCGGTCGCGAGATCAGCGACATCATCGCCACGTCCTACCCGAACACCCTGAAGCTGGCGGTCGTCGCGCTCGCCATCGAGGCCATCATCGGCCTCGGCGCGGGCGTCCTGACCGGTCTCCGGCGCAACGGCTTCCTGGACAACCTGGTCCTCGTCTCGTCGCTCTTCGTGATCGCGCTGCCGGTCTTCGTCATCGGCTTCGTGCTCCAGTGGTTCCTCGGGGTCAAGTGGGGCATCATCACCCCGACCGTCTCCAACGAGATGCGGTTCAGCGAGCTGATCGTGCCGGGCTTCGTGCTGGGCAGCGCCTCGTCGGCGTACATCGCGCGGGTGGCCCGGACGAGCATCGCGGAGAACCGTCGCGCGGACTACGTCCGTACCGCCATCGCGAAGGGCCTCCCCATGCGCCGGGTCGTCGGCGTGCACCTGCTGCGCAACTCGCTCATCCCGGTGGTCACCCTGCTCGGCACCGACCTCGGCGCCCTCATGGGTGGCGCCATCATCACCGAGGGCATCTTCGGCATCAACGGCATCGGTCGCCAGGTGCTCCGGGCGATCGTCACCAAGGAGAGCGCTACCGTTGTCGGCATCGTGGTGGTGCTGGTGGTCGTCTATCTCGTGATGAACCTGCTGGTGGACCTGCTCTACGCCGCCCTGGACCCGAGGATCCGCTATGAGTGACCCGAGTACCGCGTCGATCGTCTCGACGCCGCCCGCGACCATGCCGACCGAGGCCGGGTCCGGCGCGCCCGTCAACGCCGGCCTGCCCGAGGGCGCGCAGAAGCAGCAGAAGCCGCGCGGCCTGCTCGCCGACGCCTGGCGGGACCTGCGCCGCAAGCCGCTGTTCTGGATCTCGGCGGCCTTCATCCTGCTGTTCATCGTGATGGCCGCGTTCCCGCAGCTGTTCACCTCCGACGACCCGGTCAACGGCGCACTGTCGCGCAGCCGGGTCGAGCCGTCGGGCGACGCCTGGTTCGGCTACGACGTGCAGGGCCGGGACGTCTACGCCCGGACGATCTACGGTGCCCGCGCCTCCATCGTGGTGGCGCTGCTCTCCGTGATCGGCACGCTGCTGATCGGCGGCACCATGGGCATCATCGCCGGCTACCGCGGTGGCTGGGTGGACGCGCTGCTCTCCCGGATCGCGGACATCTTCTTCGGCCTGCCGTTCGTGCTCGGCTCGATCGTCATCCTGACCACGTTCAACGGGTCCGGCACCGACAACGGCGAGTGGACGATCATGGGCCTGGTGATCATGTCTCTGGTCGTGCTGAGCTGGCCGGTCGTCATGCGGCTGATGCGCTCCTCGGTGCTCGCCACCAAGGAGGCGGACTACATCGTCGCGGCCCGGGCGCTGGGTGCCGGCACCGGCCGGATCATCCTCAAGCACCTGCTGCCGAACTGCCTGGCTCCGCTCCTGGTCTACGGCACGATCATGGTCGGCTCGTTCATCGGCGCGGAGGCCACGCTGTCCTTCCTGGGCATCGGCCTGAAGAGCCCGGTGGTCTCCTGGGGCATCATGATCAGCGAGGCGCAGAACTACATCCGGGTCTCGCCGTTCCTGCTGTTCTTCCCCTCCGCGTTCCTCGTCGCCGCCGTGCTGAGTTTCGTCATGCTCGGCGAGGCGGTCCGCGAGGCCCTCGACCCGAAGCTCCGATAGGGGAACTGAGTTGTCCGACATTCTCGTGACCGAGCAGTCCGCGCCGGGCGCCGACGGATCCGGCCGCCCCTCGGGCCGCCTGCTCGAGGTCGACGACCTGCGGGTGGAGTTCCGCACCCGGGACGGTGTCGCCAAGGTCATCAACGGGGTGACGTACCACGTCGACGCGGGGGAGACCCTCGCCGTGCTCGGCGAGTCGGGTTCCGGCAAGAGCGTCACCGCGCAGACCATCATGGGCATCCTCGACACCCCGCCCGGCTTCGTCACCGGGGGCCAGGTCCGCTTCCACGGCAAGGACATGCTCAAGATGTCCGCCGAGCAGCGGCGCCGGATCCGGGGCGAAGGCATTGCGATGATCTTCCAGGACTCGCTCTCCGCCCTCAACCCGGTTTTCACCGTCGGCTTCCAGATCGCCGAGCAGTTCCGCATCCGGCGCGGCATGAGCCGCTCGGACGCCAAGAAGCGCGCGATCGAGATGCTCGACCAGGTCAAGATCCCGAACGCCAAGGGCCGGTACAGCAACTACCCGCACCAGTTCTCGGGTGGTATGCGGCAGCGCGCCATGATCGCCATGTCGCTGGCGCTCGACCCCGAGGTGCTGATCGCCGACGAGCCGACCACCGCGCTGGACGTGACCGTGCAGGCCCAGATCATGGACCTGCTCGGCGAGCTCCAGCGGGAGCGGCAGATGGGCATGATCCTGATCACCCACGACCTCGGCGTGGTCGCCGACGTCGCGGACCGGATCGCGGTCATGTACGCCGGCCGGATCGTCGAGGAAGCCGACGTGTACGACCTGTACGCCAAGCCGGCGCACCCGTACACCCTCGGCCTGCTCAACTCGATCCCGCGGATGGACGAGAAGGGGCAGGAGCTCCGCACCATCAAGGGGCTCCCGCCGAACCTGATGAACATCCCGCCGGGCTGCGCCTTCAACCCGCGCTGCCCCATGGCGCAGCCGGTGTGCCGGGAGAACGTGCCCCCGCTGCTGCAGTTGGGCCGAGGCCGGGCCAGCGCCTGCCACTTCGCCGAGGAGCTCGTGAACCGTGACTGAGAACATCATCGAGGTCCGTGACCTGGTCAAGCACTACCCGGTGACCCGGGGCATCGTGTTCAAGAAGACCATCGGTCAGGTCAAGGCGGTCGACGGCGTCTCCTTCGACCTGAAGGCCGGCGAGACCCTCGGCGTGGTCGGCGAGTCCGGTTGCGGCAAGTCGACGCTGGCCCGGGTGCTCATGAACCTGGAGAAGCCGACCGCCGGCCAGGTGCTCTACAAGGGCCAGGACATCTCCAAGCTCTCCGGTGGCGCGCTGCGGCGCCTGCGCCGGCAGATCCAGCTGGTGATGCAGGACCCGTACACCTCGCTGAACCCGCGCATGACGGTCGGCGACCTGATCGGCGAGCCCTTCGAGATCCACCCCGAGGTGGCCCCGAAGCGGTCCCGCCGGGACAAGGTCAAGGAGCTGCTCGACCTGGTCGGCCTCAACCCGGAGCACATCAACCGCTACCCGCACCAGTTCTCCGGCGGCCAGCGGCAGCGCATCGGCATCGCCCGGGCGCTCGCCCTGCGGCCCGAGGTCATCGTCTGCGACGAGCCGGTGTCGGCCCTGGACGTGTCGATCCAGGCGCAGGTGATGAACCTGCTGGAGAAGCTCCAGGCCGAGTTCGGCCTCTCGTACGTCTTCATCGCCCACGACCTGTCGGTCGTGCGTCACCTCTCCGACCGGGTCGCCGTCATGTACCTGGGCAAGATGGTGGAGGTCGGCACCGAGGACGAGATCTACGAGCGGCCCACCCACCCGTACACCCAGGCGCTGCTGTCGGCGGTGCCGGTGCCCGACCCGACCGTGCGGGAGAGCAAGGCGATCATCCGGCTCCAGGGTGACGTCCCCTCGCCGGTCAGCCCGCCCTCGGGCTGCCGGTTCCGCACCCGGTGCTGGAAGGCACAGGACGTCTGCGCCCAGGAGGTGCCGCTGCTCCAGATCCGGCCGGGCTCGGACCACCCGAGCGCCTGCCACTTCGCGGAGAAGCGGGAGATCGTCGTCACCCACGAGGCGGCCTGAACCACCCCGGACCGCCTGCCGGCGTCAGCTCGACGCCGGCAGGCGGTTCGTCGTTTCCGGCGAGCCCGCACGGCCGGGACCCCTCACAGCGGTCCGCGGCCGGCGCGCAGCAGCAGGAGCGCGAGCTGGGTGCCGTCCGCGCCGAGCGCCTCGCGGAACCGCTCCAGGATCTCCCGCTCCCGGGAGAGCACGAGCCGGGTGCCGCCGGAGGCCATCCGGGTGGCCCCGACCTCCTGGGACAGCGCGGCCCGCTCCTGCCAGAGCGCGATGATGGTGCGGTCGATCTCGTCGATCCGCTCCCGGATCCCGCTGATCCGCTCGGCCGCCGCCGAGTCGTCGGTGCCGGTCCGGGCCGCCGCGGCCCCGGTCGGGTCACCGCCGGCGGGCCGGTCGTGCGGCGCCAGGCTGCCGCTGGACTCCACCACGTCAGTCATCATCGTCGTACCCCTCGGGGTCTCGGGCCCGGTACCCGGATCCCGGGACGGAAAAGCCCCGGGCTCCAGGAGCCCGGGGCTTTTCGTAGGTCTGTGATCAGGCGCGACCTACGGCTGCCGGACTCCCGGTGCCGTAGTAAAAGTAGAAGCGCTGATCGAACACGCCGTCGAGTATGCCGACCCGCGGGCCGCACGCGCAAGGAAACCCGCCAACAGGTGGGACGTGACGCCGCCGTCCCGTCGGGGCCGCGCGGGCCGGAAGTGTCCGGCGGTCGGCATAGACTTCCGGTGCGATGCATCCTCTCTTCGACATTCCCGCGTCCCCGCCCGCGCCGGAGGCCCGTGCGACCCCGCCGCACCGGCCCCGGTCCGACGACTCCGGCCCGGCCGGCGGCCCTGATCCGGCCTCCGCGCCGCTGGGCGGCGCTCCGGACCGGATGAACGCCGGTCGGTCGCCGCGCCGCGACCCGAAGCCGTCGTCCCGGCCGGATCCGCAGGCCCTCCTCGCCGGCCTGAACGGGCCCCAGCGGGACGCGGTCACCCACGCGGGGTCCCCGCTGCTCATCGTGGCCGGCGCCGGCTCCGGCAAGACCCGGGTGCTGACCAACCGGATCGCCTACCTGCTCGCCGCGCGGGACGTGCATCCCGGCGAGATCATCGCGATCACCTTCACCAACAAGGCCGCCGGCGAGATGAAGGAGCGGGTGGCCGCCCTGGTCGGCCCGCGGGCCCGGTTGATGTGGGTCTCGACCTTCCACTCGGCCTGCGTCCGGATCCTGCGCGCCGAGCACGAGCACGCCGGCCTCAAGTCCACCTTCTCGATCTACGACGCCGACGACTCCCGCCGGCTCATGCAGTTGGTCGCCCGCGAGCTGGACCTGGACCCGAAGCGCTACCCGGCGCGGGGTCTGGCCGCCCAGGTCTCCAACCTGAAGAACGAGCTGGTCGACCCGGAGGAGTTCGCGGGCCGGGCCAAGGGCCCCAACGAGCGGGCGCTGGCCGAGGCCTACACGCTCTACCAGCGGCGGTTGCGTGAGGCGCACGCGCTGGACTTCGACGACCTGATCATGACGACGGTGCACCTGCTCCAGTCGCACCCGCACGTCGCCGAGAGCTACCGGCGCCGGTTCCGGCACGTGTTGGTCGACGAGTACCAGGACACCAACCACGCCCAGTACGTGCTGATCAAGGAGCTGGTCTCCGGCACCGAGGGCATCCCGCCGGCCGAGCTCTGCGTGGTCGGTGACGCCGACCAGTCGATCTACGCGTTCCGCGGCGCCACCATCCGCAACATCCTGGAGTTCGAGCGCGACTTCACCGACGCCCGGACGATCCTGCTGGAGCAGAACTACCGCTCCACCCAGACCATCCTCAACGCCGCCAACGCCGTGATCGACCGGAACACCTCCCGCAAGCCCAAGCGGCTGTGGAGCGACGCCGGGGCGGGCGAGCAGATCGTCGGCTACGTGGCCGACACCGAGCACGCCGAGGCGGACTGGGTGGCCCGGGAGATCGACCGGCTGGTCGACGCCGGCGACACCCGCCCGGGCGACGTGGCCGTCTTCTACCGCACCAACGCGATGTCCCGCGTCTTCGAGGAGGTGTTCATCCGGGTCGGCCTGCCCTACAAGGTGGTCGGCGGGGTGCGCTTCTACGAGCGCAAGGAGGTCCGTGACGCGCTGGCCTACCTGCGCGCGGTGGTCAACGACGACGACACGGTCAGCCTGCGCCGGATCCTCAACACCCCCCGTCGCGGCATCGGCGAGCGCGCCGAGGCGTGCGTGGAGGCGCTGGCCGGCCGGGACCGCATCTCCTTCGGCGCCGCGCTGCGCCGGGCCAAGGACGCCCCGGGGATCTCCACCCGGGCCGCCAACGGCATCGCCGAATTCGTCGCGCTGCTCGACGAGGCCCGAGAGCTGGCCGCCACCGGCACCCCGGAGGAGGTGCTGGAGGCCCTGCTGACCCGCTCGGGCTACCTGGCCGAGCTGGAGGAGAGCCTCGACCCGCAGGACGCCGGCCGGGTGGACAACCTCCAGGAACTGGTCAGCGTCGCCCGGGAGTACACCGAGCGGATCGAGGCGCTGGGCGAGGAGGACGAGCGGGCCACCCTGGCCGGTTTCCTGGAGCAGGTGGCGCTCGTCGCCGACGCCGACCAGATCCCCTCCGACGACCCGGACCACCAGGGCGTGGTGACCCTCATGACGCTGCACACCGCCAAGGGGCTGGAGTTCCCGGTGGTGTTCCTCAGCGGCCTGGAGGACGGCGTCTTCCCACACCTGCGGTCGCTGGGCGACACCCGCGAGCTGGAGGAGGAGCGGCGGCTGGCCTACGTGGGCATCACCCGTGCCCGGCAGCGCCTCTACCTGTCCCGGGCGGTCACCCGCTCCGCCTGGGGCGCACCGGCCTACAACCCGCCGTCGCGCTTCCTGGAGGAGCTGCCGACCGAGCTGGTCCGCTGGGAGCGCACCGAGGGGTCGTACACCTCGTGGGCCGGCGGGGGCGGCGGCGTCGGCGGCCGGGCGGACCGGGTGCCCGGCGGCCGGGGCGGCTTCACCGGGGGGACGCCGAAGGCGACCGAGCTGGCCAAGCGGCTCGGGGTGGACGCCACCCGGCTGGCCACCGCGAGCGAGCTGAAGCAGGCCCCCAAGGTCTCGGTGGGCGACCGGGTCAACCACCAGCGCTACGGCCTCGGCCGGGTGCTGGCGGTGGAGGGGCACGGTCCGGGCGCCCGGGCGCAGATCGACTTCGGCGACCAGACCATGTGGCTGGTCCTCCGGCACGCCCCCATCGACAAGCTCTGAGTTGAGTGGGGCCCGGCCCGGCGACCTGCCGGACCGGGCCCCTCCCTCGTGCCATGGCCGTCAGCAGGCCACGTCGATGCCCCGGGCACGCAGGAACGGCGCCGGGTCGATCTGGTTCCACATGGCGCCCTTGTGCACCTCGAAGTGCAGGTGCGGGCCGGTGGCGTCACCGGTGGCGCCCTCGTAGCCGATGACCTGGCCGGCCTTCACCTTGTCGCCGACGCCGACGATCAGCCGGCTCTGGTGGGCGTAGTGGGTCAGGTAGCCGTTGGCGTGGTCGATGAAGACCGAGTTGCCGTAGCCGTCGCCGACGTCGCCGGCCTTGACCACGGTGCCCGCCGCGGCGGCATGGATCGGTGTGCCCGCCGGCATGGCGAAGTCGATGCCGGCGTGCAGGGTGCCCCACCGCTGCCCGTAGCAGGAGGTGATCCCGGCGCCCTTCATCGGGATGACCCAGGCCGGCTTCGGCTTGGTGGTCTTCTTCGGCTTCGGCTTGGCCGGGGCGGTCTTCGCCGGCTTCGGGCTGGCCGCGCTCGGGCTCGGCGACGCGGTGGCCGAGGGGATGACCGGGGCGGTCGACTCGCGGGCCGAGCGGTCGGCGCGGGCGGCAGCCTCAGCGCGCGCCTGGGCGTCGAAGTCGACCGCGGCGGGGGTCGGGGCACCGCGGTCGGCGGCGGCGACGGAGACGCCCCCGACGCCGAGGCCCAGCAGGGCCACCGCGCCGACGACGACATATGCGGTACGCCGGACCGGGCGCTGGCGCCGGTGCCGGGCGGGAGCGATGTCCGGGGTGTTCTCGTTCTGGATGGAGCTGTCTTCCTGCACGGAAACCTTCATCAGTCGAGGGGCACGTGACCTCGAAATACTGGTGTCGGCCGGTGGTGCGCCCGGTACGGGGTTCCGGAGGACCCGCGAGGCGCGTGGCACCACCTGCCCGGGTTTCCGCCAACTCGGGCGGTTTACTGCCGAAAAGGATCATGTGCAGCGGTGGCGCCGCCCACATTTGTCGCTGTGACCCAGCAGACTTCGCCGCAGACGAAACCGCCCGGATCGACTGATCCGGGCGGTCAACGGGCGATGCGGAGCGTCAGGAGGCGGCTACCTCGCTGTAGATTGCCTCGACTTCGAGCTGGATGTCCACTCCGCGGTCCTTGAGCCACGGCACCGGGTCCAGCGGCTGGCCGTTGACATGAATCTCCAGGTGCAGGTGCGAACCGTAGGAGTGGCCGGTGTTGCCGACCAGGCCGAGCTGGTCGCCCGCCTTCACCTGCTGCCCCTCCTTGACGGACACCGCCGAGGAGTGGCCGTAGATGGCCTCGCTGCCGTCCGCGTGCTGGACGATCACCGCGTAGCCGTAGCCGCCGAACCAACCGGCCTTGGTGACCTGGCCGTCGTGGATCGCCCGGTAGGGCGTGCCCTCGGGGGCCACCAGGTCGATGCCGGTGTGCAGCTTGCCCCAGCGCATGCCGTAGGGCGACTGGAAGTCGTAGCCGTGCAGGGGGAGCAGCCAGGTGTCCTGCTCGGCGGCGGTCTTGCCGGCGCGGTCGTCACGGGTGGCGCGGTCCGCGCTGTCGGCCCGGGCCGCGGCGTCCTGGCTGGTGATCGAGGCCTGCTTGAGCTCGTCGAGGACCGACGGGCTGACGCTCTTGGCGTCGGGGAGGGCGTTCGCGCCGAGGGCGACGATGCCGGCGCCCACGAAGGCGGTGGTCACGACCGCCGCGTAGCGGCTCCGCGGGGGGGTGGGTACGCGGCGGCGGCCGCGATATCTATCGGGCTCAGACGACAGGCGCTGGCGCACGCACACCCTCCGTTGTCGGGGATCCGATGCGACCTCGGACCGTTCGGTGAAGCTCCGCCGAACCTCCGGTGTCGCGTCATCACCCGTCCGTGGACCTGATGACAACCGTGGACACGTTAGCCAACTGCCACTCTGGTCACAAGCTGAAGCGCCGAATTGGCGTTTCGTTCTGTCCGTTTCCATCCCTTCTTGTCATAGCTCGTGCCGCCGGTCGGGTGGCCCGACCACCGCCCGTTCGTCGCGGACAGTGACCGTTCGGCGGAGGTGTCCGGCTTCCCGCGCGTGGCGCCGGGCGGTAAGGCGCAGCCCGGGTTTCCGGCCCCGGGAAGGGCGGGTTACCGTTCGTTCAGGTCAGGAGTGCCGGAGCCGGTGAAAGGTGTGCGCTGATGAGCTCTCGTATCCGGGTCGTCGTCGCGAAGCCCGGCCTGGACGGCCACGACCGGGGCGCGAAGGTGGTCGCCCGCGCCCTGCGGGACGCGGGCATGGAGGTCATCTACACCGGCCTGCACCAGACCCCGGAGCAGATCGTGGAGACCGCGATCCAGGAGGACGCCGACGCGGTCGGCCTCTCGGTGCTGTCCGGCGCGCACATGACCCTCTTCAAGCGTGTCCTCGAGCTGCTCGCCGAGCGCGACGCGGCCGACATCGTCGTCTTCGGCGGCGGCATCATCCCGGACGCCGACATCCCGGAGCTCCAGCGGCTCGGCGTCGCGAAGATCTTCACGCCCGGCGCCACCACCCAGTCGATCGTGGAGTGGGTCCGGGAGAACGTCGCCCAGCCGGTCGCCTGACCCTTCCCGGCGTCGGCGGTTGGCTCCCCATCCCGCTGCGGACCGGATACGTGCCCCTTCCCGGGCGGTGCCGGCGTGGCGGGCCGTTCGGTCGGGTGCACAGGTGTCGGTCGGCCGCTACGAACGTGATGACGTGAACGGATCGGGCCCTACGGCTCTCTCAACGCGCCTTTCGAGCTGACGTCATCGGTGATGCAGCGCGGTCAACGAGGTCCAGCCGTGAGTCGTTCACGACATCAAGTTGGTAGCGGGTCCCGGAACTGACCGAGGACCGCCAGGTCCGGCGCCGCCGGGGACTGCCAGCGAACCTGGCAACGCGTTCGGGATCGCGCCGGCTCGCCGAGGTGGCGGTGCCGGGCCGGGATGCCGCCCGGGCGGCGAGGTGATGGCGGGCCGCCGGTGTGCGGACAGGGGGAGGGGCCGGACGCACCCCTCACACGCCCGGCCCCTCTATGCACGATGCCCCGCCGCCACCCCTCGACCGACAGGGCATCGGCCGCTCCCGCCGTCGCGCCTTACCAGCGCTCCGACATCAGACTCAACGACGCCCCCAACAGGGGGTTACGCCCGTTCCGCAACATCCCCCGGACGGCTGACGGCCCGCGTCCCGGGCCGGCCGGACGGGCCGGTTTTCCGGGGGCCTCGTGGCACGGAGGTGGCCCGTATGGTGTGCCTGCCCGAACCGCGTTCCCGCGGTCGACGACCCCGCCGGGAGTTCGCCGTGACCCAGCCGCCGTACCCCCAGCCGGACCCCGCGGGCGGCCAGCCCTCGCCGACCCCGCCTCCCGGCGGGTGGCCGGCGCCGCAGCAGGCACCCCCGCCGGGCGCCCCCCATCCGGGCTGGCCCGCTCCGCAGCAGCCCCCGGCGGGTTGGCCGGCCCCGCAGCAGCAGCCGGCACCCGGTTGGCCCGCCCCGCAGCAGCAGCACGGGGCGCCGTACCAGCAGCACGGCGGGCCGTACCAGCAGCACGGCGGGCCGTACCAGCAGCCCGCGCCGGGCTGGCCGGGTGCGCAGCAGGCGTATCACCCCGGTGGCGTCGGGCCGGGGCAGGCGCCCGCCGTGCCGACCGGGAAGCGGATCCCGGAGGACCTGCCGTTCGTGGTGCGGCCGAGCCTGCGCAAGCGGGCGCTGACGCTAGGCCTCGTGACCCTGGTGATCGGCCTGGTGATGGCCTGCCCGATCGGCCTCGCCGCGTCGTCCGAGGGCGGCGGCGCCGGGCTGCTCTTCATCATCCCGGTGGTCATGCTCGTCTTCGCCGTGCCGGTGGGCCTCCAGCTCTGGCTGGTCTCCTCCGGCGGCCCGGTGCTCGCGCTGGGGCCGGCCGGGCTGTGGATCAAGACGCGGCCGACCCGGGGGCAGGCGATCTGGCTGCCGTGGGAGCTGGTCGAGCGGATCTACCTGCGGCGCTGGGGGCTGGAGAAGATGCTCTGCGTGAAGCCCCGGGACCCGCGGGTCGGCAGCGGCCTGGGCGCGTTCACCGCGCTCGATTCCGGGATGCAGCAGGCCTTCTTCGGCACCGGCTTCACGGCCACGGTCAACCACGCCGACCGGAGCGAGGACGAGATCATGCGAGCCGTGGTCGGGTACGCGGCCGGTCGCTGCCGGGTGGGCTGACCCCGGCGCGACGCAGTGGTGGCTGTGCATTACCGCACACCGTGCACCCGCTCGGTTGCCCCCGGTTCCCATCTCGTTAGGCTGCGGCAAATGGCCTGTCTCATCTGATGACAGGCGTCAAACTGATTTTCCAACGCTGGTGGCGGCGCGACGGCGCGCCGCGGAGACGGGACGGGACGCGCAATCGTGGACCTGTACGAGTACCAGGGGCGGGACCTGTTCGAGCGGCACGGCTTGCCCGTGCTCGCCGGCGGCGTCGCCACTACCCCGGAGGAGGCCCGCGCGATCGCCGAGCGCCTCGGCGGCCGGGTTGTCGTCAAGGCGCAGGTGAAGGTCGGCGGCCGCGGCAAGGCCGGTGGCGTGAAGCTGGCCGAGGGCGCGGAGGAGACGGTGGCCCGCGCCACCGACATCCTCGGCATGGACATCAAGGGTCACACGGTCCACAAGGTCATGATCACGGTGACCGCGGACGTGGCCGACGAGTACTACTTCTCGTACCTGCTCGACCGGGCGAACCGCACCTTCCTCTGCATCGCCAGCGTCGCCGGCGGCATGGACATCGAGCAGGTCGCCGCCGAGACCCCCGAGAAGGTCGTCAAGGCTCCGATCGACGCCAACACCGGCGTGGACGAGGCCAAGGCGCGCGAGATCGTCAGCGCGGCCGGCTTCCCGGCCGAGGTCGCCGACCAGGTGGTCGAGGTCGCGGTCAAGCTGTGGCAGGCGTTCGTCGCCGAGGACGCCACGCTGGTCGAGGTGAACCCGCTGGCCACGACCAAGGACGGCAAGCTGCTGCTGCTGGACGCCAAGGTCACCCTCGACGAGAACGCCGCGTTCCGGCACCCGGACCACGAGGCCCTGGTCGACCAGGCGTCGGTGGACCCGCTGGAGCAGGCCGCCAAGGAGAAGGACCTCAACTACGTCAAGCTCGACGGCGAGGTCGGCATCATCGGCAACGGCGCGGGTCTGGTCATGTCCACCCTCGACGTGGTCGCGTACGCGGGTGAGCGGCACGGCGGCGTCAAGCCGGCCAACTTCCTCGACATCGGCGGCGGCGCGAGCGCCGAGGTCATGGCGAACGGCCTGGAGATCGTCCTCTCCGACCCGTCGGTGAAGAGCGTCTTCGTCAACGTCTTCGGCGGCATCACCGCCTGCGACGCGGTCGCCAACGGCATCGTGCAGGCGCTGGCGCTGCTCGAGCAGCGCGGCGAGAAGGCCACCAAGCCGCTCGTCGTCCGCCTCGACGGCAACAACGCCGAGGCCGGTCGGGCGATTCTCGACGGCGCGAACAACCCGCTGATCCAGCGGGTCGACACCATGGACGGCGCGGCCGAGCGGGCCGCCGAGCTGGCAGCTGCGGGGGTCTGACAATGGCTATCTGGCTGACCAAGGACTCCAAGGTCATCGTGCAGGGGATGACCGGTTCCGAGGGTTCCAAGCACACCCGGCGGATGCTCGCCGCCGGCACCAACGTCGTCGGCGGCGTCAACCCGCGCAAGGCGGGCCAGAAGGTCGACTTCGACGGCACTGAGCTGCCGGTCTTCGCGTCCGTCGCGGACGCCATGAAGGAGACCGGGGCGGACGTCACGGTCATCTTCGTGCCGCCGCAGTTCACCAAGGCCGCCGTGGTCGAGGCGATCGACGCCGGCATCGACCTGGCCGTGGTGATCACCGAGGGCGTGCCGGTGCACGACACCGCCGCGTTCTGGGCGTACAACGTGTCCCAGGGCGAGCGGACCCGGATCATCGGCCCGAACTGCCCGGGCATCGCCTCGCCGGGCGCGTCCAACGCCGGCATCATCCCGGCCGACATCACCGGCTCCGGCCGGATCGGCCTGGTCAGCAAGAGCGGCACGCTGACCTACCAGATGATGTACGAGCTGCGCGACATCGGCTTCTCCACCTGCGTCGGCATCGGCGGCGACCCGATCATCGGCACCACGCACATCGACGCCCTGGCCGCCTTCGAGGCGGACCCGGAGACCGACGCGATCGTCATGATCGGTGAGATCGGCGGTGACGCCGAGGAGCGGGCGGCCGAGTTCATCAAGGCCAACGTCACCAAGCCCGTGGTCGGCTACATCGCCGGCTTCACCGCCCCGCCCGGCAAGACCATGGGCCACGCGGGCGCCATCATCTCCGGCTCGGCGGGCACCGCCGACGCCAAGAAGGCGGCGCTGGAGGCGGTCGGCGTGAAGGTCGGCAAGACCCCGACCGAGACCGCCAAGCTGATGCGGGAGATCATGTCCGGCCGCTGAGCGGTCGCATGACGTGCCGAGGGGGTCGACCGGGTCCGGTCGGCCCCCTCACGCTTCCTACCGGTACCAGTAGGGGGTGTAGTAGTTGCCCCGCGTCCGGATGATGGCGCTGGCGATGATGTTGATGACGCCGAACGCGATGGCCAGCCAGCCGAGCAGCGGGGACTTGCCGGAGCGCTTCGCGTCCCGGATCGACAGGTAGCCGAAGACGATGCCCAGGATGCCGCAGCAGAGCAGGCCGGTGATGATCCCCAGGACGCCCCAGAGGGTGGTCCGGTCCCGACCGGCGGCCGGTGGCGGCGGGGGCGGCGGATACGGAGCGTTCACGGCTTCCTCCGAGCGGTCTGTGCCGCGACAGGAAAGGTCGCGTCCTGGGCCGAGGCTAAACCGGATCCGCGCCGCCGAGCCGGTGGATCAGGGAACTCGCCGCGGTCCCGGGGCGGTATCGGACTGCCGTCGCCCGCGCGGCATGCCAGAGTAGAGCCGATGTCACGCGTCACCCCTGACCAGCCCCGCCACCCCGCCGCCGAGGTCACCGCCGACGCCCGGCCGGGCGGCCGTGCCCGGCCGGCGCCGCGGGTGCCCGCGCCCCGGTCGGGGGAGTCGCCGCGCGGCCGGGCCCCACTGCCCGTCGCCGCCGGGGTGGCGGCCCTCTGGGCCGCCGTGACGTCGTGGCTGCCGGTCACCCTGGTGCTCGGCCTGGCCCAGCTCAGCGAGGACGCCGGCTCACTGCCCGGCGCGCTGCGCGCCGGCCTGGTCGGCTGGCTGCTCGGCCACGGCGTGCCGCTGGAGACCTCCGCCGGGCCGCTCGGTCTGGCGCCGCTGGCCCTGACCGCGCTCGCCGTCTGGCGGCTCACCCGCGCCGGGGTACACGTCAGCCGGGCCGTCGGCGCGCGGGGCAACCGTTCGCCCGGGCGGGCGCTCACCGTCGCGGTCGCGGTCGGCATCGCGTACGGGCTGCTCGGCGCCCTCGCGGCGATCGCGGTCGGCGCGGGCGGGTTGCGGGTGTCCCCGCTCCGGGCCGGGGTGACCTTCGCGGTCCTCGGCGGGCTCGCCGCCCTGGTCGGCGCGCTGCGGACCACCGGCGTCTGGGTCCTGCTGGCCCGCCGTTCCCCGGCGGCGCTGCGCGACGGGCTGCGCACCGGGCTGGTCGCCGGCCTGCTGCTGTTCGGCGCGGGCGCCGGGGCGGCCGGGCTGGCCGTGGCCACCGGGGGCGGCGACGCGGCCGACATGATCGGGGCGTACCGGACCGGGGTGGCCGGTCAGGCGGGCATCACCCTGGTCAGCCTCGCCTACGCGCCGAACGCCACGGTCTGGTCGGTCAGTTACCTGCTCGGTCCGGGGTTCGCCGTCGGCACCGACACCGCCGTGCAGACCAGCGAGGTCTCCGTCGGCGCGCTGCCGGCCGTACCGTTGCTGGCCGGTCTGCCGCGGGGCCCGGTGGACGGGCTGGGCGCCGCGCTGCTCGCGGTGCCGGTGCTGGCCGCGATGGCGGCCGGCTGGCTGCTGGCCCGGCGGCTGCTGCGGCTCGCGGCCGAGGACCGCGCGCCGGTCGGGTGGTCCACCCTGCTCGTTCCGGCGGCGCTCGCCGGCCCGGTCGCGGGGCTGCTGCTCGGCCTGGCCGCGGCGGCGTCCGGCGGCCCGCTCGGCGGCGGCCGGCTCGCCGACATCGGTCCGTCGGCCTGGCCGGTGGCCGGCGTGGCCACCCTGGTGATCGCCGTCGGGACCGTCCTCGGCGCCGCGGCCGGCCGCAGCCTCACCCGCACCCCGGCCCGCACCCCCACCCCGCCGCGTCCCGGCCCCACGTCGCGTTGATCAAGAAGTTCGCGTCACGGCAGCGCCGGATCACGACGCAAACCTCTTGATCAGCAACTCCGGGGGCGCCGGGAACGGGCGAGGGGGCGGCCGGCACGCCGGACGCCCCCTCGTCGGAACCCGTCAGGAACCGAGGTTGCTCAGGTTGATCGCGGCGCCGGCGATGGCGTTGATGATGCCGATGACCACGCCGATGCCGCCGCAGATGAGGGCGGCCTTGACCTGGCCGGCGTTGCTGGCCTCGCCCGCCTGGACCTTCTTCTGGCCCATGAAGCCCAGCACGATGCCGGCGATGCCGGCCGGGATGCCGATGATCGGGCAGCAGAGGCCGAGCACGATCGAGGCGATACCGGCGATCATGCCGATCAGGCCGAGCGTGTTGTTCTGGCCGCCGCCGGTCGGGTGACCGGCCTGCGGGTACTGGGGCGCGGCGCCGTACGGCTGCTGCTGCTGCGCGTACGGGTCCTGGCCGTAGGGCTGGCCGGAGGTCGGCTGGCCGTACGGCTGGCCCGAGGCCGGCTGCTGCCCGTACTGCGGCGCCTGCGGCGGCTGGCCGTACGGGTCCTGCCCGTACGGCTGCCCCGAGGTGGGCTGCTGCCCGTACTGCGGGGCCTGCGGCGGCTGGCCGTAAGGGTCGTACTGCGGGGAGGTCGGGTCCTGGTTCGGCTGCTGGCCGTGCGGGTCCTGACCGGGGTAACCGGGCTGCATGTGCGGAGCGCTCCTCAAAGTGGGGGTCGACGGTCCATGGTCGGTTGTTGCCGCTCATCATTCCGCCCGGACACGGGACGCCGCGGCACACGGGCCCGGGACCAAGGTCAGTCACGATGCCGACGCCGGGCCGGGCGTACGCACGGCACCGGGCGACGGCAGCGTATCGTGCCGGCGCCACGAGGGAGATCACCAGCGGCGGCGCGGCCCGAGCGTGGGACACCGCCGCAGGCCCGATAGGGTTGCCGCGTGACCGAGCCCGCGTCCGTCGCCCGCCTCGTCGTCCTCGTCTCCGGCTCCGGCAGCAACCTCCAGGCGTTGCTGGACGCCGCCGCCGACCCCGCGTACGGGGCACGGGTGGTGGCCGTGGGCGCCGACCGCGACGGGATCGCGGGCCTGGACCGGGCCGCCGCAGCCGGTGTGCCGACCTTCGTGGAGCGGCTGAAGGACCACCCGACCCGCGCGGACTGGGACAAGGCGCTGACCGCCCGGGTCGCCGAGCACCGGCCGGACCTGGTCATCAGCGCCGGCTTCCTCAAGCTCGTCGGCCCGCAGTTCCTGGCCGCGTTCGGGGACCGCTACCTCAACACGCACAACACCCTGCTGCCGGCGTTCCCCGGCATCCACGGCCCGCGGGACGCACTCGCGTACGGCGTGAAGGTCACCGGGGCCACCCTGTTCTTCGTCGACGCCGGAATGGACACCGGCCCGATCGTCGCCCAGGTCGCGGTGCCGGTGCGGGACGACGACGACGTGGAGACGCTCACCGAGCGCATCAAGTCGGCCGAGCGGCGCCAGCTCGTCGAGCAGGTCGGTCGGCTGGTCCGTGAAGGTTGGACGATCACCGGCAGAAAGGTCACCGTTCCGTGAGTGCCACTGAGGACGCCCGCCGCCCGATCAGGCGGGCGCTGGTCAGCGTCTACGACAAGACCGGCCTGGTCGAGCTGGCCCGGGCCCTGCACGAGGCGGGGGTGGAGATCGTCTCGACCGGCAGCACCGCGTCGACGATCTCCGGCGCGGGCGTGCCGGTGACCCCGGTCGAGCAGGTGACCGGCTTCCCGGAGATCCTCGACGGCCGGGTGAAGACGCTGCACCCGAAGATCCACGGCGGTCTCCTCGCCGACCTGCGCAAGGACGCGCACGCCGCCCAGCTCGACGAACACGGGATCGCCGGCATCGACCTGCTGGTCTCCAACCTCTACCCGTTCCAGGCCACGGTCGCCTCCGGCGCGGGCCAGGACGAGTGTGTCGAGCAGATCGACATCGGCGGTCCGGCGATGGTGCGGGCCGCGGCCAAGAACCACGCCTCGGTGGCCGTGGTGACCGACCCGGCGGCGTACCCGGCGCTGCGGGACGCGCTCGCCGAGGGCGGCTTCACCCTGGCCCAGCGCCGGGCCCTCGCGGCCCGCGCGTTCGCCGACATCGCCGACTACGACGTGGCCGTCGCCGAGTGGTTCGCCCGGGAGCTGGCGCCGGCCGCTGACGGGTGGCCGGCGTTCGCCGGGCTGGCGCTGCGCCGCCAGGCGGTGCTGCGCTACGGCGAGAACCCGCACCAGGCGGCCGCCCTCTACGCCGACCCGGCCAGCCCGGCCGGCCTCGCCCAGGCCGAGCAGCTGCACGGCAAGGAGATGTCCTACAACAACTACGTCGACGCCGACGCCGCCTGGCGGGCCGCGAACGACTTCCCCGAGCAGCCGGCGGTGGCGATCATCAAGCACGCCAACCCGTGCGGCATCGCGGTCGGGGCGGACGTGGCTGAGGCGCACCGCCGGGCGCACGCCTGTGACCCGGTGTCCGCGTACGGCGGGGTGATCGCGGTCAACCGGCCGGTCTCGGTGGAGCTGGCCCGGCAGGTGGCGGAGATCTTCACCGAGGTGCTGGTGGCGCCCGGCTTCGACGAGGGCGCCCTGGAGGTCCTCCGGGCGAAGAAGAACATCCGCCTGCTGCGGGCCCCCGGGTTCGACCCGCTGCCGGCCGAGTGGCGGCAGGTCACCGGTGGTGTGCTGGTGCAGCTGCGGGACCGGATCGACGCCGCGGGCGACGACCCGGCGAACTGGACGCTGGCCACCGGCGAGGCGGCCGACGAGGCCACCCTCCGCGACCTGGCGTTCGCCTGGCGGGCGGTCCGGGCGGTGAAGAGCAACGCGATCCTGCTGGCCCGGGAGGGCGCCACCGTCGGCGTCGGCATGGGCCAGGTCAACCGGGTCGACTCGGCGCAGCTCGCGGTGAGCCGGGCCGGCGCCGAGCGCGCCCGCGGCTCGGTCTGCGCCTCGGACGCGTTCTTCCCGTTCGCAGACGGCCCGAAGATCCTCATCGAGGCGGGCGTCCGGGCGATCGTCCAGCCCGGCGGCTCGATCCGCGACGAGGAGACCATCGCCGCCTGCAAGGAGGCCGGTGTGACCATGTACCTCACCGGCACCCGGCACTTCTTCCACTGACCGCGGACCCGGAGCGGGGGGCGCGGCCGACAGGCCGTGCCCCCGTTTCACATTGTGTCGTCCCGATGCCCAGATGGTGTCACGTCGACACGGCTGACCAGCCGATGTGCGACCGCCCACCGTTGCCCGCCCGCAATTGTTGTTGCTAGCGTGGCGCCAGCGATCGATCCATCCCGTTGTCTCCGCTGGCCGCAGCGGCCCCCGTCCGACAGGTGTCCCCATGCGCGTGCTCGACCGGTTGACCGCCGTCGCCGTCGCGCTGGCGTTCGTCCTAGCCGGTCTGGGCGTGCCCGCCCACGCGGAGACCCTCGAAGCCGGCGCGGCGGGCACGGCCGCCCAGCGGTCGATCATGCACGACGGGCACGCGCCGTCGGAGCTGCGGACGGAGTTCTCCGGCGGACCCCGCGGTGACCACGTCGCCGGCGTCGCCTCCGGCGACGGACCGGACGATCTCCTCCTGGTCGCGCCCCCGCGGGTCGCCGACGTGGCCGGGTTTGCCGTCGCGGCCGTCCGCTACCGGCCGCCCGCCGTCCCGTCGCCGTCGCCGTCGCTCCCACCCGGGCCCCGCCGGCCGGCGTCTGATCCCACCCCGGTAGATCCCGGTGTCGCCCCGGCGGCACCGCGGCCGACCCTGGCGTCCCGTCCGATGACGACACGGGGACGCCTTCCGCCACGCCGCGCACGCCGCCGCCCGGTGGCCCCGTGCCCCCTTCCTCCGGGGCACGGGGCTGCGGGACCGACGGGTCAGGCGCCGGGGCGTACCTCGGCGAAGTGGCAGGCCGAGGGGTGCGGGTCGGCCGCGCGCAGCACCGCGTGCGGCTCCTGGGTGGCGCAGACCTCCTGCGCCTTCCAGCAGCGGGTGCGGAACCGGCAGCCCGAGGGCGGGTCGGCCGGGCTGGGCACGTCGCCGGTGAGCCGGATGATGGTGCGTTCCTCGCGGGCGTCCGGGTCGGGCACCGGCACTGCGGACAGCAGCGCCTGGGTGTACGGGTGGGTGGCCCGCTCGTAGATCTCCTCCTCGGTGCCGATCTCCACGATCTTGCCGAGGTACATGACCGCGACCCGGTCGGCGATGTGCCGGACCACCGACAGGTCGTGCGCGATGAAGATGTACGACAGCCCGAACTCGTCCTGGAGCTGCTCCAGCAGGTTGATGACCTGGGCCTGGATGGAGACGTCCAGGGCGGAGACCGGCTCGTCGCAGACGATCACCTCGGGGCGCAGGGCGAGCGCCCGGGCGATGCCGATGCGCTGCCGCTGGCCGCCGGAGAACTGGTGCGGGTAGCGGTTGATGTGCTCGGGGTTGAGACCGACCACGTCCAGCAGCTCCTGCACCCGCCGCTGCCGGCTGCCCTTCGGCGCCGCCTCCGGGTGGATCTGGAACGGCTCGCCGATGATGTCGCCGACCGTCATGCGCGGGTTCAGCGAGGTGTACGGGTCCTGCATCACCATCTGCATGTTGCGGCGCAGCCGGCGCAGCTCCGAGCCGGACGCCTTCAACAGGTCCCGGCCCTCCAGGGTGGCCCGGCCCGAGGTCGGCGTCTCCAGGCGCATGAGCAGCCGGGCCAGCGTGGACTTGCCGCAGCCGGACTCGCCGACCACGCCGAGTGTCTCGCCGCGGCGCAGCTCGAAGCTGACCCCGTCGACCGCCTTGACCGCGCCGATCTGCTTCTGGAACAGCACGCCCCGGTTGATCGGGAAGTGCTTCACCAGGTTGTCGACGGAGAGGATCGTCTCGCCGCGGACCTTGGTCGGGCTAGCGGGCGCTGTCATCACGGACCTCCTGCGCGAAGTGGCACGCGCTGGTCCGGCCGTCGCCGAGGACCAGGTCGTGCGGCACCACGTCCACGCAGACCTGCTGCACGTACGGGCACCGGGGGTGGAACGGGCAGCCGGAGGGAATCCGCATGAGGTTCGGCGGCAACCCCTTGATCGTCGACAGCGCCTGGCCGCGGACGTCCATGCGCGGGATCGACTCCAGCAACCCCTTGGTGTACGGGTGGGCCGGCGCCCGGTACAGCGAGCGCACGTCGGCGTGCTCGACGATCCGGCCGGCGTACATGACGGCGATGCGGTCCGCGACGCCGGCGACCACGCCGAGGTCGTGGGTGATCAGGATCATCGCCATGTTCAGGTCGCGGCGCAGGTCGGCCAGCAGGTCCATGATCTGGGCCTGCACGGTGACGTCGAGCGCCGTGGTCGGCTCGTCGGCGATGAGCACCTTCGGGTCGAGGGCGAGCGCCATGGCGATCATGACGCGCTGCCGCATGCCCCCGGAGAACTGGTGCGGGTAGTCGCCGAGCCGCTTCGCCGCGGCCGGGATCTTCACGAGGTCCATGAGCTCGACGGCCCGCCGGCGGGCGTCGCCCCGGGACATCCCCTCGCGCTGGCGCAGCGTCTCGCCGATCTGCCAGCCGACCGGGAAGACCGGGTTCAACGCGGAGAGCGCGTCCTGGAAGATCATCGCGATCTCCTTGCCGCGCACCTGCCGGCGCTGCTCCTCGGACTGGGTCAGCAGGTCCCGGCCCTGGTAGAGGATCTGGCCGGAGCGAACGTGCGCCGGGGGCGTGTCCAGGATGCCCATGATCGCCTGGGCGGTGACGGACTTGCCGGAGCCGGACTCCCCGAGCACGGCCAGGGTCTCGCCCGCGTCGAGGTGGTAGGTCACCCCGTTGATCACCTTGGCCACGCCCTCGGTCGTGCGGAACTCGACGTGCAGGTCCCGTACCTCGAGCAGGTGGCCACCGGGCGGGGTGGGGGAGGCCGGCGTGGGCCGGACCGCGGACTGGCTCATGAGGTTCTCACCGCAGCTTCGGGTCGAAGGCGTCGCGGATCGCGTCGCCCAGCATGATGAAGGCGAGCACGGTCAGCGCCAGGAAGGCGGACGGCACGATCAGCGGGGTCGCCGACTCGCGCATGTGGATGCGGCCGGTGTCGATGTCCTGGCCCCAGGAGATGGTCGGGGCCTTCAGGCCGATGCCGAGGAAGCTCAGCGTCGCCTCGGCGGCGATGAAGGAGCCGAGCGCGATGGTGAGCACCACGATCGCCGGGGCGAGCGCGTTCGGCAGGATGTGCCGCCACATGATCCGGCCGTTGCTGGCGCCGAGCATGCGGGCCGCCGCGACGTAGTCCTGCTCCTTCGCGGTGATCACCGAGGAGCGGACGACCCGCGCCGCGGTGGTCCAGCCGAGCACCGCCAGCACGAAGATCACCGCGAACAGCCGGACGTTGTCGCTGCTGGTGCTCAGCCGCTTGAGCAGCACGATCGCGGCGAGCAGCAGCGGGATGCCGAGCACGATGTCGATCACGCGGGAGAGCACC
Source organism: Micromonospora sp. NPDC005305 (assembly GCF_040607315.1). NCBI lineage: Bacteria > Bacillati > Actinomycetota > Actinomycetes > Micromonosporales > Micromonosporaceae > Micromonospora > Micromonospora sp. NPDC005305. The sequence continues at coordinate 267,316 of NZ_JBEXGL010000007.1, read as the reverse complement.
GCGTCCACCCAGCCGCCGAAGTAGCCGGCGAGCATGCCGACGACCAGCGCGATCACGCCGGTGGCCAGCGCGGCGAGCGCACCGACCAGCAGCGAGGCCCGGGTGCCGTAGACCGCCCGGGCGTAGACGTCGCAGCCCTGGAAGTCGTACCCCAGGATGGCCCCGCCGGACGGCGCGGCGTGCTGCCGGGAGAGCAGACAGTCGCGCGGGTCGTTGGCCGTGAACAGCGACGGCACCGCGGCCATCGCGGTGATCAGCACGACCAGGCCCAGGCTGACCCAGAAGATCGGGTTGCGGCGCAGGTCCCGCCAGGCGTCGCCGGCCAGGCTGCGCGGCTTCTGCGGCTCGCCGACCCGGTTGGGCGTGCCGGGCTCGCCGGACACACCCCGCCGCGCGGCCTGGTCCTCCGTGGCCGCCACAGTCTCGAAATCACTCATGCCCGCACCTCGCTCGGCTCGGCGCGGTCATGAGCGACCCGGCACACTGCGCTGACGATTCGTTCGCTGCGCTCACTCATAGCGGATCCTCGGGTCGAGTACGGCGTAGAGCACGTCCACCACCAGGTTGGAGATCAGGTAGACCACGACGAGCACGCTCACGATGCCGACCACCAGTGGGCCGTCCTCGGTGCGGATGCCGCGAAAGAGGTTGAAGCCCACGCCGGGGATGTTGAAGACGCCCTCGGTGATGATCGCGCCGCTCATCAGGTTGCCCAGCTCGACGCCGAGGAAGGTGACCACCGGGATGAGCGAGTTGCGCAGCACGTGCACGCTGACGATCCGGCGCTTGACCAGGCCCTTCGACCGGGCGGTCCGGACGTAGTCGGCGCGCAGGTTCTCCGCCACCGAGGTGCGGGTCAGCCGCAGGGCGGTGGCCAGGGACAGCGAGCCGAGCACGATGCCGGGCAGCAGCAGCGCGTAGAAGCTCGGTTGGGTCCCGGCGGTGGGCGGGAAGAGCTGCCACTTGACGCCGAGGAAGTACTGCGCGAGCGGCGCCAGGACGATGGTCGGGATGCCCAGCACCAGCAGGGTGAGCACCAGCGTCGAGTTGTCGAAGATGCCGGCCCGCCGGATGCCGGCGATGACGCCGGCCGTGACGCCGAAGACGATGGCCACGGCGAGCGCGATGAGCGCCAGCCGCACCGTGACGGGCCAGGCCTGCTGGAGGATGTCCCCGATCTGCCGGCCGGTGAGCGACTGGCCCAGGTCGCCCTGGAGCAGGTTCTTGACGTAGTCGAGGTACCGGTAGAAGAAGCCGCCCACGCCGGTCTGGTCCAGGTGGTACTTCTGCGTGAGGTATGCCCGCTGGGCTGCCGTCACCGGCCGCTCCCCGGCGAGGGCCTGGATCGGGTCGCCCTGTCCGGCGAACATCAGCGCGTAGACGATCAGCGTGGTCCCGAAGAACGCGAGGACCATCTGCAGGAGGCGCCGCAGGATGAAGCGGAACATGCTGTCCAGTCTCTCCGGAAAAACGCGAATGGGGCGCTGGATGACATCTCTGGCGTACCGGAAGTTGGCGGCCGGCGCCCTCCGGCCCGGGCCGCGACGTGCTCGGGCCACCCGGGTCGCCCCGGGTGGCCCGTGCCACGGTCAGCTCAGCCGGCCGCCTCGATCTTGACGAGGTTGACCCGCTGGAACAGGTCCATCTGGACGTTCTTGACCTTGCTGGAGTGCCCGTACACGTTCTCGCCGAAGCGGAGCGGGATCACCGGCATGTCCTTGGCCAGGATGTCCTCGGCCTGCTGGTACTTCTTGATCGCCTCTGCCTGGGTGGGCGCGGCCGCGCCCTCCTTGACCAGGCGGTCGAACTCCGGGTTGCTGTAGCCGTAGTAGTTCGACGAACCGTTGGTGCTGTACAGCGGGCCGAGGTAGTCCTCCATGGACGGGTAGTCCATGACCCAGCCCATCCGGAACAGACCCACCGGCTGCTTCTTCTCGACCTTGGTCAGCAGGTCGGCGAACTTCGGCTCGGCGGAGCCGACGCAGTCGACGCCCAGGTTGGCCTTGAGCTGGTTGCAGGTCGCGTCGACCCAGTCCTTGTGACCGCCGTCCCCGTTGTAGGAGATGGTGATCTTCGACGGGCCGCCGGCGGCCTGGTAGAGCTTCTTGGCCTCGGCCGGGTTGAACTGGCCCGCGGCGCCCGTGGTGTTGTCCCGGTAGCCCGGCAGGACCGGCGAGACGAACGAGCGGGCCGACTGCTGCGAACCCTTGAAGATCGACTTGGTGATCTCGTCACGGTCGATCGCCATCGAGATCGCCTTGCGCACGTCCGGCTTGCTGTAGTCCTTCTCGAACGTGGGGAAGGCCAGGAACTGGAACGACGACATGGGGCTGGTCTGGTAGTTGTCGCCCAGGTCGCTCGGCGCGGTGCTCAGGTTCTCGGTCGGGATCGTCGGCAGCACGTCGAGGTTGTCCGACTGCAGGTCCGAGTACGCCGCGGTGAGCTGCTGGTACACCCGGAACTCGACGTCCTTCACCTTGGGCTTCTCGCCCGGGTACGCGTCGTAGCGCTCGACGTCGAGCTTGCTGTCGTGCTGCCAGGTGCCCTTCATCTTGAACGGACCCTGGCCGATCGGCGCCTGCTCGTACGAGTCGTTGAGCACGCCCGGCGCGGAGAACGCGGCCTTCGGCAGCGGGTAGAACGCGGTGTAGCCGAGCATGGACTTGAAGTCGATGTACGGCTCGGCAAGCGTCACCTGGAAGGACTGGTCGTCCAGCTTCTTCAGGCCGGACATCGTCTTGGCCTTCGGCTTCTCGCCCTGCAGGTCCTGGTAGCCCGCGATCTTCTCGAAGAAGTAGCTGGCGCCCTGGCCGTTGGGCGCGTACGCGCCGTAGTTCCAGGCGTTGATGTAGTCGTCGGACGTGACCTTCTCACCGTTGTGGAAGGTGAACCCGTCCTTGAGCGCGATCGTCCAGACCTTGTTGTTGTCGGACGGCGTCACCGACTTGGCCGCGACCTCGTACGGCTTGTTCTGCGCGTCGTAGTCGACGAGCGGGCTGAACAGGCCGGCGAGCACCTGCGAGCCGGACGTTTCGGTGGTGTTGGTCGGAACCAGGTGCTGCGGCTCGGAAATCTGGATACTGACCGCCGCGTCCTGGCCGCCGCCACTCGATCCGCCGTCCCCGCCGCTGCCGCAGGCCGCCAGGCCCAGCGTCACCACGAGCGGGAGGGCGGTCCAGGCGGCGAGTCTACGAACCCGCATGAACTCTCCTCATCTCCTCATGCTGCGCAGTCAGGCCCGGCGCTGGGTGACGCTACGCAACGAGCGGTAACGGTAGGTCGCGATCCGCCCCGTCGACAACGACCGCGTTGCGAACCGATAACGGAACGTGCCGCCAGGGGTGGTCGGCGCCTGGCTGGCGTGCTACAGAGCTGGCCCCTCAGGGAGCCGGCCAGGGCTTTCGCGCCACTCGGCCGCGCCTTCCGGTGGGGTCGCGGTGCGCTCGGGGGGATGAGCCGGCCGTGTCCGGCCCATCCCGTCCGGTGCCCGCCCGTCCGTTCCGGCGTGTGGTGCACTCCACATTTGGTGACTGTCCGTGACTTAACCCACGTCACGGTTCGTCACCCTTCGCCGTCGTCGGCCGGCCGGGCGCGGGGCGTGAGACGATCCAGTCGTGACGGCGACGATCCTGGACGGCAAGGCGACCGCGGCGGAGATCAAGGACGAACTGCGGACACGGGTCAAGGCGCTGGCGGAGCGCGGCATCACGCCCGGGCTCGGCACGGTCCTCGTGGGCGAGGACCCCGGCTCGCAGGCGTACGTCAACGGCAAGCACCGCGACTGCGCCGAGGTGGGCATCGCCTCGATCCGTCGCGAGCTGCCCGCCGACGCCACCCAGGAGCAGCTCGACGCGGTGCTGACCGAGCTGAACGCCGACCCGGGCTGCCACGGCTACATCGTCCAGCTGCCGCTCCCGGCCCACCTGGACACCCAGCGGGCGCTGGAGATGATCGACCCGGACAAGGACGCCGACGGCCTGCACCCGGTCAACCTGGGCCGGCTCGTGCTCGGTTACGACGCCCCGCTGCCCTGCACCCCGCGCGGCATCGTCGAGTTGCTCCGCCGGCACGACGTGCCGCTGCGCGGCGCGAAGGTCGCGCTGGTCGGCCGGGGCAACACCGTGGGCCGGCCGCTCGGCCTGCTGCTCACGAGGCGCAGCGAGAACGCCACCGTGACCCTCTGCCACACCGGCACCCTGGACCTCGCGGCGCAGACCCGTGAGGCCGACATCGTCATCGTCGCGGCCGGCGTGCCGGGGCTGCTCACGGTCGACATGGTCAACCCGGGCGCGACAGTGGTCGACGTGGGCATCACCCGGGTGATCGGGTCCGACGGCAAGGGCCGCTACACCGGCGACGTCGACCCCGAGGTGACCGAGGTGGCCGGCAAGCTGGTGCCGATGCCCGGCGGGGTCGGTCCGATGACCCGGGCCATGCTGCTGACCAACGTCGTGGAGCGGGCGGAGCGGCAGGACTGAGCCGCCCAGGCATGTCATAACCGTCCGCCCCTGGCCCGATCGGTGCCAGGATGGCTGATACGGTCCGGAAAACCGACTGGTATCAGGGAGTGGGACGACCATGGGTAAGAAGGTCACTGTCGTCGGGGCCGGCTTCTACGGCTCCACCACCGCACAGCGCCTGGCCGAGTACGACGTCTTCGACACCGTCGTGATCACCGACATCGTGGAGGGCAAGCCGGCGGGTCTCGCGCTGGACCTCAACCAGTCCCGCGCCGTCGAGGGCTTCGAGACCAAGGTCGTCGGCGTCACCACCGGGCCGAACGGAGAGGGCTACGAGGCCATCGAGGGTTCGGACGTCGTCGTCATCACCGCCGGCCTGCCCCGCAAGCCGGGCATGAGCCGCATGGACCTGCTGGCGACCAACGCCAAGATCGTGCGTCAGGTCGCCGAGAACGTCGCCAAGTACGCCCCGAACGCCGTCGTCATCGTCGTCTCCAACCCGCTCGACGAGATGACCGCGCTGGCCCAGCTCGCCACCCAGTTCCCGAAGAACCGGGTGCTCGGCCAGGCCGGCATGCTGGACACCGCCCGCTTCACCAACTTCGTGGCCGAGGCGCTGAACGTCCCGGTGAAGTCGGTGAAGACCCTGACCCTGGGCTCGCACGGCGACACCATGGTGCCGGTCCCCTCGAAGAGCACCGTGGACGGCAAGCCGCTGCGCGAGGCCATGCCGGCCGAGCAGATCGAGGAGCTGGTCGTCAAGACCCGCAACGGCGGCGCCGAGGTCGTCGCGCTGCTGAAGACCGGCTCGGCGTACTACGCCCCGTCGGCCGCCGCCGCCCGGATGGCCAAGGCCGTCGCCGAGGACTCCGGCGAGGTCATGCCGGTCTGCGCCTGGGTCGACGGGCAGTACGGCATCTCCGGCGTCTACCTGGGCGTCGAGGCCGAGATCGGCGCCGAGGGCGTCAAGCGGGTCGTCGAGACCGACCTGGACGCCGACGAGCTGGCCGCCCTCAAGGAGGCCGCCGAGGCCGTCCGCGCGAAGCAGGCCGACGTCGCCTCCATGTGACCCGAAAACACCCGTGAAGGGCGGGCCGGCTGACGCCGGCCCGCCCTTCACGCATCCCAACCCCGCCCCTCCGGCGTTGATCATGAAGTTATTGCCCGCCATCTCGGCGTGTCGTGGCAATAACTTCATGATCACCGGGGTCGGGCGGCGGGGGGAGCGGGGGAGGGGTGGGGGGTGAAGGGGGTGCCCAGGTGCGGGGTGGCCAGGGTTACCGGGGCGAGGGTGTCGAGGAGGTTCGTTCGGGAGGTGGCCGCCGTCGGCGCGTCCTCCTCGTGGGCGTACGCCAGGGTGGGGTCGATCAACTGGAGGGTGTGGACCAGGAGGTCGCCGGTCACCAGGAGGCGGTCGGCGCCGTCGTCGACCAGCACGGACTGGTGGCCGGGGGTGTGTCCGGGCGTCGCGAGCACGCGTACCCGCGGGGTGAGGTCGGTGTCGCCGTCGACCACCCGGAGCTGGCCCGCGGCGCGCAACGGCCCCAGGAGCCGGGCCGGCAGCTCGGGATGGAACAGCTCCAGCGCGGCCAGCTCGGCGCGCTGCACCAGGTGGTCCGCGTTCGGGAAGAGCGGGCCCGCCCAGCCGATGTGGTCGGTGTGCAGGTGGGTGAGCACCACGGTGCGGACGTCGGCCGGGTCGATGCCGGCGGCGGCCAGCTCGGCCGGCAGCCGGCCGGGCACGGGCGCCCAGCTCGCGGCGAGCGCGTCGGCCGGGCCGATCCCCGCGTCGACCAGGGTGACCGGCCCGTCCCCGGCACGCAGCGCGAACGCCCGGAACGGCAGCCACCAGCGACCGTCCGGAGTGACCGTGTCCGGGTCCCGCCGGTCGGCCTCGCGCCACTGCTCGGCGGTCGCGTTCGGGAACGCCTCGGCGCGCGGTTGGAAGAAGAGACCCGCGCCGTCGAGCAGGGCGGTGACCGTGATAGACCCGACCGTGTGAGTCAGCGGCATCCGGGAAGGATGTCACCGCGGCCCGTCCCGGGCGACCCCGTTTTCCCGCGGGGTGAGGCCGGCTGGGGAGCCCCGGTCAGTTTCCAGTACGCTCGTACTGCTTGAGCACGTGTCCCCCGAGAGGAGCGCCGGCCGATGGCGAAGATCAAGGTAAACAACCCGGTCGTGGAAATCGACGGCGACGAGATGACCCGGATCATCTGGAAGCAGATCCGGGAGCAGCTGATCCTGCCCTACCTCGACGTCGACCTGCACTACTACGACCTGTCGATCCAGCACCGCGACGAGACCGACGACCAGGTCACCGTCGACGCCGCCAACGCCATCAAGGAGCACGGCGTCGGCGTCAAGTGCGCCACCATCACCCCGGACGAGGCCCGGGTGGAGGAGTTCGGCCTCAAGAAGATGTGGCGGTCGCCGAACGGGACCATCCGCAACATCCTCGGCGGCGTGGTCTTCCGCGAGCCGATCATCATGTCGAACGTCCCGCGGCTCGTCCCCGGCTGGACCAAGCCGATCATCATCGGCCGGCACGCGCACGGCGACCAGTACAAGGCCACCGACTTCGTCGTCCCCGGCCCCGGCAAGGTGACCGTCACCTACACCCCGGCCGACGGCGGCGCGCCCATGGAGATGGAGGTCGCCAACTTCTCCGGCGGCGGCATCGCCATGGGCATGTACAACTTCGACGAGTCGATCCGGGACTTCGCCCGCGCCTCGTTCCGGTACGGCCTGGACCGCGGCTACCCGGTCTACCTGTCCACCAAGAACACCATCCTCAAGGCGTACGACGGCCGGTTCAAGGACATCTTCGCCGAGGTGTTCGAGAACGAGTTCAAGGCCGAGTTCGACGCCGCCGGCATCACCTACGAGCACCGGCTGATCGACGACATGGTCGCCGCCGCGCTGAAGTGGGAGGGCGGCTACGTCTGGGCCTGCAAGAACTACGACGGTGACGTCCAGTCCGACACCGTCGCGCAGGGCTTCGGCTCGCTGGGTCTGATGACCTCCGTCCTGCTCTCCCCGGACGGCCGCACCGTCGAGGCCGAGGCCGCGCACGGCACGGTCACCCGGCACTACCGGCAGTGGCAGAAGGGTGAGAAGACCTCGACCAACCCGATCGCCTCGATCTACGCCTGGACCCGGGGCCTGGCCCACCGGGGCAAGCTGGACGGCACCCCGGCGGTCACCGAGTTCGCCAACACCCTGGAGCAGGTCATCGTGGAGACCGTCGAGGGCGGCCAGATGACCAAGGACCTCGCGCTGCTCATCTCGCGGGACGCCCCGTGGCTGACCACCGACGAGTTCATGAACGCGCTCGACGAGAACCTGGCCCGCAAGCTGTCGGCCTGACCGTCACCGTTCGCACCGGAGCCCGCCGGACCTGTCCGGCGGGCTCCGTCGTGTCCGCGGCACGGCGTCACCCGGGGTGGGCGCGCCTCGTTGAGCAGGGTGGACGTGATGCCAGTCCCGTCCAGGAAGGTTGACCGCGGTCGCCTCGCGGCTTGAGTGCCGATCAGCCAGCCTTCCCGGCTGTCGCGCACAGCCAGCCGTCCCTTCCCTTGCGGGGGGCCCTGTCCCGGGCCCCCCGCGCCCTGTTGTGGGGCGGGAGGGTCAGGCGGCCCGGAGCAGCTCCGCGGCCCGCTCGGGGGCGATGTCGTTGATGAACACGCCCATCCCCGACTCGGAGCCGGCCAGGTACTTCAGCTTGTCCTTGGCGCGTCGGATGCTGAACAGCTGCAGGTGCAGGTGCCCCAGCTCCCGGTCGACGCGCACCGGGGCCTGGTGCCAGGCGGCGATGTAGGGCATCGGCAGGTCGAACAGCCCGTCGAAGCGGCGCAGGACGTCCAGGTAGAGCGGCCCGAAGGCGTCCCGCTCGGCGTCGTCCAGGGCCGGGATGTCGGGCACCGGGCGGTGCGGCGCCACGTGCACCTCGAACGGCCAGCGGGCGGCGGCCGGCACGTACGCCGTCCAGTGCTCGTTGCTCGCCACGACCCGGTCGCCGGCCGCGCGTTCGGCGGCGAGCACGTCGGCGTAGAGGTTGCCCCCGGTGCGGTCGACGTGCCGGCGGGCGGCGGCCAGCATGGTCCGGGTCCGCGGCGTGACGAACGGGTACGCGTAGATCTGGCCGTGCGGGTGGTGCAGGGTCACGCCGATCTCCACGCCCCGGTTCTCGAACGGGAAGATCTGCTCCACGCCGGGCAGCTCGCTCAGCGCGGTGGTGCGGTCGGCGATGGCGTCGAGCACGGTCCGCACCCGGCCGGGGGAGAGGCTGGCGAACGAGGCGTTGTGGTCGTCGGTGAAGCAGACCACCTCGCACTTGCCGAGCCCCGGGCGGACCGGGGTGAACGGGGTGATCTCGGCCGGCTCCTCGGCGACCCGCTGGCTCAGCGACGGGAACCGGTTCTCGAAGACGACCACGTCGTAGTCGGGTGCGGGGATCTCGCTGAGCCGGTCACGCCGGGAGGGGCAGAGCGGGCACTGGTCGGCCGGGGGGAGGAAGGTCCGGGTCTGCCGGTGCACGGCGACCGCCACCCACTCGTCGGTCAACGGGTCGTACCGGAGCTGGGACGCGTGCGGGGGCGGCGGCAGCTCCCGCCGGTCCGGCTGGTCGCGGACCGCGTCGTCCCGCTCGTCGAAGTAGATCAACTCGCGGCCGTCGGCCAGCTCGATCTGCCTACGCTTCACTCCGCACCCTCCGTGCCCGGCACGATCACCAGTTCGCCAACCCTGTCCTCGAGTACCCGTCGCGCGTCGGGCTCCAACCGGTCGTCGGTGACCAGCACGTCCGCCGCGTCCAGGCCGACGATCGAGGAGATGCCGACCGTGCCCCACTTGGTGTGGTCGGCGAGCACCACCAGCCGGTCGGCGGCCGCCACCAGGGCCCGGTCCGTGTCCGCCTCCATGAGGTTGGGGGTGGTGAACCCGGCCCGCTCGCTGATCCCGTGCACGCCGAGGAAGAGCAGGTCCAGGTGGAGCGCGCCGATCGCGGCCACGGCCAGCGGGCCGACCAGCGCGTCCGAGGGGGTGCGCACCCCGCCGGTGAGCACCACGGTCTGGTCCGGCCGGCCGCCGACGTGCAGGATCTCGGCCACCGGCAGGGAGTTCGTCACCACGGTCAGGCCCGGCACGTCGGTCAGGCGGCGGGCCAGCTCGGCGGTGGTGGTGCCGGCCGAGAGCGCGATGGCGGCGCCGGGGCGGACCAGCCCCGCGGCCCGGCCGGCGATGGCGGCCTTCTCGACGGACTGGCGGACCGACTTCGCGCGGAAGCCGGGTTCGTCGGTCGAGCCGGGGCCGGCCAGCGTCGCCCCGCCGTGCACCTTGGCGAGCAGGCCCTGGTCGTGCAGCGTCTCCAGGTCGCGCCGGATGGTCATGTCCGAGACGCCGAACTCGGTGGCCAGCTCGGTGACCCGGACGCCTCCGGCGGCGCGGACCCGTTCCAGGATGACCGCCTGCCGCTGTCGCGCCAGCACCCCGCCGTCACCTCCCGACTCCCGACCCGTTTCCACGCGGTCGAACGTGTTCCAACAAAGACGAACACTACCGCGCAGCGAGGGACAACGGAAGTAAACGCGGAACCGCCGCCGTCCCGGGGCGGAACGGCGGCGGTCGGTCGTGCCGGGGGTCAGGCCGGCTGGAGGCGGGGCTCCACCCAACCGCTCTCGGTGAGGTGCTCCATGACCCGCTGGACCGCCTCCTCGACGGTCATGTCGGTGGTGTCCACCACCAGGTCGGCGTCGGTCGGCTCCTCGTACGGGTCGTCGATCCCGGTCATCCCGGTGATCAGGCCGGCCCGGGCGCGCGCGTACAGGCCCTTGCGGTCGCGCTGCTCGCAGACCTCCAGCGGAGTGGCCACGTGCACCAGCAGGAAGCCAGCCCCGGCGGCGTGCGCCATCTCCCGGGCGGTGGCCCGGGCCGCCGCGTAGGGGGCGATCGGGCAGCAGATGCCCACCCCCCGGTGCCGGGCGATCTCGGCGGCCACCCAGCCGATCCGGCGCACGTTGAGATCCCGGTCGGCCTTGCTGAAGCCCAGCCCGGCCGAGAGTTCCCGGCGCACCACGTCCCCGTCGAGCAGCGTGATGGTCCGGTCGCCGCCCTCGCGCAGATGGTCGGCCAGCCCACGGGCGATGGTCGACTTCCCGGAGCCGGACAGGCCGGTCAGGAAGATCACCAGACCCCGGTGGCGGCGCGGCGGGCGGGCCCGGGCCAGCTCCTTGGCCACCGCCGGCGGGGTGTGCCACTCCGGCAGCGGGAAGCCCCGGTCCAGCAGGTCGTCGATCTCCTCCTGGCTGAGCGCCAGCTTCCGGTTGCGCGGCGGGATGTCCTCCCGCCACCGCCACTGCCCGTCGCGGCTGTCGTAGGCCAGCTCGCGGGGGACCAGCACCCGCAGGCCCGCCCCGGAGAGCATGCCCTCGGTGGAGAGCAGGTGGGTCACCCCGTAGGCGGCCGCGACCCGGGCGCGCAGCAGCGCGTCGCTGATCTCGTCGCGCCGCCGGGCCAGCGGCACCGCCACGAGGGTGGCGGGGGGCATCCGGTCCCGGGCGGCGAACACGCTGCGCACCAGCGCCTCGGCCGGCACCCCGCCGGTCGCCTCCTCACCCACCGGGATCAGCACCAGCAGGTGCGCGCCGAGCGTCCGCGCGGCGTGCGCGATCTGCGCGAGCTGCGGCCGGTGCAGCGGACGGTCGGCGAAGACGCCGAGCACCCGCCCCGGGGGCAGCAGCCCCCGCACCTCGTCCGGGCTGCGCCGCAGCCGCTGGAACGGCCCGTGGCCGCCGTCACCCAGCCGGCGCACCACGCCGCCCACGCCCGCCACGCCCTCGCGGACCGGCCAGACGTCGGTGACGTCCATCGCGGCCACCGGCGCGCCCTCGCCGTCGGTGAGCACCAGCGCCCGGCGCAGCGGGTCGTCCAGCACCAGCCCCTCGGCGAGCGCGGCCGGCACCTGCAGCGTCACCGGCACCGGCCACGGCGTGCCGTCGGCGAGCCGGCCACGCCGGCCCAGCGAGGCCAGGTCGGCCCGGGTCATGAAGCCGGTCAGCGGGGCGTACGCCCCGGTCAGCAGCAACTCCAGATCGGCCAGCTCACCGGGCCTTGGCGCGTACGCCGGCGCATCCCGGAGAACGTCCTCGGGCAGCACCCACCCGTTGCTCATGAAACCCCCAACTCACCGGCCGGCACATAGTTTCTCAGCCCACCGGCGATCGGTCGAGAGCGCCACTCCACCTCCCGGTAACCGGCCGGCAAACCGGCCGTCCCGGGGCGGTCTCAGCCGGCGGCGGTGAGCGGGGCCGCGCCGAACGAGACGGCGAACCGCTCGCACCAGATCGAGACGCTGGTCAGCCCGCTGAAGTCGGTCCCGGCCGGAATCTCGTACGCCTGGTCGCCGCGGTTGCCCTTGAGCGGGCCGAGCGCCACATGCCGGCCGTCGTCGAACACGTGCCACCCGGACGGCCCGGTCCGAACGGGCTGGTCGGTCAGCCAGACCTGAAGATCCGGACCGTTCGAGGTGTCCAGCCCGACCAGTTCCAGCCGGTGCCGGCCGTCGGCGGTGCGGACGATCCGGGCGCCGCCGCGGGTCTCGTGCTCGTGGCTGACGAAGTCACCCCGGCTGACCAGCACCGGCCCGGTGGACGCGGGGGCGGCGGCCGGCGTGGCGGTGCCGGGCGGGGGCGTCGGCTCGGCGGAGACCGCCGTGAGCTTCTCGTGCACCTCGGTGTCGGTGACCAGCTTCCACGGCTGGAACCAGTACAGGCCGGTGGCCGCGCCGGCGGCGAGGACCGCGACGGCGACCCAGGTCAGCGGAGCGCGGAGCAGGCGGATCGACATGGGTCGAGTCTGCCGCCGCGGCGGCCCACGGTCACCGGCCCGGCCGCTTACGGAAGCCTTACCGACCCGTCCGGGCGGAATCAGGGGCAACCCCGAGCGTTTCCCGATACCGGGAGGGGCTCGGGCTACCTACGCTGGCCGCGTGACACTGCTCGCGACCGAGTCGCTGACCAAGACGTACGGAGGCCGGGTCACCGCGTTGGCCGACCTCACCGTGTCGGTCGAGCCGGGGATCATCGGGCTGGTGGGCGCGAACGGCGCCGGCAAGTCGACCCTGATCAAGATCCTGCTGGGCCTGCTCGCCCCGACCAGCGGCCGGGTCTCCGTGCTCGGCCTCGACCCCACCACCGATCCCGCGGCCGTCCGCGCCCGCGTGGGCTACATGCCCGAGCACGACGCCCTCCCGCCCGACCTCTCCGCCGCCGAGCTGGTCACCCACCTCGGCCGGATCAGCGGGCTGCCCCGCACGGTCGCCCGGGAACGGGCCTCCGAGGCGCTGCGTCACGTCGGCCTGCACGAGGAGCGGCACCGGGCCGTCGGTGGCTACTCCACCGGCATGAAGCAGCGGGTGAAGCTCGCCCAGGCCCTGGTGCACGACCCGGACCTGCTGCTGCTCGACGAGCCGACCAACGGCCTCGACCCGGCCGGCCGGGACGCCATGCTCGCCCTGATCCACCGGATCGGCACCGAGTTCGGCATCTCGGTGGTGGTCTGCTCGCACCTGCTCGGTGAGGTGGAGCGGATCTGCGACACCCTGGTCGCCATCGACGGCGGCCGGCTGCTGCGCGCCGACCGGATCTCCGCGATGACCACCGCCACCGACGTGCTCGCCGTCGAGGTGAGCGAGGGTACGGACGAACTGGCCGCCCGGCTCGCCGCGCTCGACCTGCCGGTGTCCCGGGAGGGGCGGCTGCTGCTGGTCCCGCTCGCCGACGACGCCACCTACGACCTGATCATCGGCGCGGTCGCCGAGCTGGACCTGCCGCTGCACCGGCTCGACCAGCGGCGGCACCGGGTGGCCGAACTCTTCGCCACGAGGGAGCCCAGCCATGTCTGAGCCGACCGGCGTCATCCACGACATCGGCTATCAGCGCTACACCGGCCCGCGGCTCGGCCGCCGGCACGTCTTCGGCGCGCTCTACCTGCACGGCCTGCGGACCGCGTTCGGGCTGGGCCGCTCCGCCAAGGCGAAGATCTTTCCCTGGCTGGTGGTCGGCATCGTGCTGATCGTCGCCGCCGGGCTGACCGCGGTTCGCACCCAGACCGGCCAGGTCGTCATGACGTACGCCCAGTTCGCCGACGCGATGAGCTGGCTGGTCATCTTCTTCGTCGCGGTGGTCGGGCCGGAGCTGGTCTCCCGCGACCTGCACAGCGGCGTGCTGCCGCTCTACTTCTCCCGCCCGCTGCCCCGCGGCGACTACGCCCTGGCCAAGCTCGGCGCGCTGGGCACCGCGCTCTGGCTGCTGCTCGGCGCGCCGCAGCTGGTGATGTTCCTGGGCGCCGCGTTCACCACCGACGACGGGATGCACGGGGTCTGGAACGAGCTGCTCGACCTGCTGCCCGGCCTGCTCTACGCGGCCCTGTGGGCGGTGGTCTTCGCCTCGGTCGGACTGCTCATTGCCTCGCTCACCGGCAAGCGGGCGTTCGGGGCCGGCGGCATCGTGGCGGTGTTCCTGATGACCGCCCCGATCGTCGGCATCCTGTCGATCATGCCGTCCCGCACGGTCAACGAGCTGGCGATGCTCGGCTCGCCCACCGCCCTGGTCCATGCTGTCGGCCAGTACACCCTCGGTGACCTGCTCATCCCCGGCGGGCAGACCGAAGATCAGATCGGTGGTTTCGGGCCGGTCTACGTGGCCGTCGCCGTGCTGCTGGTGGCCGGCTGCGTCGCCCTGCTGTTGCTGCGATACCGGAAGGTGGCCGCCCGATGACCACGATCAGCGCGGAGCCGGCGGCCCCGGCCACCCCCGCCTCCACCCTCGACCTGGCCGGCGTCTCCCGCTGGTACGGCAACGTGGTGGCGGTCAACGACGTCACCATGCGGCTCGGCCCCGGGGTGACCGGGCTGCTCGGCCCGAACGGCGCCGGCAAGACCACCCTGCTGCACATGATGGCCGGCTTCCTCTCCCCGTCCCGGGGCGAGGTCACGCTCGACGGCATGCCGACCTGGCGCAACCCGGAGGTCTACCGGCGGCTCGGCCTGGTCAGCGAGCGGGAGGCGGTGCACTCCTTCCTCAGCGCGTACGAGTTCGTGCTGGCCAGCGCCAAGCTGCACCGGCTGTCCGACCCGGAGGCGGCGGCCCGCCGGGCCATCGCGCTGGTCGAGATGGAGGACGCGCAGGACCGGAAGATCGGCACCTACTCGAAGGGCATGCGGCAGCGGACCCGGGTGGCCGCCGCCCTGGTGCACGACCCGCAGGTGCTGCTGCTCGACGAGCCGTTCAACGGGATGGACCCGCGGCAGCGGCTGCACATGATGGCCCTGCTGCACCGGCTCGGCGACGCCGGCCGGACCATCCTGTTCAGCTCGCACATCCTGGAGGAGGTCGAGCAGGTCTCCGGCACCGTGCAGGTGATGGTCGCCGGCCGGCTGGCCGCCTCCGGCGACTACCGGACCATCCGCCGGCTGATGACCAACCGGCCGCACGTCTTCCGGGTCCGCTCCACCGACGACCGGGCTCTCGCTGTCGCGTTGATGGCCGAGGAGTCGGTGACCGGGGTGGAACTGGGCCGGGACGGGCTGACCGTGCAGGCCGGCGACTACGGCGCCTTCACCCGGGCGCTGCCGAAGATCGCGCTGGCCCGGAGCCTCCGGGTCCGGTCGCTGACGCCCGAGGACGAATCGCTGGAGAGCGTCTTCTCCTACCTGGTGGGGAGCTGAACGATGTCGACCGTTTCCTGGATCACCGCGCGCGGCCTGTTCGGCCGGCGCCGGTTCCTGCTGCTCCTCCCGCTGCCCGCGCTGCTGCTGGTGTTGGCGATCCTCTCCCGCTCGCTCGGCGTCGACCCGGGCGAGTGGGGGCCGGCCGTGCTGGTCGGGCTCGGCCTGGCCGTCGTGCTGCCGGTCGTCGCGCTGATCGTCGGCACCGGCGTACTCGGCGCGGAGATCGACGACGGCACGGTGGTGCACATTCTCACCAAGCCGCTGCCGCGCTGGCAGATCGTCCTGCCGAAGCTGGCCGTGGCCGCCGGCGTCACGGCGGTCACCGTCGCCGTGCCGCTCTACGTCGCGGGCGTGCTTGCCCATTCGGTACGCCTCGGCCTGGCGCTCGCCGTCGCCGCGTCGATCGGGTCGCTGGCCTACTGCGCGTTCTTCGTCGCGCTCAGCCTGGTCACCCGGCGGCCGGTGCTGCTCGGCCTCGTCTACGTGCTGATCTGGGAGGGGCTGCTCGGCAACTTCGTCAGCGGCACGAAGGTGCTCTCCATCCAGCAGTACGTGATCACCCTCGCCGACCGGATCGCGCCGACCGGACTGCTCACCAGCGACGTGTCGGTGCCGGTCGCCTCGGTGATGAGCGCGCTGATCGCGGTCGGCTTCACCGCCCTCGCGATCGACCGCCTCCGCTCGTTCAGCGTGGCCGGCGAGACCAGCTGACCCGCCGCGCGCAAGGGCCCTGCCCCGGCGCCGCCGACACCAGGCGCGCCGGGCGGGGCCCCGCTCGTATCCGCGAACGCCCACGTCCCCAATGGACCGCGGCGCCACCGGACCGTCGATGTCCGGCACCGCGACGACCTCACGGTCTGGTAGCTTCCGGCGGGCCCAGGCACGAGACCAACGGGGAGAAACGAATGCGCAGAACTCGGCTCGCACTGCTGATTCCGGCCGCTGTGGCGGTGCTCGTCATGACCGGCTGCGACGACGGCGCCAAGCCGGCGGCGTCGGGTAGCACCGACGCGACGACCACGACGCCGGCCGCCGCGCCGAGCGCCACCGCGCCGGCCACGCCCGCCATGGACGCCGCCACGAAGGCCGCTTGCGCCGCCGCGGACAAGGACATCAAGGCCGCGCTGAAGAAGGTCGCCTCGGCGGAGAAGATCGGGCCGCCGGCCGGGCACTCCGCGGTCAGCGCCCAGTACTCCGCCGGCGCCGCGTCGCTCTACGTGAACGCCTTCACCACCAGCGACACGGTCAACGACGCCGTGAAGGGGGTCGCGACCGCGATGTCGGAGCTGGCCGACACCTGGGCGACCGCTCCGAAGAAGGCGCCGAGCAAGGCTCCGCTGACCACCGCCGTGAAGCAGCTCGAAACCGCCTGCTCGGCCACCTGAGCCGGCCGCTCACCGGGAACGGAGTGACCGAGCAGCCACTCCGTTCCCGGCGGACCGGGCTAGTGCGGCGGCTCAGAAGGCGCAGGCGACGACCAGTTCGGTGGTGCGGTCGGGGAGCAGGTCGAGCTTGGCGATCCGGCCCGCCGCCCGCACGTCGTCGGCCACCAGGGTCAGCCGGTCCAGCAGGGCCGCCGGCCCGAGCGCCTCGGCCAGCGGCACCTCCGCCTTCATCGACAGCTTCCGCTCCGACTTCGCCCGGCGCACCTGACCCAGCGCGTCCGCCGCCAGCCGCAGCAGCTCCGGGTCACCTGGCCCCTGCACGGCCCGGCCCACCTCGTAGGTGGTGGGCCACGGCGCCCGGTGCACCGACCCGTAGCGCCACCACGACCAGACCTCCTCGGTGACGAAGGGCAGCACCGGGGCGAACAGCCGCAGCTGCACCGAGAGCGCGGTGGCCAGCGCCGCCCGGGCCGAGTCGGCCCCCGGCCCGGTGCCGTAGGCGCGCTCCTTCACCAACTCGATGTAGTCGTCGCAGAACCGCCAGAAGAACGCCTCCGTGGCGATCAGCGCCGCCGTGTGGTCGTACCCGTCGAAGGCGGTGGTCGCGGTGGCGACCACGCCGGACAGCTCGGCGAGCATGGCGGTGTCCAACGGGGCCGTGGCCGGGGCCCGCAGCGCGTCCGCGGCGCCCAGCCCGAGGGCGAACTTCGACGCGTTGAGCAGCTTCGTGGCGAGCCGGCGACCCACCTTGATCTGCGCCGGGTCGAAGGCCAGGTCCATGCCGGGCTTGCCGTTGGCCGCCCAGTAGCGGACGGCGTCCGAGCCGTGCTGCTCCAGCAGCCCCACCGGGGTGACCACGTTCCCCTTGGACTTGGACATCTTCTTCCGGTCGGGATCCAGGATCCAGCCGGAGAGCACGGCGTCCCGCCAGGGCAGCACGCCCTGCTCCTGGTGCGCCCGCACCACCGAGGCGAAGAGCCAGGTCCGGATGATCTCCTGGCCCTGCGGGCGCAGGTCCATCGGGAAGACCCGCCGGAACAGGTCCTCGTCGGTCTCCCAGCCGCCGACGATCTGCGGGGTCAGCGACGAGGTGGCCCAGGTGTCCAGCACGTCCGGGTCGCCGACGAAGCCGCCCGGCACCCCCCGCTGCGCCTCCTCGTAACCCGGCGGCGGCTCGCTGGACGGGTCGACCGGGAGCATCGACTCATCCGGTGTGAGACGCTGGGACCAGTCCGGCTCGCCAGCGTCGTCGAGCCGGTACCACACCGGCACCGGCACGCCGAAGAAGCGCTGCCGACTGACCAGCCAGTCACCGGTCAGGCCGCCCACCCAGTGCTCGTAGCGGTGCCGCATGTGCTCCGGCACCCAGCGCAGCTCCCGCCCCCGGGCCAGCAGCTCCTCGCGCAGGTCGAGATCCCGGCCGCCGTTGCGCAGATACCACTGCCGGGTGGAGACGATCTCCAGCGGCCGGTCGCCGCGCTCGTAGAACTTCACCGGGTGGGTGATCGGCCGCGGCTCGCCCACCAGGTCACCCGCGTCGGCCAGCAGCTCGACGATCGTGCGCCGGGCGCCGTTCACGGTCTGCCCCGCCACCGCCGCGTAGGGCTCGGCCGGCACGCCGGCCGGCGGCTCCGGCAGCAGCCGCCCGTCCCGGCCGATCACCACCCGCGTGTCCAGCCGCAGCTCCCGCCACCAGGTCACGTCGGCCAGGTCACCGAAGGTGCAGACCATCGCGATGCCCGTGCCCTTGGCCGGGTCCGCCAGCGGATGTGCGCGCACCGGCACCTCGACCCCGAACAACGGGGTACGCACCGACGTGCCCACCAGACCCGCGTAGCGCTCGTCGTCGGGGTGGCAGACCAGCGCCACGCAGGCCGGCAGCAGCTCCGGCCGGGTCGTGTCGATCAACACCTCGCGCCCGCCGGGCGCCTGGAAACGCAGCCGGTGGTAGGCGCCCGGTCGCTCCCGGTCCTCCAGCTCGGCCTGGGCCACCGCGGTGGCGAAGCCGACGTCCCAGAGCGTCGGCGCCTCGGCCTGGTAGGCCTCGCCCCGGGCCAGGTTGCGCAGGAACGCCCGCTGGCTGGTCGCCCGGGCCGCCCGCCCGATCGTCGTGTAGGTCAGCGACCAGTCCACCGACAGGCCGAGCCGCCGCCACAGCGCCTCGAAGACCTTCTCGTCCTCCGCGGTGAGCACCTCGCACAGCTCGATGAAGTTGCGCCGGGAGATCGCCACCGGGTCCTTCCGGGCCGCCTCACTCACCGGCGTCGCCGGCGGCCGCCAGCCCGGGTCGTAGGGCAGCGCCGGGTCGGGACGCACCCCGTAGACGTTCTGCACCCGCCGCTCGGTGGGCAGGCCGTTGTCGTCCCAGCCCATCGGGTAGAAGACCGTGCGGCCCCGCATCCGCTGGAACCGCGCCACCGTGTCGGTGTGCGTGTAGGAGAAGACGTGCCCCATGTGCAGCTCGCCCGATACGGTCGGCGGCGGGGTGTCGATCGCGTAGACGTCCGACCGCTCCTTCGTGCGGTCGAACGCGTACGTCCCGTCCTCCTGCCAGCGGCGCGCCCAGGTCTCCTCGATGCCGTCCAGGGTCGGACGCTCGGGGACGCCGGCGCGGGCCGTCCTCGCCGTATCGGTCATCAGCCGATCGTAGGCAGCCGGCGCGCGCCGCTCCACGACTTTCGGCCTCGTGGCGGTATCGGGCCCCCGCTCCGCGGGGACAGCGAGCCAGGGCGGCGTGTGACAGCATCGGCCCGTCCACGGACGCGGGGGAGGCATCGCCATGGACGACATCGCACGTACACCGTTGGTGACTTGGTCCACAATGGCCGGCACGGTCGCGGCCATCGCCGTCGGCGCCTTCTTCGGGGCCCGCGGGCTCGCCGTGGCCCGGCAGACCGGCTTCGCCGACCTGACCCAGGGCTTCCCGTTCGGGCCGGCGGAGTTCACCGTCACGCTTGTCGCACTGGCCGGCGGCGCGCTCCTCGCCGTCGTGCTGGCCGGCGTCGCCGCGTTCGGCCGGCTGCCCGGCTGGCCGGTCGCCGCGGCCGGCCTGGCGCTCGACTACCTGGCCGGCGAGCTGGCCTTCGACCACGGAGTCGGGCTGGTGCCCCGCCAGTCGCCCACCACCGGGCAGGTGCTGACCGTGCTGGCCGGCGCCCTCGGCGCCGGGCTGGTGCTGGGCGGGGCGCTGCTGGCGCTGTCCCGGCCCGCCCGGTCGCTGCGCTGGCCCCTCGCCGCCGGGCTGGCCGCCGGCCTCGTGCTGCACTCCGCCGTCGAGGACCTGCTCCGCCAGGCGGCGGGGGTGGGCTACCCGGACGGCGGCCGCGTGTGGCCGGCCCAGGTCGGGGTGACCATGCTGGTCGTGGTCGTCGCCGCGGTGCTCGCCCACCGCGACCGGCCCGGCCCGGGCGCGCCCTCCGGTCGGCCGTGGATCGGCCCGCTGGTGGCGACCGCCGTCGCGGCGCTGGTCACCCTCGGCGGGCTGGTGATCCGCTGGTGGGTGGTCGACGTGTTCCGGATCAGCCAGGACGGCCTGGTCGGGCCGCGCCGGGAGCAGTTCGTCGAATCCTTCGCCTACTTCTCGCCGGTGGCCGTCGCCACCGTGGCCGCGCTGGTGCTGCTCGGCTACGCGTACCGGGCCGGTCGGGCGGTGGCCGCCCGCTGGGTGGTGCTCGGCTTCGCCGCGGGTCCGCTCCTGCTCGTCGGACTGCGGCTCACCTTCGCCGGCGACCCGGCGCAGGCCTCCCTGGTCGCGCTGGTCGGCCTGGCGGCGGTCACCGCGGGCGCGGCGCTGGCCCGCTTCACACCGAACCTGCTGCCCTGGGACGCGGCCGGCCTGCTGCTGGCCGCGCTGGCGATGCCGCTCGCCGCACCGGTCGTCCGCGCCGAGCTGCCGGCCACCGGGCAGGTGCCGTCGCTGCTCTCGGCGATCGGGCTCGGCCTGGCCGTCGGCTTCGGCCTGGCGCTCGCCGCCACCACCGGCGCCACCACCCCCGGCGCGACCGTCCCGGGCGCGACCGTCTCTGGCGGTGGCGTGGCGGGCGGTGGCGTGGAGGAGTCGGGGCGGGTGGCGGGGGTGCTGGCGCTCGGGATGGCCGCGCTGGTGCTCTCCGCCCTCGCGTTGGCCCCGCCGCTGCTCCGCGGCTTGAGCACCGACCGGGGCGAGCCGCCACTGACGATTCCGGTGCTCACCGGGGTGGCCGCGCTGGTCCTGGTGCTGCTCTTCGGCTTCGGCCGGGCAATCGACCGCATCCGCCGCGATCTGCGCGCCGAGGCCGCCCTGGTCGCCGCCCAGGCCCCGCCCTCGCCACCCACCGCCCCGGCCACGGCTCCGCCCTCGGCATCCGCCGCGCCGGCTCCGGCCGGCGTCGGGCAGTCTTCGGGTCCGGAGACCGCAGCTCCGGTGGGACCAGGTGCGGACGCGGCCGGGGATCCCGCGCCGGGTCCGGGTCCTGCCGGGGAATCCCCGCCCGGTTCCGGCGCTGCCGGACAGGCGGAGCGGGAAGAACCGCGCGCCGACTGACGCGCCGAACCGAACCGGTCGGCGAAACCCGCCGGCACCCGTCGAGATCTTGGAAGGAAACCGCCCCTCCAGGGGCGCTCAGCTTCCAACATCTCCCTGATCGCGGGCGTCGTCCCTGCGGGGCGGGCGGGTCAGAGCAGGGAGTCGCGCCACTGGCGGTGCAGGGCGGCGTACCGGCCGCCGGCGGCGGCCAGCTCGGTCGGGGATCCGTCCTCCACGATCCGCCCGTCGTCGAGGACGAGCACCCGGTCGGCGGTCTCCACGGTGGAGAGGCGGTGCGCGATCACCAGCGCGGTGCGGTCCCGCAGGACGCTGCGCAGGGCCCGCTGCACCATGCGCTCGGTGGGCACGTCCAGCGACGAGGTGGCCTCGTCGAGGATCAGGACCCGAGGGTCGGCCAGGAACGCCCGGGCGAACGCGACGAGCTGCCGCTGCCCGGCGGAGAGGCGGCCGCCGCGCCGGTGCACGTCGGTGGCGTACCCGTCGGGGAGCGCGGCGATGAAGTCGTGCGCGCCGATGGCGCGGGCGGCGGCCTCCACGGTCGCGTCGTCGGCGTCCGGGCGGCCGAACCGGATGTTCTCGGCTACCGAGCCGCTGAACAGGTGGTTCTCCTGGGTGACCAGCACCACCGCCCGGCGCAGTTCGGCGTCCGCGAGGTGGCGCAGGTCCACCCCGTCGAGGCTGACGGTGCCGGACGCCGGGTCGTGGAACCGGGCCAGCAGCTTGGCGATGGTGGACTTGCCGGCGCCGGTCGGCCCGATCAGCGCGACGGTCTGCCCGGCCGGCACGGTCAGCTCCAGCCCGGACAGGATCGGCGCCTCGGGCCGGTAGCCGAAGTGGACGCAGCGGAACACCACCGCTCCCCGCCCCGGGCCGGCGGGCAGCGGCACCGGTCGCGCGGGCTCGGCCACGGCCGGCCGCTCGTCGAGCACCCCGGCCAGCTTCTCCAGCGCGGCGGTGGCCGACTGCAGCGCGTTGTAGAACTGGCTCAGCTCCTCCATCGGCTCGAAGAACCGGCGCAGGTAGAGCAGGAACGCGGCGAGCACCCCGACCTCGGTCCGCCCGCCCAGCACCCGCCAGCCGCCGTAGCCGAGCACCGCCGCGGCGGTGAGGTTGCCGATCAGCCGGATGCCCGGCGAGTAGACCGCGATCAGCCGGAACGCGCGCAGGCTGGCCTGCCGGTAGTCGTCGTTCACCGCCGCGAAGATGCGCTGGTTGCGGGGCTCCCGCCGGTAGGCCTGCACCGCCCGGATCCCGCGCAGCGACTCGACGAAGTGCACGATGACCAGCGCCACCGCCTCCCGGGTCCGCCGATACGCCCCGGCGGAGGCACGGGCGAACCAGCGGGACAGCCAGAACAGGAACGGGAAGGCGAGCAGGGTGACCGCGGCCAGCGGCAGGTCCAGCCAGAGCAGGATGCCCGCCACGGACAGCACCGACAGCGCGGCCATCACCAGCTTGTCGATCCCGCCGTCGACGAGTTCGGCGATCGAGTCCAGGTCGCTGGTCAGCCGGGACACCATCCGGCCCGAGGTGTAGCGCTCGTGGAAGCCGACGTCGAGGCGGAGGAAGTGGCCGTACACCCGTTTGCGGAGGTCGAGCAGGACGGCCTGGCCGATCCGGGCGGCGAGGGCGAGGAAGGCGCGCCGGGTCGCGTACTCGGTGGCGGTGGCGACGACGAACGCGGCGGCGACGGCGACCAGCGGGCCGGGGTCGCCGGCCCGCAGCGGCCCGATGCCCCGGTCGATGCCGAGCATCACCAGGTACGGGCCGGCCATCGCGGCGGCGTTCTGGGCCAGCAGCAGGGACACCGCCAGCCCGAGCCGGGCCCGGTGCGGGCGGAGCAGGTCGCGGATCAGGGCTCGGCTGCGGGTCCGGAGCCGGGCCACCGCCTCCGGCGACGAGTCCTCGGCCCGGCTGCGGTCGGCGTCGGGGTCGGTGGCCCGCCCGCGCCACCGGGACAGGTCGAGGTCGGGGTCGCCGCGCTGCCGGGCCCGGTCGGGGTCGGGGTCGCCGCGCTGCCGGGCCCGGTCGGGGGCGCCCCGCTGCTGGGGTATCCGGGGTGGGCCGGCGGCCCCCGTCACGACCGCACCAGGCCGACGCCGTCCGCCTGCCGCTCCGGCGCGGCCGAGAGCACCGCCCGGTAGGCCGGGACCTCGGCGAGCAGCTCGCTGTGGGTGCCCACGGCGACGATCCGGCCGCCGTCGAGCAGGGCCACCCGGTCGGCGAGTGCCACCGTGGACGGCCGGTGCACCACCAGCAGCGCCGTGGTGTCCCGCAGCACCCGGCGCAGGGCCGCCTCGACCAGGGCCTCGGTGTGCACGTCGAGCGCGGAGAGCGGGTCGTCGAGCACGAGCAGCGCGGGCCGGCCGAGCACCGCCCGGGCCAGCGCCAGCCGCTGCCGTTGCCCGCCGGAGAGGGAGAGCCCCTGCTCGCCGACGCGGGTGGCCAGCCCCCACGGCAGGTCGTACGCGAATTCGGCCTGGGCCAGCGCGAGCGCGGCCCGGACCTCCTCCTCGCCGGCCTCCGGCCGGCCCAGCGTCAGGTTCTCCCAGACCGACATGGAGAACAGGGTCGGCTCCTCGAAGGCCACCCCGACCAGCCGGCGCAGCGAGCCGAGCCGCAGGTCGCGCAGGTCGTGCCCGTCCAGCGTGACCCGGCCGCCGGTCACCTCGTGCAGCCGGGGGACCAGGGACAGCAGTGTGCTCTTGCCGCAGCCGGTCGCACCCACGAGGGCCAGCGTCTCACCGGGCTCCACGGTCAGCTCGATCTCGCGGAGCACCGGCGCCGGGCTGCCGGGGTAGCGAAAGCTCACCCGCTCGAAGCGGAGCCGGCCGCGCACCTCGGTGCGGTCCAGCGCGCGGGCGTGCGGAGCGTCGACGATGGACGGCCGGGTGTCCCGCACTTCCTGGATCCGGTCGGCGGCGGTCGCCGCCTCCTGCCCGTTCGCGATGATCCAGCCGAGCGACTGCACCGGCCACACCAGCATGAGCTGGAGGCTGACGAAGGCGACCAGCTCGCCGATGCTGAGCGTGCCCCGGGCGACGGCGGCGGCGCCGGCCACCAGCACCACCGCGAGGGTCAGGTTGGGCACCAGGTCGAACAGGGCGGAGGTGCGGGCCAGCAGGCGGGCCTTGCCGATCCCGGTGTCGTGCAGGCGGCGGGCGCCGGTGGCGAACCGGGCGGCCAGTTCGGGCCCCCGCCCGTACGCCCGCATGGTGCGCAGGCCCTGCGCGGTCTCCTCGACCAGCGTGGCCACGTCGCCCTGCTGGTCCTGCATGCGGCGGGACGCCGCGTGGTAGTGCCGGGCGAACCGGCGGCTGATCAGGAACAGCGGGATGGCGCTGGCGCCCACCAGCAGGCCGAGCCAGGGGTGCAGCCGGATCAGCAGCACCACCACGGCGGCGTAGGTGATCAGGTTGAGCACCAGGAAGAGCAGGCCGAAGGAGAGGAACCGGCGGATCACCGACAGGTCGCTGGTGATCCGGGAGAGCAGCTGGCCGGACTGCCACCGGTCGTGGAAGTCGGTCGGGAGGCGTTGCAGGTGGGCGTAGATGTCGGCGCGGATGGCCGCCTCCATGCCGACCGAGGAGGAGGACTGGGCCCACCTCCGGATGAAGATCAGCACCGCCTCGGCCAGGCCGAGCAGCAGGGCGAGGGCGCCGAGCCGGAGCAGCCCGGCCTCGTCGTGCCGGGCCACCGGCCCGTCCACCACCCGCTGCACGACCAGGGGCACGGCGAGGCTGGCCGCCGTGGCGGTCAGCGCGGCGAGCAGCAGCCAGGCGAACTCGGCCGCGTGGGGGCGCAGGTAGGGCCGCAGTCGCCAGAGGTTGCGCAGCGGGTGGGGACGGGCGTCGGGACACGCCACGTGGTTGCCGTCGCTCTGCGCAGGCACTACCCGACGGTAGCGTCAGGGGGCGACATCACCGCTGTCAGCTAGCCGTCACCCGTCCCTCATGCCCGAGAAGCCACTTCTTCACGTCCAGCCCCCAGCGGTAGCCGCCGAGCGTGCCGTCGGTGCGCAGCACCCGGTGACAGGGCACGAAGAGCGCGGCGGCGTTGCGGGCACAGGCCGCCGCGGCGGCACGGACCGCCGCCGGCCGCCCGGCCAGGGCCGCGAAACCGGTGTACGTCACGGGGTCGCCCGGCTTGACCTCCCGCAACACCTGCCAGGCGTGGGCCATGAAGGCGCCGCCGGTCTGCTGCGCGACCGGGACGGTGTCGATCGCGGTCAGGTCCCCGGCCAGGTAGGCGCGGACCGCCGCGGTCACCGGGCCGAGGTCGGCCCGCTCGCGCAGCGCGCCGCGCAGTCCGGGATGGACCAGGGGTACGAGGGCCGCCGGGTCGGCGGTGAAGCCGGCCGCGCGTACCGCCCCGTCGGGGCCGGCGAGCACGCTCAGCGGGCCGGCGGGGGTGTCGATGACGGTGCTGTCCAGTGTGGTCATGCCGCTCTCCAGAGTCGGATCACCGCGTACGACCGCCAGGGGCGCCAGCGGTCCGCGTACGCGTTCAGGGTCTTCGGGTCGTCGGGCAGGCCGAGCGCGGCGGCGCCCCGGCGTACGCCCAGGTCGGTGGGGAGGAGGACGTCGGGGTCGCCGAGCGCCCGCATGGCCACGTAGCCCGCGGTCCACGGCCCGACCCCGGGCAGCGCGGTGAGCCGCCGCACCGCGTCCTCCCGGTCCCCACCCGGTGCCAGGTCCAGGTCCCCGTCGGCGACGGCACGCGCCACCGCGCGGATCGTCTCCCGCCGCGCCCCCGGCATCCGGAACGCGCTGTCCGCCGCCCCGAGCACCTCCTCGGCGCTGGGAAACGCCCGCAGGCCCCGTGGCCGGTCGTCGGCGGCGTCGCCGTCGACCTCGTCCGCGGGTGGCGCCGCGGTGGCCGCCAGGAGGTGGGTGAGGGTGGTCCTGGCCGAGCGGAGGGAGATCTGCTGGGTGGTGACGGCGCGGACGGCCATCTCGAAGCCGTCCACGGCGTGCGGGAGGCGGACGCCGGGTTCGGCGGCCACCGCCGGGGCCAGGGCCGGGTCCGCCGCCAGGGTGGCGTCGACCGCGGCCGGGTCGGCGTCCAGGTCGAGCAGCCGCCGGCAGCGGGCCACGGCCGGTGCCAGGTCGCGCATGTCGGCCAGCCGCAGGGTGGCGGCCACGTGCCCGTCGGCCGGGGCCAGCGACACGGTGCCGGGCCCGTGCGGCAGGCGCAACCCCCGGTGGTACGCCCCGTCGCGGACCTCCTCGACGCCGGGCAGCGCGCGCAGCGCCAGGAAGTCCAGCAGCGCCCCCACGTGCAACGGCGGCCGGTACGCGAGCCGCAGCGTGATGGTGCCCGCCCCGCCGACCGCCCGCCGGCCGCCCCGGCTCACCCGCAGCTCGGACGGGGTGGCCCCGTACACCTCGCGGACGGTGTCGTTGAACTGCCGGACGCTGCCGAACCCGGCGGCGAACGCCACCTCGGCCAGGCCGAGCCCGGTGGTCTCGATGAGGATGCGGGCGGTCTGTGCCCGCTGCGCCCGGGCCAGCGCCAGCGGCCCGGCGCCCAGTTCGGCCCGGAGCATCCGGTGCAGGTGCCGCTCGGTGTAGCCGAGCCGCGCCGCCAGCCCCGGCACGCCGTCCCGGTCGACCACCCCGTCGGCGATCAGTCGCATCGCCCGCCCGACCACGTCGGCCCGGACGTCCCACTGCGGGGAGCCCGGGGCGGCGTCGGGGCGGCAGCGGCGGCAGGCCCGCAGCCCGGCGCCCTGCGCGGCGGCGGCCGACGGGAAGAACCGGACGTTCTGCCGCTTCGGCGTCGTCGCCGGGCAGGACGGCCGGCAGTAGATCCCGGTCGACGTCACGCCGGTGTAGAACCAGCCGTCGAACCGCTGGTCGCGGCTGTCGACGGCCCGGTAGCACCGCTCGAAGTCGAGTTCCATGACACCGATCCTGCCTCGCAGGTCGGGCCACCGGCTGGCGGGATTCGGACGCGGCCGTGCGCGCGCTCGAAACCGGGCTCCGGGAGGGGTCGCGCGGCCGCCTCCCGCCGCCGTGCCACCGGTGAGTGGAACGCCATGGAGGCCACCGGGGCCGGGACACCTCCATGGCGTTCCACCCGTCGCGGTCGACCCGCCCGGCCGCCGCCTGCCGGGGCGGTGACGGCGCCCGCCGGGCCGTCGGGGTCAGCGGCGCGGGCTGGGGGACGCGGTGGGCAGGGGGCCCGGGGCGCCGCCCGGTGCCGCGGGGGAGGGGACCGCGGTGGGCTCGCCCGGCCGGCTCGGGCTCGGCACCGGGCGGCCCGGGCGGCCCGGCGGCGAGGCGCTGGGCACGGGCCCGGCCGTCGGGTCACCGGGCGGGCCCGGCACGCCGGTGGGCGACGGGACCACGGTGGGTCCGGCGGGGGAGGGGGACGGACGCACCGTGGGTACGGCCGGGGACGGGGACGGGCCCGCTGGGGTCGGGGGCGCCGACGGCGCGGCCGGGCGGGGAGCGTCCGCGCCGCCGGCCGCCAGCGCGATCGGCGCGCCGATCAGCACGGCGGCCACCACGCCCGCCACGCCGAGCGTCACCGTGGTCCGCCGGCGGTTCCGGAACCGGCGCTCCGCCGGGGTCAACTGGTCCTGCACTCTGGGTGCCTCCTCGGCAAGGTCGGAGAGGGTGGCGCGGATGAGGTCCTCGAAGGGCGTGGTCACCGCCGTACCTCCAGGAGTTCGACGTCCGGCATGAGCTGGCGCAGCCGGGTCACCGCCCGGTGGGTCCGGCTGCGCACCGTGCCGACCGTGCATCCCAGCGCCTCGGCGACCTGGGTCTCGGTGAGGTCCTCGTAGTAGCGCAGGACCAGCACCGTGCGCTGGGCCGGCGGCAGCAGCCGCAGCGCCGCCCGCATCGCCAGGCGTACGTCGGTGCCGCCGCTGGGGTCCGGCTGGACCGCCTCGGCGGCCCCGGTGAGCGCCGTCTCCCGGCGTCGCCGCAGCCGCCGCCACCAGCTCACCTGCTCCCGGTACATGACCGTGCGGAGGTAGCCCTCCGGGTCGGCGTGCCGGAGCGTCCGCCACCTCGGGATGGTCTTGGCCAGCGCCGACTGGAACAGGTCCTCGGCCGCATGCCGGTCGCCGGTGAGCAGGTACGCGACCCGCATCAGCGCCGGCGTGCGGCTGGTCACGAACTCGGCCAGCCGGGCCCGGTCGTCCTCGTCCACCCACCCTCCCGCTCGTCGTCGTCACCAATACAGACGCCCCAGCTCACGCCAGCTATCCCTGGCGTGGCAACGGATCCCGGCGACGAAAGTGTCGGTAGTGGTCGGTACGGTCGCGCCACCAACTCAAGAAAAGGTGCGGGGCATGGCGAGCGTGGCCGGGCGGGGTGTCCGCTGATGCGGTCGGGGCGGGCACGGCTGGACGCGGCGGTGGTGCAGGGCTTCTACGACCGGATGCGGGTGGTGGCCCCGGCCGCGTACGGGGCGATCGAGCGGGACCGGGCCGACGACCCGGGGCGGGCCTTCGCCGACACCGCGTGCGGTCGGCTGGTCAGCTCCCTCGACGCGCCCGGGCTCCGCGCGCTCGGCATGTGGGCCCACCACTGGTGCATGCGCTTCTACGACGACGACACGCGTGTCGGCCTGCGGCTGGTCCGGGAGCTCGCCGGCCGGGCCGGGCTGGGCTGGACGGTCGACGAGGTGCGCTGGCTGCTGGACCAGTCGCACGCGGCCGTGCCGTCCGCGGCGCACCGGTTCACCCTGCCGCTCGCGGCGGCGGCGGAGCTGCCGCCCGGGGCGTTGCCCGAGGGCGTGGCCGCCGACGTCCCGCTCGACGACTGGCGCCGCCTGCGCGCCGGCTGACGGGGGCCTCCACCGGGCGAGGCCGCTCCGGTGAGCTGGCCGGGCAGTGCCGGCTGGCCGCCCCGCTCGCCCGGCGTGGTCCGTCCGGGGAGCTGGCCGAGCACCATGGCGGCGACGGCCACCGCGAAGCCGGCGAGCTGGGTCGGGTCGAGCGCCTGGCCGAGCACCAGCCAGCCGAGGGTCGCGGCGGTCAACGGGCTGAGCGCGCCGAGCACCGACACCCGGGTGACCGGCAGCCGGGCCGCGCCCCGGAACCACAGCGCGTACGCCAGCGCGGTGCCGACCAGCCCGAGCCAGGCGTACCCGAGCAGGGCCGGCCCGTCCGGCGTGGGCGGCGCGCCCTCGACGGCGGCGGCGACCGGCACGATCAGCAGGCCGCCGGCGACGAGCTGCCAGCTGGTCGCGGCGAGGGTGCCCACCCCGGGCGGCCGGCCCCAGCGGCGGGTGAGCACCAGGCCGGCGGCCATGGCCGCGGTGCCGGCCAGGCCGGCGGCGACGCCCAGCGGGTCGAGGCCGGCGCCCGGCCGCAGCACCACGAGGGCGACCCCGGCCGGGGCGGCCAGCGCGGCGAGCAGCGCCGGCCGGCCGGGCCGGTCCCGGAGCAGGGCGACGGTGAGCGCGGCGACCAGCAGTGGCTGGGCGGCCCCGAGCACGGCCGCGGTGCCGCCGGGCAGCCGGTACGCGGCGACGAAGAGCAGTGGGAAGAACGCGCCGATGTTGAGCGCGCCGAGCAGGGCGGCGCGCCCCCACCAGACGCCGCGCGGCAGCCGGCGGGTCAGCGCGAGCAGCAGGAGGCCGGCCGGCAGGGCGCGGATCGCGCCGGACCAGAGCGGCCGGCCGGCGGGCAGCAGCTCGGCCGTGACCAGGTAGGTGGTGCCCCAGACGGTCGGGGCGACGGCGGTGAGCGCGATGTCGGTCCAGCGGCGGGTCACGACCGACCTCCTTTCCTCGATGCTAAGTAGCTTAGCGCTAAGCTAGTCAGTGCCGAGTAAAAGCGGAAGTGCGAGGTGGGGCACAATCGACAGCCGTGGCAACCGACGACGTGGACCTGATCGTCGAGCAGTGGCGCCGGGAGCGGGCCGGCATGCGGCCCGAGCCGATGGCCGTCTTCGGCCGCATCTACCGGCTGGCCCGGCTGGTCGGCGACCGCCAGGAGAAGGTGTACGCCGGCTGGGGCATCGGCCGGGGCGACTTCGACGTGCTCGCCGCGCTGCGCCGGTCCGGCGCGCCGTACACCCTGGCGCCGAAGGCGCTCGCGGCCGCGCTGATGCTCACCTCCGGCGGGATGACCGGCCGGCTCGACCGGCTGGAGCGGGCCGGGCTGGTCCGGCGCTCGCCCGACCCGGCCGACCGGCGGGCGCTGCGGGTCAGTCTCACCGACGCCGGCCGCCGGGTGGTCGAGGAGTCGGCCGAGGCCGGGCTGGAGGTGCAGCGGCAGTTCCTCGACGCGCTGCCCCCCGCCGACCAGGACCGGCTGGCCGATCTGCTGCGCACATTGCTCGCCGCGGTCGAGGCGGAGCCGGCGGATCGGGCAGGATGATCTCCATCAGCACCGACCGGAAGGACGGCCATGCCCGCCAGTGAACCGACCATCGTCGCCACCAGCATGGGTTTCTTCAGCCGGCACCGCGGCCCGTGGGACGCCCGGCCCAGCCAGCTCTTCGACCTGATGGCCGAGTTGGCGCAGGCCGGCGAGGCGCCCCGGATCTGCTACCTCAACCAGGCGGTCGGCGACCAGCCCACCTCGTTCACCGTCTTCTACGGCGCGTTCGCCGGCACCCGGTTCCGCCCCTCCCACCTGGCGCTCTACCCGATGCCCAACGTCGAGGACATCCGCGCCCACCTGCTCGCCCAGGACATCATCTGGGTCGGCGGCGGCAGCGTGGCCAACCTCTGCGCGGTGTGGCGGGTGCACGGCCTGCCGGACATCCTGCGCGAGTGCTGGGAGGCCGGCGTGGTGCTGGGCGGGGTCTCCGCCGGGTCGATCTGCTGGCACCTCGGTGGCGCCACCGACAGCTACGGCCCCACCCTGCGCCCCTTCACCGACGGGCTCGGCTGGCTCCCGTACGGCAACGGCGTGCACTACGACAGCGAGGACCAGCGCCGGCCGCTCATGCACCGGCTCGTCGCCGACGGCACGCTGCCGACCAGCCACTGCACGGACGACGGGGTCGGGCTGATCTACCGGGGCACGCGGCTGGCCGAGGCCGTGGCCGACCGGGAGGGCGTGGCCGCGTACGAGCTGGCCCGCGCCGAGGACGGCACCGTGCGGGAGACCCGGATCGAGCCCCGGCTGCTGCCCGCCGGGCCCGCCTGACCGGTTCCCGCCGCCAACCGCGTAAGCTGGCTCGTCGTGAGTCTCACCATCGGCATCGTCGGCCTGCCCAACGTGGGCAAGAGCACCCTGTTCAACGCGCTGACCAAGAACGACGTGCTCGCGGCGAACTACCCGTTCGCCACCATCGAGCCGAACGTCGGCGTGGTCGGGCTCCCCGACGAGCGGCTGGCTACGCTCGCCGAGATCTTCTCCTCGCAGAAGGTGCTGCCGGCGCCGGTCTCGTTCGTCGACATCGCCGGCCTGGTCCGGGGCGCCTCCAAGGGGCAGGGCCGGGGCAACGCGTTCCTGGCCAACATCCGCGACGCCTCGGCGATCTGCCAGGTCGTGCGGGCCTTCTCCGACCCGAACGTGGTGCACGTCGACGGCAAGGTCTCCCCGGCCGACGACATCGAGACGATCAACACCGAGCTGATCCTGGCTGACATCCAGACGCTGGAGAAGGCGCTGCCCCGGCTGGAGAAGGAGGCCAAGCTCCGCAAGGACCGGGCCGCCGCCGTCGAGGCCGCCAAGAAGGCCGTCGAGGTCCTCGACGGCGGCACCACCCTGTACGCGGGCGCCGCCGCCGCCAAGATCGAGCTGGAACACCTGCGCGAGCTGCACCTGCTCACCACGAAGCCGTTCCTCTACGTCTTCAACGTCGACGAGGCCGAGCTGGGCAACGCCGAGTTCCTCGACGAGCTGCGCGGCCTGGTCGCCCCGGCCGAGGCGGTCTTCATGGACGCCAAGATCGAGTCCGAGCTGGTGGACCTGCCCGAGGAGGAGGCCCGCGAGCTGCTGGAGTCGATCGGGCAGTCCGAGCCGGGGCTGGACCAGCTCGTCCGGGTGGGCTTCCGCACGCTGGGGCTCCAGACGTACCTGACGGCCGGCCCGAAGGAGGCGCGGGCCTGGACCGTCCCGGTCGGCGCCACCGCGCCGGAGGCCGCCGGGGTCATCCACAGCGACTTCCAGCGCGGCTTCATCAAGGCCGAGGTGGTCTCCTACGCCGACCTGGTCGAGGCCGGATCCATGGCGGCGGCGAAGGCCGCCGGCAAGGTCCGGATCGAGGGCAAGGAGTACGTCATGCAGGACGGCGACGTGGTGGAGTTCCGCTTCAACGTCTGAAACCGGCCCATCTCCGCAGGTCAGGCCGTCCTGACAGGCGTCGGCTAGTCTGTGGCCGATCTTGGAGAGGGTGGGCGATGCGCCGCTGGCTTGTGACGCCTGCTGTCGTGGTTCTCGGGTTGATCCCCGCCGGGTGCGGCACATCATCCGTGGGTGCCCCGGACCCGGTCGACAACACAGCGCAGGTCTGTGGCGACTTCCGCACGGTCTTCGACCGTTACTCGAACGGCGATTCCCCGGAGCGGCTCGCCTACGTGCAGGCGGTGCAGGCGGACTACGCGGGCAACGGGAAGCCAGGCGCGGCAAGCGCGGCGAAGGTGGCCTACTTTCAGGCGTGGGCTCGTGACCTCCGTCCGGTCGCCGTCCACGCGAGTAGCCGGGAGCTGGAAGCAGCTCTGAGCCGGGCAGCCGATGCCCTCGACGCGGTCGCTGATGGGCGGGCATCGGCCACGGCGGAATTGACCAACACCTGGCAGCCGCTCCTCGACACCTGCCCGGAGTCGTCACCCGGTGTCTCACCCACCCGGTAGACGCACCGCCTGGGCGGACGCCGTCACACCGCCGGAGCTGGATCGTGCGCGGTGCCGTCCGGCGTGGTCTCGCCGTCCAGCTTCCGCCGCTTGAGCCGGGCCAGGCCGACGATGTTCAGACCGACACCCCAGATCAGGAGTACGACGAGCCACTGGGCCCAGTTCGCTGCGCTCATCCGGCCCGAGAGCAGGTTCCGGACCGTGGCGTAGGGGGTGAAGGCCTGCGCGGGCTGGAGGACGTCGATCCCGCCCAGCACGGCCCAGAGGCCCAGCGGCAGCACGATGGTGGCGAGGCATGCGAGGACAGCGGGCCGCAGTAGCAAGCCGAGCCCGGTCCCCACCAGTTGGGCGACGATCTGCACGAGCACGCCGCCCAGCGCGATGGTTGCGGCGTGCCGCCAGGGGGTCGGGGCGGTGCCCGACGGTGCGAGCGCGAGAGCGGCGGCGCACACCAGGACGCCGAAGAGTCCGACGGCGGCGGCCAGGAGCGTCGCCGCCAGCAGGGTCGGTGCGGGCCGGGTGGTGCGGGGTGCCCGGCGCAGGTCGTGAGCCAGCAGGACGCCGAGGAACGGCACCGTCACCGACATCAGGCTCTGCACCATGTCCGAGAGGGTGGCAAAGGTGCGGTCCTCCGATTGCCCTGCCGTGGCCATCGCGACGGCGGCCAGCAGGCCCAGCAGCAGAGTGATCGTGATCAGCCATCGCCGGGGCCGCGTCCCGACGGAACGCCGGAGCGCGTCGAAGGTCGCCCCACCAAAGCCGCCCGGCTGCTCGTCGATGTGCACGGTGTTCTTCTCCACGTCCCTGCCCCCGTTCTGCCCTTTCCGTCAGACTCTCCTATCCGGACCGATAGGCGCTGTCCCGGACCCGGGATCGTGCTCGAACTGTGGCTGCTCCCGGCCCGCCTCACCGTCTGGTCGGGTGCGGGTCAGGGCGCGTAGCCGGGGCCGGCGACGGTCTCGGCGATGCGGGTGAGCCAGTGCAGGTCGTTCGCGCGGGATTCCGCGCTGGCCTCGGAGTTGAGGATGCTCTCCAGGAAGACGGCGACATCGTCGAGGTGCCGTTCGCTGCGGTAGTAGCTCAGCAGGGTCTGGTCCGGCTCCAGCGGGCCGTAGCCTCGGCGGAAGAGTTCGGCGCAGTGCGCGTCGATCGGGTGGTCGCCGAAGTCCTGGCTGAAGACGAACATCAGGTCCCGCTCGCGCGGCGCGAGGATCGGCGCATCCCAGTCCACGACGTGCAGTGGACCGTCCCCGTCGGCGATCAGGTTGCCGGGGTGGATGTCGGCGTGGCACACGACGTGTCGACCGTGCGTCACGCGGGAGGCGAGGTCGTCGACCGTCGCGGACAACCGCCGCAGCGCGGCGCCGTACCGGTCCCAGAAGGCGCCGAGAACCTGGCTCGCCGCAGCCCGCTCGCCGAGGGCCCGTAGCCGCTCGCCGGCGCTCGATCGCCAGGTCTCGACGGGCAGGACGGCGGCGATGTCGGCGCTCGGCGTGACCGCGTGCAGCCGACCCAGGAACTCGCCGTACTCGATCCACTGGCGCTCGGTGAGGCCGCGGCCCCACAGGCTGCCGCCGTCGTGGAACGGGTAGAGCAGCAGCCGGTGGTCGCCGAAGCCGTGGCTGGCCCCGCCGTCCGGCAGGTCGATCGGCGCGACGACCTGCCGAACCCCGTGCGCGCGGAGGAAACCGGGCAGCAGGACGGCGGCGGGGGTGTACTCGCCGCGGCGCAGCTTCACGAAGTAGCGCTCGCCGTCGGACGTGTCCACCCGGTACGCCCATGCGTTCACGTCGAGTCCGACGGGCATGAAGACGAGGTCGGCGATGTCCACGCCCCAGGCGGCGGCCACCTCGGCCGCCAGCAACCGCTCGTCGACGTCCGGCTTGTCGAGCACGGTCGCAGCGTCGCAGCCGCTCGACCGGCCGGCAAGGCCATTTCGCCCGCCGATCGGGCGAGCGCCGGGACCGTGGTGCGTGCGCCGCCGCGTTCTGCGGGGCGCGAAGTGTCGGGCGTCGCGGTTAGCCTGCTGGCGTGGCTGAATTCACCGACGCCGATCTGCGCGGCTCTCGGTTCGAGCACGTCGACCTCAGCGGCGCCGAGCTCCGCGCCGTCGACCTGTCCGGCGCCCGGTTCCGTGGCGTCGACCTGAGCGGGGTCACCATGCGGGGGGTCGAGCTGGTCGGCGTCGACATCCACGGCGAGATCGAGAACCTGACGATCAACGCCGTCGACGTCGGGCCGCGACCGGGGCGCGCGGCCCTCGCTCGACACGGTGCTCGCGCTGCGCCGCGACCGGATGTCCACCGTGCGCCGGGTCATCGAGGGGCTGACCCACGAGTCACTGGACGGCCACACCGAGCCGGTGGAGGGCCCGGGCTGGCCGCGACCCCGCAGCTACCCGGTCCGTGAGTGCCTGCTCGTCGTCCTCAACGAGGAGTGGGAGCACCGGCTCTACGCGGAGCGTGACCTGGACGCGCTGGAGGCATGCGGGGCGGGTTCAGGCTGACCCGTTCACCAGCTTGCGGAGCGCGGCCACGGCGGCCCGGTCGCTGACCTCGGCGTAGATCTTCTTGTCCGGGCCGGCCAGGACCACGTACGGGCATGCCTGGTCGTCGCCGGTCATGGCCTTCTCGAGCAGCTTGCGGCCCGTCGACACCTCGTACACCCGAAGTCGCCAGCTCGCCCGCAGCAGCGTCAACGTCAGTGGCTTCGGGTCGTCGTACTTGCAGCGGCGGATCGTCGTGCCGGTGCTGACCCGGTCCAGGCAGGCGACCATCTGCACCTTCGTGGGTGACTCCGGCGCCCAGGTCTGCTCCACCTTCTTCGACAGGCCCTGCGAGAAGTAGTAGGTGCCGTTCTGGTAGCGCAGGCCCGAGCCGTTCCCGATGAGCAGCACGACCGGGTGCGGCGCCTTGCCGGCGCGTTTCGGCGACTGCGGGTAGAAGACCCCGTCGTCGCACACCCGGTTCAGGTCGGAGATCTCCTCGGCCGGGTACGCGCTGGCCTCGGGCCCCTGCTGCACCGGCTCCTCGCTGGCCTCCGGTTCGGGGGTTGCGCCGGGGCTGTGTTCGGTGGTGGGCGCCGCTGGCGCCTCCCGGGCCGGTCCGGAGGCGGTGGTCGTCGCGGAGCGCAGCAGGAGCATGCCGCCGGTCAGGCCGAGGCAGCCCACCAGCAGCACCACACCCACGATGACGGCGGCGACGACGAGGGTGCGGTTGCGCGGGCCGGGTGGCGGCGCCCACGGCACCGGCGGCTGCGGCGCGAACGGCACCGGCTGCTCTCCCGCCGGCGGCACCCACTGCGGCGGCCCGTAGCTCGACGGCGGCTGCCCGAGTGGGTGAGGTGGGGAAGGATCGGCTGCTCCAGTGCCCGGCACCGGCTCCATCGCCGGTCCCGCGCCCGATTCGGCCCCCGTGCCGGTCATGCGCAGTTCCTCTTTCGATCGAGGCGAAGCGCGAATGTACCAGGACGTTCAGCCCGGGTGGGGGCGCGTGCGTGGCGTCTGGAGCGTGATCCAGTAGCGCCGGGCGGCGCCCAGCCCGGTGTCCCGGATGTCCTCGAGGACGCCACCCTGGCGCTCGATGGTGCGCGCCGAGGCGGTGTTGCCGTCGGCGCAGACGAGCAGCACCCGCTCCAGGCCGAGCGCACGGGCCTCGTCGAGCATCCGGCCCAGCGCCCAGGTGGCCAGGCCCCGCCGCCGGGCCGAGGGCCGGATGCCGTAGCCGATGTGGCCCGCGACCCGCAGCAGGGCGTCGTCGAGTTCGTGCCGCAGCGCGATCCCGCCGAGCACCGTCTCGTCCTCGACGATCCACCGGTACGTGCACCGCACCCCGCCCGGGCCCGGAGTCCGGTCCGACTCGTCGGTCAACCGGGCGACCCAGGCCGCGAACCCGGCCGGGGAGACCACCTCGTCGGTGGGACGGAGCCCGAAACCGTCCTCGTGAGGGCCGGGACCCCACTCCCGATGGGCCGCCAGCCAGGCGGGGTGCAGCCGGACGGTGGGCGCGATCAGCTCGGGCATCCGACGACGATAGCGCCGGCGAGCGACCGCGGCGAAGCCCCGGCTAGTCGGTCCCCTGTGGAGTGAGGATCCGGTCGTGCAGGACGTCCCGGCAGCGCAGCAGCCGCGCGGTGATCTCGTCGAACAGCGCCGGATCGGTCCGGCCGCCGCGCCACACGGCCCGCAGCGCGGCGTGGCCCACGGCCAGCTGGGTGGCCGCCCCCTCGACCAGACTCGCGTACTCCACGCGGATCGCCGGGGGCGCGGACCGCGCCGCCTCGCGGGCCGCGCGCAGCGGCGCTCCGGCCCGCGCGAAGATCTCGTCGGCGTCCGCCTCGCCCGCGCCGAGCCGGGACAGCACGTGTTCCAGCTCGGTCGCCGCGACCGTCATCCGACCGACCGCCGCGAGGGTCCCCTCGGCCAGCTTCACCACGCCGCGACCCTACCGCCGGCGGGCGGCCGCACGTCACCCCGCGCGCAGGGCGTCGTCCACTCCGGTCTCGCGGCGGCCCAGGTGGACGGGATCGCGGCCGGAGACCACGTCCACCGTGGCCTTGACGCAGGCGCCGTACTCCCGGGTGGCGCTGACCCGCCAGCGTTCCGCGTACCGGCGGGCGGTGTCGTCGCCCACGCCGTTGGCGGCCACGCCGAGGTGCCGGCAGACCGACACGGCGCGGGGGAGGTGGAAGGACTGGGTCACCACGGTCGCCCGCTCCACGCCGAAGATGCGCCGGGCCCGGGCGCAGGAGTCGTAGGTGTCGAAGCCGGCGTGGTCGAGCACCACCTTCTCCGCCGGCACGCCCCGGTCGACCAGCCAGCGGCGCATGGCGTCGGGCTCGTCGTAGTCGTCGTTCATGTGGTCGCCGGAGACCAGGATGACCCGGACCTTGCCGGCGGCGAAGAGCCGCTGCGCGATCTCCAGCCGGGCGGCGAGGAACGGCGACGGGGCGCCGTCGGCCTCCACCTTGGTGCCCAGGACCAGGGCGACCGGGGCCTCCGGCACGTCGGCCTCGGTGAACACGTGGCCCTCCGCGCCGGCCCGGACCCAGGCCACGCTGGCCCCGGTGCCGGCGGCCAGCAGCGCCGCGCCGGCCACGACCGCCACCACGGTACGGCGGATCCGGCGTACGGTCGGTCTGCGGTCGGTGCACCAGCCCCTGACCCTCACGAACAGCCCCCGCATGCGGGCGATTCTGTCAGGCGGCGGCGCCCACCGGGTTCCCGGCGGCAGGAGGAGGGACGACATGGGGAAGCGGCACCCGGCGCTCGCACGGCTCGACGTGCTGGTCGGCCGGTGGACCGTGCAGCCGGAGGTCGAGGGTCTCGGTGCCGGCTGGACGGAGTTCAGCTGGGTGGAGGAGGGCCGGTTCGTGTGGCGGATGTGGCGGGAGGCGTCCGGCTTCCACCAGCGGTTCATCGGGACGCTGGGCGTGGACGGCGCCGCCATGGACGGCCGCTGGGAGCGGTCCGCCGACGGCACCGACTGGGCGCTCGACTTCAAGCTGGCGTACCGGCGCTGACTCCCGCCCGGGTCACCGTGCGGCGCGGGCGAGCACGATCAGCTCTCCGTCGTCGCCCGCGCCGACCGGCTCCCCGGCCCAGCCGCCGAGCACCCGCTCGACGGTGAAGCCGGCCCCGGCTAGGGCGGTCCGCAGCTCCGTCTCGGTGCGGAAGCGCAGCGTGCCGGGGTTGCGCAGCTCCGCGCCGTCGGGCAGCAGGTAGTGGTGCAGGAAGCTCACCAGGCCGTCGCGCACGGCGGTCAGCTCGGTCCAGGCGTCCACCGTCGTGCCGTCCGGCAGGGTGCGCCGGCGGAGTGAGTCGGTGGGGTTCCAGCGCTCCCAGCGCCGCGCGGCCGGGTCGCGCGAGTCGAACGCCAGCCGGCCGCCGTCGACCAGGGTCCGCCGCAGGTGGCGGAGGGTCTGCGCCCACGTCCCGTCGTCGAGGATCTCCTGCGCCACGTGGCTGGTCAGCACGGCCACGTCGTACGCCGCGTCGGGCAGGTCGGTGGCGGTGCCGGCGAGCCAGGTGACCCGGTCACCGCCGGGTTTGGCCCGGGCGGCGGCGAGCGACCCCGGCTCCGGGTCGACGCCGGTGACCCGGTGGCCGGCGGCGGCCAGGGCCAGGGTGAGCCGCCCGGTGCCGCACCCCAGGTCGAGGACCCGGGTCGGCGCCCGCCCGACGAAGCGCAGGAAGAACTCGTCGTCGCGCCCCCACGCGTTGTCCGCGTCGTAGAGCGCGGCGGACAGGTCGACCGGCACGTCAGGAGATGTGGTGGAGGATGACGTTGTGCACGTGGTGGCTCTTCTGCGCGCCCCGGAACTCCACCTCGTACGTGTGCGTGCCGACGTGGATGGCGATGGCCCCGGTGGAGAAGAACGAGCCGCCCCACGACTTGTTGCTCACCACGCTCACGCTGGTGATCTTCGCATACGGGATGCTGGTGATGGCGTACCGCTTTCCGACGAAGGAGCGGTCCTGGATGACGACCCGCCGGTCGGTCAGGCCGATGAACCCGGTGCCCGTGCCGACGGCGTCGTAGACGGCGATGATCTGCTCGCCGGGCAGGAGCCCGCTCTGGATCTGCTGGAACTGTTCCTTGCGGTCGTACGTCGGATCGGCCATGCCCCCGACGGTAGGCGGGGCCCGCCAGCCCGCCAGCCCGCCAGCCCGCCGGCGTCCCGGTGGAACGGCGGCAGCCCCCGTCCTCGTGGACGGGGGCTGCCGGGGTCCGGGGGTCAGTGGTCGACGCGCGGGTCGTGGTCCCGGCTGCGGCTGCCGGCCTTGGCCAGGCCCCGGCTGATCAGGTAGCCGACGGTCAGCAGGGCGATGTACCACCAGGCCTTGTCCGCGGCGAAGTAGTCGCCGCCGTTGTTCGCGGCGCCGTCGCCGACGGCGTTCGAGGCGATCAGGACGCCGATGACGGCGAGCAGGTAGACCGCCAGCTCGGTGGTCTTCCACGCCGGCTTGGTCTCCTCGCCGTGCCGGTGCAGGTGCCGGACGTCGCGTTCGACGTGGTCGGTGGCCCGGTCGGTGGCGGTGGGCGTCGTCATGGTCAGCTCCTCAAGGGGTTTGGCACATTTCGTCGTCTTCGGGAGCCTTTGCGGTTCCCTGTGCCGGAAGTCCTACCCCGGAGGATTTAGTTGCTAACCAGAAACTTTCAGGGATCTTTCAGGAGAGCGCTCAGAGGTCGGTGACCGCGCGGACCGCGTCCTCGATGCGCGCCGCCAGCAGGACCTCGCCCTCGGTCAGCGGCTCGCCGTCGCCGTGGCCCACCCTGATCTGGGTGCGGTCGGCCCTGCGGCTGATCTCCGGACGCAGCCGCAGCGCGTCGGCGACCACCGCGACGCGCTCGGTGAGCGCGGCGTGCTGGGTGTCGTCGATGACGAGCGTCCGGCGGATCTGTTCACCCTCCCGGGTCCAACCGGACAGCAGGGCGAGCGCATCGCTGAGGTAGTCGTGTTTCGCCCGGCCGTTGAACAGCACGCGCATCACCGCACCTCCCAGGCGTCGTTGCCGGCTTGTGGCCAAATCGTCGCCATCCCGTGTCCCTGTCGACGCCCTCCAGTCTGTCGTCGCACAGATGGTGTGTCCACGCCCACACTTCCGTGTTCTGCTGACCTGACGGTCGACTCAGCTACCCAAACCGCCGATTGATCTGGCACGCTGGACGGCCGTGCAGACCGAACGGGTTAGCGGGAACGGGCAGGACCGGCGGGAGCCGAGGGTTGTCGTCGGCGCGGCCATCGTCGTGGACGGCAGGGTCCTGGCCTGTGCGCGGTCCGCGCCGCCGGAGGTGGCCGGGCGCTGGGAGTTCCCCGGCGGCAAGGTGGAGCCGGGGGAGACCGAAACCGACGCGTTGATCCGGGAGTGCGCCGAGGAACTCGGCGTCCGCGTGGAGATCGGCGCGCGGGTCGGCCGCGACGTCCGGATGGCCCACGGCCGTTCCGTCCTCCGGGTGTACGTGGCCCGCCTCCTCCACGGTGACCAGCCGAAGGCCCTGGAGCACCTGGAGCTGCGCTGGCTCGCGGCCGGCGAACTCGACAGCGTCCCCTGGCTGCCGGCTGACGTGCCGATCGTCGCCGCCCTGCGCCCGCTGCTCGCCGGCTCCTGACCGGCGGAACCGGACGCGGGGACGGAAACGGAACGGGGGCCGGCGGCATGTGCCGCGGCCCCCGTCATCGTTGTCGGCGTGCTGCTCAGTGCTTCGGCTCGTCCTGCTGCGGGTGGGCGAAGTTCAGGTGCTCCGGGGGCAGCGGGAAGGTCACGTCGTCACCGAACGGCGACGGCGCGGCGGCCCGGTCGAAGGTCAGTTCGGTCAGCGGCAGCTTGCCGTTGACGTCGACCGCGGGGGCGGTCGGGTGCGGCACCTCGCGGTGCCAGTTGACGCCCTGCTGCGCCTGCCGCTCGGCCGCCGCGTCGTGCGAGCCGCCGGCGTGCGAGTGCACCCCGCCGTGGGCTCCGCTGGCGGTCACGGCGCCACTCGAATGCCCGCTGGTCACGCTGGTCTGAGGCACCTGACCCCTCCGGAAGATCTTGCTACCAAGCCACACAAGGGGATCGTACCTGCGGTCGACGACCCGCTCCTTCATGGGGATGATCCCGTTGTCGGTGATCTTGATGTGCTCGGGGCAGACCTCGGTGCAGCACTTGGTGATGTTGCAGAAGCCGAGTCCCATCTCGGACTGCGCGTACTCCTTGCGGTCGGTCTTCGCGTCGAGCGGGTGCATGTCCAGCTCGGCGGCCCGGATGAAGAACCGGGGACCGGAGAACGCCTGCTTGTTCTCCTCGTGGTCGCGGATCACGTGGCAGACGTTCTGGCAGAGGAAGCACTCGATGCACTTGCGGAACTCCTGCGAGCGCTCGACGTCGACCTGCTGCATCCGGTAGTCGCCCGGGGCCACGTCGGCCGGCGGCGCGAACGCCGGGGTCTCCCGC
This sequence comes from Micromonospora sp. NPDC005305, assembly GCF_040607315.1. NCBI lineage: Bacteria > Bacillati > Actinomycetota > Actinomycetes > Micromonosporales > Micromonosporaceae > Micromonospora > Micromonospora sp. NPDC005305. The sequence continues at coordinate 225,513 of NZ_JBEXGL010000007.1, read as the reverse complement.
GCCTTCTCGTAGTTGAACGAGACGTCGGTGACCAGGTCCCGGATGACCGGGAAGGTGCGCAGCGGGGTGACCGTGACGGTCTCCCCCTCCTCGAAGGTCGACATCCGGGTCATGCAGCTCAGCCGGGGCTTGCCGTTGATCTCCATGGAGCAGGAGCCGCACTTGCCGGCCTTGCAGTTCCACCGGCACGCCAGGTCCGGCGCGTCGGTGGCCTGGAGGCGGTGGATCACGTCGAGGACGACCTCGCCCTCGTTCACCTCGACCGTGTAGTCGCGCAGCTCGCCGCCGTTCTCATCGCCCCGCCAGATGCGGAAGGGCCGCTTCGCGCCCGGCTTGCCGGCCGCCTGCGTGTTGTCAGTTCCCATTCCTCAGCGCTCCTCCTCGGTGAGGGCGTCGAACTCGGCGAGTTCCTCGTCGGTCAGGTACTTGGCCAGCTCGGCCCGGTCGAACAGCGAGATCAGCTCGGAGCGCATCTTCGGCAGCGGCTTCCGGGTCAGCCGGACCGTGTCGCCGTCCAGCGCGCAGACGAGGTTCACCCGGCGCCACTTCGGGTCCATGGCCGGGTGGTCCTCCCGGGTGTGCCCACCGCGCGACTCCTGCCGCTCCAGGGCGGCCTTCGCGGTGCACTCCGAGACGACCAGCATGTTGCGCAGGTCGAGGGCGAGGTGCCAGCCCGGGTTGTAGCGCCGGCCGCCGGCCGCGCTCACCTTCGCCACCCGCTCCCGCAGCTCGGCCAGCCGGCGCAGCGCGTCGACCAGCTCACCCTCCCGCCGGATGATGCCGACCAGATCGCCCATGACGGCCTGGAGGTCCTGCTGGAGGACGTACGGGCTCTCGCCGGTGTCCCGCTGCAGCGGGGCCAGCGCCGTCTCCACCGCGGCCTCCACGGCCGCCACCGACACCGCCGGGCGCGAGGTCAGCTGGTCGGCGTACGAGGCGGCGTGGCCGCCCGCCCGCTTGCCGAAGACCAGCAGGTCCGACAGCGAGTTGCCGCCGAGCCGGTTGGAGCCGTGCATGCCGCCGGAGACCTCACCGGCCGCGAAGAGCCCGCGCACGGTGCCGTACGCCGCGCCGGAGTCCGGGTCCACCTCGACGCCACCCATCACGTAGTGGCAGGTCGGGCCGACCTCCATCGGCTCGGCGGTGATGTCGACGTCGGCCAGCTCCTTGAACTGGTGGTACATCGACGGCAGACGGCGACGGATCTCCTCGGCCGAGCGCCGGGACGCGATGTCCAGGAAGACGCCGCCGGCCGGCGTACCCCGACCGGCCTTGACCTCGCTGTTGATGGCGCGGGCGACCTCGTCGCGGGGCAGCAGCTCCGGCGGACGCCGGTTGTTGTCCGGGTCGGTGTACCAGCGGTCCGCCTCCTCCTCGGTCTCCGCGTACTGCTTGCGGAAGACGTCGGGGACGTAGTCGAACATGAACCGCGTGCCCTCGGAGTTCTTGAGGACGCCGCCGTCACCGCGGACCGACTCGGTGACCAGGATGCCCTTCACCGAGGGCGGCCAGACCATGCCGGTCGGGTGGAACTGGAGGAACTCCATGTTGATGAGGGTCGCCCCGGCGCGCAGCGCGAGCGCGTGACCGTCCCCCGTGTACTCCCAGGAGTTCGAGGTGACCTTGTAGGAGCGGCCGACGCCGCCGGTCGCCAGGACCACGGCGGGGGCCTCGAAGAGGACGAAGTCGCCGGACTCACGGAAGTAGCCGAACGCGCCGGCGACCCGGTCGCCGTCGAGCAGCAGCTCCGTGATGGTGGTCTCGGAGAAGACCTTGATGCGGGCCTCGTAGTCGCCGTGGTCCCGCTTGTCCTCCTGCTGGAGGGAGACGATCTTCTGCTGGAGGGTGCGGATCAGCTCCAGGCCCGTCCGGTCGCCCACGTGCGCGAGGCGCGGGTACTCGTGGCCGCCGAAGTTGCGCTGGGAGATCTTCCCGTCCTTGGTCCGGTCGAAGAGCGCCCCGTACGTCTCCAGCTCCCAGATCCGCTGCGGCGACTCCTTCGCGTGCAGCTCGGCCATCCGGAAGTTGTTGAGGAACTTGCCGCCGCGCATGGTGTCCCGGAAGTGCACCTGCCAGTTGTCCCGGGAGTTCACGTTGCCCATGGCGGCCGCGGCGCCGCCCTCGGCCATCACCGTGTGGGCCTTGCCGAACAGCGACTTCGAGATGATCGCGGTCTTCTTGCCGGCCAGCCGGGCCTCGATCGCCGCGCGCAGGCCGGCGCCGCCGGCCCCGATCACGACGACGTCGTAGTGGTGTCGTTCGATTCGCGTCTCAGTCATGTCCAGGCTCTCAGTTGATGAACCGCAGGTCGTTGAACCAGCCGGCCGCCACCGCCATGACGTAGAAGTCGGTCAGCGCCAGGGTGCCGAGGGTGATCCAGGCGAGCTGCATGTGCCGGACGTTCAGCCAGGACACGCCGGTCCACGCCCGGTAGCGCAGCGGGTGCTTGGAGAAGTGCTTGAGCCGCCCGCCGATGATGTGCCGGCAGGAGTGGCAGGAGATCGTGTACGCCCAGAGCATCACCACGTTGAGCAGCAGGACGAGGTTGCCCAGGCCGAAGCCGAAGCCCTTGGGCGAGTGGAACGCGTAGATCGCGTCGTAGGTGTTGATCAGCGAGATGATCGCGGCGGCGTAGAAGAAGTAGCGGTGCAGGTTCTGGCCGAGCAGCGGGATCCGGGTCTCACCGCTGTACGCCTGGTGCCCGTCGGGCACGGCGCAGGCCGGCGGCGACAGCCAGAACGACCGGTAGTAGGCCTTGCGGTAGTAGTAGCAGGTGAGCCGGAACAGCAGCAGGAACGGCAGGGTCAGCGCCGCGTCCGGGATGATCCACCAGCCGGGCAGGAAGCTGCCGAAGTGCGAGGACCCCTCGACGCACCGCTCGGTGACGCAGGGGGAGTAGAACGGCGTCAGGTAGTGGTACTGGTCCACCCAGTACCACTTGTGCATGAAGACCCGGACCGTCGCGTAGATGACCCAGGCGCTGAGCCCGACGACGGTGATCAGTGGCGCGAACCACCAGCGGTCCGTTCGCAACGTCTTCGCCGCGATGGCGGCGCGCCCCCGCGCTCCCCGCGGCCTCGTTGCCGTTGATGTCATTCGAGTCGTCTCCCTGACGGCGCCCTCGCGGGGGCGGCGGATCACACCTTCCGTACCGGTCAGCGGACCGGCGAGACCGCGTCCACTGCCACGTCTTGCGCACGCACAGACCGCACCGGCGAACCGGTGCAGCTAAATGACACACGTTACGCCGATCTTCGCGGCCCGGCCGCGCAACGCAGTGTCCCGTGTGTCCGGGAGGTTGGAAAGACCCGCACCAAGATCAATATCTTGGACCGTCAGCCGGACGCGCCCCCGGTGAAGTTCCAGGACGCCAGCCGCAGCGCCGGAGCCTCCCACCAGGAGCCGTCCATCCGGTCCGGTTGGCGGACCGGCGCCCGGCCCACGCCGAGCACCCGACCGGGGCCCATCGCCCGGGGGTAGGACTCGGTGAACCGGAAGTCGCGCACCGCGCGGGTGGGCACCCCGTCCTCCACCAGCCAGACGCCGTTGCGGGTCAGCCCGGTGACCACCAGTTGCTTCGGGTCCAGCACCCGCGTGTACCAGAAGTCGCTGACCAGCAGGCCCCGCGCCATCCCGGCCACCAGGGCGGCGGTGTCCGGGTCGGCCACCGCGCCGGTCACCCCGGCGCTGAGCTGCCCGGTGGCCACCTCCGCCGGGCCGCCGGTGGGCAGCAGGCGCAGGTTGCGCGGGAGCGGACCGAACGTCGACGCGCCGAGCATCCCGTGGCCGGTGGACCCGGTGCCCGCCTCGGCGCCGCTGCGCCGGTCGTGCGCCACCGCCGCCGTGGTGCCCGCCTCGACCAGGGTCAGCGAGCGCCGGGGCGTGCCCTCCAGGTCGTACGGCAGCCCGGAGGCGTGCAGCGGATCGTCCACGAGGGTCACCGCCGGGTCGAACTGGGCCCTGCCCGGCTCGGCGAAGGACTGCCGCTCGGCGTGCCGCTTGCCGTTGAAGCCGTACCAGGAAAGGTTCTGCAGGAGGTCGGCCCCGGCGGCCGGTTCGAGCACCACCTCGTAGCGCCCCGGGGGCAGCTCGACGGGGTCGGCCGCGGCCCGCGCCTTCGCCGCGGCCCGCGCGCCCAGGGCCCCGCCGTCCAGGTCGGCCAGGCGGTCGGCGGCGTGCCGGGCCACCCCGTCCGCGCCGCCGGTGCGGGCGATGCCGTCCATGGCCGCCTCGACCGACCGCCCCACCGCCGACTGCCCGGCCGAGTTGGCGAACGCCCCGGACCGGTGCGCCGTCCGGCAGTAGCCGGCGGCCTCCAGCCCCTCGACCGCGTCCACGAAGGCGCGTACGCGGGCGGCCCGCTCGTCGGGTGAGGCGGCCGCGGTGGCCTCGTCGACGGGCGGGCCGGACGGGACCGGCGCCGGCGGGGCGAGCCCCGGCCAGGCCGGGTCGGGCGGGGCGAGCCGGGTCGCGGCCAGGGTCCGCTCGACCAGCGCGGTCAACCCGTCGGGGTCGACCAGGCTGCCGCTGCCCGCGGCCGTCCGCCCGTCGGCGTGCAGCCGGAGCCGGACCGAGGTGCCCGACTCGGCGACGTTCTGGTGGATGAACGAGTTGGCGAACCGGGTCAACGCCAGGTCGGCCCGGGTCACCACCACCTCGGCCTCGGCGGCCGGCCCGGCCAGCCGCCGGACCAGCTCCACCACCCGGCCGGCGAGGTCCAGCTCGCTCATGCCCGCACCCCCACCCGGACGTTGCGGAAGCGGGCCGGCGCGGCCGGGTGGCCGGTGTGCCCGGTCTGGCCCGGCTGCCCCTTGCCGCAGTTCGGCGTGCCCCACGGCACGACCTCCGACGAGAGCATGTCCATCGAACGCCAGAAGACCGGCCCGATCCCCGTGTAGGTGGGGTTGCGCAGCATCCGCCCCCGGCGGCCCTTCTTCACCTCCCAGCCGACCTCGCAGCCGAACTGGAAGTTGAGCCGCTTGTCGTCGATGGACCAGGAGCGGTTGAGGTCCATGAGCACCCCGTCGTCGGTTTCCGCGATGATCTCGTCGAGCGTGTGCGGGCCCGGCTCCAGGCCCACGTTGGTCATCCGCACCATGGGCAGCCGCGCCCAGCCGTCCGCCCGTACGCTGCCGCCGTGGTCCAGGCCCGCGACGGCGGCCGAGTCCCGGCCGGCGAGCACCCCCACCCAGCGCCCCTCGCGGACCGCGTCGCGCTTCACCGCCGGGGAGCCCTCGTCGTCGAAGCCGAAGCTGCCCAGCGCGCCGGGGATGGTCGGGTCGATGGTGACGTTCATGAGCTCGGAGCCGTAGCGCAGCGCGCCGAGCCGGCTCAGGTCCAGCCAGGACGTGCCGGCGAAGGCGGCCTCCCAGCCGAGGATCCGGTCCAGCTCGATGGCGTGCCCGACCGACTCGTGGATCTGGAGGGCGAGCTGCTCGCCGCCGAGGATCAGGTCGGTCTCGCCGGACGGGCACTCCGGGGCGGTGAGCAGCTCCCGGGACTCCTCGGCGATCCGGGCTGCGTGCGCGGCCAGGTCCAGCGAGGTGACCAGCTCCCAGCCGGTGGTGCCGTACTGGCCGCGGTAGCTCGGATAGGAGCGGCGCTGGGTCTCGCCGGCGCCGATCGAGGTGGCCGAGATGCCGCCGCCGCACTCGCGGATGCGCTGGTCGATGCGGTGCCCCTCGCTGGAGACGAACCACTTGGCGGTGTCCCAGATCTGGTAGAGCCCCTCGGCCAGGTCGGCGCCGTGCTCCCGCATCGTCGCGGTGGCACGGGTCAGCAGGTCGCCCTTGTCGGAGAGCGGCACGCCGAGCGGGTCGACCTCGCAGGCCGAGGCCCAGCTCGCCACCGTGGCCTCCACCGGTACCAGGTCGATGGGCGGGCCCGGGACCCGCGCGCTCGCGGTGGCGATCGCCGCGGCGCGCCGGCCGGCGTCGCGGACCGCGGCGTCGGACAACTCGGGTAAGGCATGGAAGCCCCAACTCGACCCGACCAGGGCGCGGACGCCCAGCCCGATGCTCTCGTCCTGGGTCAGCTCCTCGATGTCGCCGTTCCGGGCCGACATCGACTCGTAGCGGCGATGCATCACCCGGGCGTCCGCGTATCGGGCTCCCGCGTCGAGGGCGGCCTGGACGGCGGCGGTGGCCGCGTCGAACTCCGTCATGCGCCCGACCCTAGGCGAGCGCACCGACACGCGTCAGGCGAGCAGCTCCTCGGGGCGGATCGTCGCCCGGACGGGATCGGTCAGTTCCAGCACCTCGCCCGCCTTCGTGACGGACCGCTCGACGTAGTGCCCACCCTGTCGCTGGTAGAGGTGCATCGTCAGGGTTTCCTGCTCGATCAGCAGGTACCACTCGATCCCGGCAGCGGCGTAGTAGTGCATCTTGAGCACCTTGTCGGTGGCCGCGTTGCTGGGGGAGACGATCTCGCAGACCAGGTGCACGTCGCTGGCCTCGATCACGAGCACGCTCAGATCGATGTCGTTGGTGATGACCAGGTCGGGGATCGGGATCCGCCCTGCCCTCAGGCGGACGTTCACGGCTTCGAGCACACGGAGGCCGGCGTCCCGCACGGGTCGGCGGAGCACGGCGCGAAGTTCGCCGGAGATGTTCTGGTGCAGAGGAGTGGGCCCAGGGGTCACGTGGAGGCTCCAGTCGAAGAGTTCGACGCGTTGCTGCGTCTCGCCGAGGGCGAGGTACTCCTCTTCGGTCCACGGGCCGTCATGGCCGAACACCGCCGCGGTCATGGTCACCTCCACCTCGTGTCGGCGGGAATCCTCCATTGGTAGCCGCGTCCATGGTCGCACCTCATGTGCGGGGACGACGCGGCGTTGCCCAGTCGCAACCATGAATGTCCTGGTGAGGGCTGTTCAGGTGGGAAACTCAGTCGTTACGCTCGGGCCGCTGACAGGCTGCGTTCTGTAGCTTATTTTCGCCTCCAGAAGTTTGTTGTAAGTTCTCTTCGTCACTGAGGGAGGCGGTCATGGACAGGTCGGAGACGGTGCCGTCCGGGGAGCCGGACCGCCCCGAGGTGCCGGAGCAGCGCACCGGCGAAGGTCCCTATCTGCAGGTCCGGGACCTGCGGGTGCGGTTCGACACCGAGGACGGCGTGGTGAAGGCCGTCGACGGGGTGTCGTTCGCCGTCGAGCGCGGTCGCACGCTGGGCATCGTGGGCGAGTCGGGCTCGGGGAAGAGCGTCACGTCGCTGGCGGTCCTCGGCCTGCACAACGCGAAGCGGGCCACCATCACCGGGGAGATCTCGGTGGGTGGTCGTCAGCTGGTCGGGCTGCCGGAGGAGGAGGTGCGGCGGCTCCGGGGCCGGGACATGGCGATGATCTTCCAGGATCCGCTGTCGGCGCTGCACCCCTACTACACGGTCGGCAAGCAGATCGCCGAGGCGTACCGGGTGCACCATCCGAGGGCCGGGAAGCGGGAGGCGCGTACCCGGGCCGTGGACATGCTGGGCCGGGTCGGCATCCCGCAGCCGGCGAAGCGGTTCGACCAGTACCCGCACGAGTTCTCCGGTGGCATGCGGCAGCGGGCGATGATCGCCATGGCCCTGGTCAACGACCCGGACCTGCTGATCGCCGACGAGCCGACCACCGCGCTGGACGTGACCGTGCAGGCGCAGATCCTCGACCTGCTCAGCGGCCTCCAGGACGAGTTCCGGTCGGCGATCATCCTGATCACCCACGACCTGGGCGTGGTCAGCCAGGTGGCCGACGACGTCCTCGTCATGTACGGGGGCCGGGCCGTCGAGCACGGCAGCGTGGAGCAGGTGTTGCGGCGGCCGCAGCATCCGTACACCTGGGGGTTGTTGTCGAGCGTGCCGTCCCTGCACGGTGACGCGGACGCGGACCTCGTGCCGATCAGGGGCAACCCGCCGTCGTTGATCAACCTGCCGTCGGGGTGCGCGTTCCACCCGCGCTGCCGCTACGCGGACCGCAACGGCGACCGCTCCCGCACGGAGGTGCCCGAGCTCCGGGCGGCCGGGGAGGCGGGCCATCTGGTCGCCTGCCACCTGCCGGCCGAGGAGCGCACCCGGCTCTACCAGCAGGACATCGCCCAGGTGGGAGTGGCCCGATGAGCACCGAGACCGAGTCGCTGCTGCGCGTGCGGGGGCTGACCAAGCACTTCCCGGTGCGGGAGGGCTTCCGCGCCCGGGGCGCCGTCCAGGCCGTGGACGGCCTGGACTTCGACGTGCGGCCGGGGGAGACCCTGGGCCTGGTCGGGGAGTCCGGGTGCGGCAAGACCACCACCGGCCGGATGCTGGTGCGGCTGCTGGAGCCCACTTCCGGCACCATCGAGTTCGCGGGGCGGGACATCACCCACGCCCGCCGGGGGGCGCTGCGGCCGCTGCGGCAGGACCTCCAGATCATCTTCCAGGATCCCTACGCCTCGCTGAATCCCCGGCACACCGTGGGGCGGATCGTGGCCATGCCGTTGCAGGTCAACGGCATCAACCCGCCGGGTGGCATCCGCAAGCGCGTGCAGGAACTGCTCGAACTGGTCGGGTTGAACCCGGAGCACTACAACCGCTACCCGCACGAGTTCTCCGGCGGGCAGCGCCAGCGCATCGGCATCGCCCGCGCCCTCGCGCTGCGCCCGAAGCTGATCGTCGCCGACGAACCCGTCTCCGCCCTGGACGTCTCGATCCAGGCCCAGGTCATCAACCTGCTGCGCGACCTGCAACGCGACCTCGACCTGGCGTTCGTCTTCATCGCCCACGACCTCGCCGTCGTGCGGCACTTCTGCCACCGCGTCGCCGTCATGTACCTCGGCAAGATCGTCGAGATCGGTGACCGCGACGACATCTACCAGCGGCCGCAGCACCCCTACACCCGGGCCCTGCTGTCGGCCATCCCCGACGTCACGACGCTCGGGCCGGCCGGGCGGATCCGGCTCACCGGCGACGTGCCCACCCCGCTCAACCCGCCGTCGGGCTGCCGCTTCCGCACCCGCTGCTGGAAGGCGCAGGAGCGGTGCGCCACCGAGGAGCCGGCGCTGGTCCCCCGGGACGGCGGCAACCAGGCGACCGCCTGCCACTTCCCGGAGACGGGAACGATCAGCCAGGGCGCCGGACCGGCCGCCGCGACCGCCGAGGAGGTGTCGAAATGAGCCTGTCCCCGGTCGAGGGCGTGGCGCTTGCCGAGATCGAGTCCACCGGTGCGAGCCCCGAGGAGAAGGGGCTCGTCGGGCGCTCGCCCGGCCAGCTGGTCTGGGCCCGGCTGCGCCGGGACCGCACGGCCCTGATCAGCGGCATCGTGCTCGCCGTGTTCATCGTGGCGGCACTGGCGGCGCCCCTGCTCCAGCGGCTCTACGGGATGTCGCCGAGCCAGCAGTTCGGCGACCTGCTGGACAGCACCGGCATGCCGCTCGGTTACGTGGGCGGGGTGAGCGGCGACCACTGGTTCGGGCTCGAACCGGGCCTGGGCCGGGACATCTTCATCCGGATGATCTACGGCATCCGCACCTCGCTGCTGATCGCCCTGGGCGCCGCGGTGGTCACCACGACGATCGGCGTGGTGCTGGGCATCGTCGCCGGCTACCTGGGCGGCGTGGTCGACTCGGTGATCATGTGGGTCACCGACGTCGCCCTGGCCATGCCGTTCCTCATCTTCGCGCTGGCCGTGGTCCCGACGTTCTCGCTGCGGTTCTACGGGCCCCGGGACGCGGTGCCCACCTGGTTCGCGGTGACCACGCTGATCGTGGTGTTCGCCGCGTTCGGCTGGACCGGCACGGCGCGACTCGTCCGCGGGCAGGTGGTGTCGCTGCGCGAGCGGGAGTTCGTCGAGGCGGCCCGGGCCAGTGGCGCGGGGCTCGGCCACATGCTCTTCCGGCAGTTGCTGCCGAACATCTGGGCGCCGATCCTGGTCGCGTTCTCGCTCGCGGTGCCGTCGTACGTGACCGGTGAGGCGGCACTGTCCTTCCTGGGCGTCGGGCTGCCCGAGTCGGTGCCGAGCTTCGGCCGGATGATCTACCGCAGCATCGACTACCTGCAGACCGACCCGGCGTACGTCTTCTTCCCGGGCATCACCATCTTCGCGCTCGTGCTGGCGTTCAACCTCTTCGGCGACGCGCTGCGCGATGCGCTCGACCCGAAGTCGTCACGGTAAGGGGTTCCACGCATGGTGCGGTTCCTGCTGAAGCGGCTGCTGCTGGCGGTCTCGGTGCTGCTCGCGGTGAGCATCGTCAGCTTCCTGATGTTCTTCGCGCTGCCCCGCGATCCGGTGACCGGCATGTGCCCGAAGAACTGCAACGCCGAGCGCCTGGAGCGGGTGCGGACGGAGCTGGGGCTCAACGACCCCAAGCCGACGCAGTACGCCAACTACATGAAGGGCATCTTCGTCGGCCGCGACCTGGGCAGCGCGCAGGGCGGCGAGTGCGAGGCGCCCTGCCTCGGCTACTCGTACGTCAACAGCGAGGCGGTCAAGGACACCTTCGCCCGGGTGCTGCCGGTGACGTTGAACATCGTGCTCCCGGCGGCGGTGCTCTGGCTCGCCCTCGGGGTGGGGCTCGGGATGATATCGGCGCTGCGGCGGGGCTCGCTGCTCGACCGCGTCTCGATCGGGCTCACGCTCACGTTCGCCTCGCTGCAGCTCTACTTCGTCGGTGCCGTGCTGTTGCTGATCTTCGTGTACTCGTTGAAGATCCTGCCGACGCCGCGGTACGTGCCCTTCCTCGACAACCCGGTGGAGTGGGCGCGCGGGCTGGTGCTGGCCTGGGTGACGCTGGCCCTGCTCTTCTCCGCGATCTACGCCCGGCTGTCCCGGGCGCAGATGCTGGAGACGCTCTCCGAGGACTATGTCCGCACCGCCCGGGCCAAGGGCGTGGCGAAGCGGAAGGTCTACGGGCGGCACGCGTTGCGGGCGGCCATCACGCCGATCGTGACGATCGCCGGCCTGGACGTGGGCGCGGCGCTCGGCGGCACGGTCATCACCGAGACGACCTTCGGCATCCAGGGGCTGGGGCGTACCGCCGTGGAGGCGGTCCGCCAGGGCGACCTGCCGACCATCATGGCCACCGTGCTGGTCTCCGCGCTCTTCGTGGTCGTCGCGAACATCGTGGTCGACCTGCTCTACGCGTTCATCGATCCGCGGGTGCGCCTCGGCTGAGCTCGCGTTCGCCGTCGATTCGTTATCTGCTCGAAATTTACCGCGGATGAAAGCTGAGCGAAGCTTTCCTTCATCGGACCCGGAGGAGTAAGTATGCGAGCAAGACTCGCCACCGCCATGGGCGGTGCGATGGCACTGGTGGTCGCACTCAGTGCATGCAGCAAGAACACCGGCGACAACGCCGACAGCGTGGACACCAACAAGCCGCGCAGCGGCGCCATCGCCACCGACCCCAAGGACTCGCTCGGCCCGGCGGCGGAGGTGCCCGGCGCGGCCAAGGGCGGGACCTTCTACATCCTGCGCGAGAACAAGATCTCCCACCTGGACCCGCAGCGGGTCTACTCGTTCGCCGGCCTGATGGGGAGCCAGCTCTACGCCCGCTTCCTCACCGCCTTCAAGGACGACGGCAAGGGCAACGTGACCCTGGTCGGCGACCTGGCCGAGACCCCCGGCAAGAACGTCAACAACGACTGCAAGGTCTGGGAATTCAAGATCAAGCAGGGCGTCAAGTTCGAGGACGGCAGCCCGATCACCTCCAAGGAGATCGCGTACGGCATCGCCCGCTCGTTCGACCCCGACCTGACCGGTGGCCCGACCTACCTGCAGGAGTGGCTGGTCGACAGCCCGCAGTACGACACCAAGTGGAACTTCAAGGCCAACAAGAGCTCGCTGCCGCCGGGCCTGAGCACCCCGGACGCGCAGACGCTGCGCTTCGAGTTCAACAAGCCGCGCTGTGACCTGCCGTTCGCCGTGTCGCTGCCGGCCACCGCGCCGCTGCCCGCGGACAAGGACACCGGCGTCAACCTGGACAACAAGCCGTTCTCGTCCGGGCCCTACAAGTTCACCAAGCACACGCCCGGCGTGGAGATGGTCCTCGAGCGCAACGAGAACTGGGACCCGGCGACCGACCCGGTGCGGCACGCGTACCCGGACAAGTTCGTGTGGACCCTCGGCGCGGACAACGCCACCCAGACCAACCGGGTGCTCGCCGGCACCGGCAACGACGCCGCCGCGGTGGCGACCGGCGGTGTGCCCTCGGAGCTGATCGCGAAGGTCACCGGCGACGCCAAGCTCAAGGAGCGGATGATCGTCGCCGCCACGCCGAACGCCTACCGGCTGAGCATCAACACGACGCGGGTCACCGACCTGTCCGTGCGGCAGGCCATCAACTACGCGATCGACCGCAGCAGCATCACCAAGAACCTCGGCGGCCCGTACGGCGCCGTGCCGCTGACCACGCTGCTGCCGCCCACCACGCTCGGCTACAAGCAGTTCGACGCGTACCCGGCCGGGGAGAGCGGCAACCCGGAGAAGGCGAAGGAACTGCTCGCCGGCAAGGCCGTGAACCTGGTCCTCGGCACCTCCGACGACACCCCGTCGCAGGAGACCGCCACCCAGGTCAAGACCGCCCTGGAGAAGGCCGGCTTCACCGTCACCATCAAGCCGATCCCCGAGGACGGTTACCTCGACTTCGTGAAGAAGAAGAGCAACCCGTGGGACATCTGGGTCGACTCGTGGGCGGCGGACTGGCCCAGCGGCGCGTCGATCCTGCCGGTGCTCTTCGACGGCCGCAACATCAAGGCCGAGGGCAACAGCAACACCTCGCAGCTGAACAACGAGGCCGTCAACGCCGAGTTCGACCGGGTGCTCGCGGAGGACCCGGCCAAGCAGGCGGAGGAGTGGAGCAAGATCGACGAGAAGCTCATGAAGGATTCGGCGCCGGCGGTGCCGCTGTACAACGAGGTCGTCTCCGTCGCGCACGGCGAGAAGGCCGGCGGCCTCTTCATCGGCAGCATCTTCGGCTGGCCCAGCTTCGTGAACGCCTACGTGAAGCAGTAACCCCTTGCAAGGAAGGGCCCCTTCTTAACGCCTGGCGTTAAGAAGGGGCCCTTGCTCTACCGCAGGCGTTAACAGGGGGCCCTTCCTTACAGGTGGTGGCGGAGGAAGTCCAGCTCCAGCCGGAGCAGTCGCTCGGCCACCCCGCCGGCAGCCATGTGGCTGGCACCGGTGAGCGGCAGCACCGCGTGCGGCCGGCCGGCGGCCAGCAGCGCCGCCGAGAGCCGCAGCGTGTGCGCGGCCAGCACGTTGTCGTCGACCAGGCCGTGCACCAGCAGCATCGGCCGGGCCTGCGCCGGGTCGCCGACCGGCTCGGCGGCCAGCTCGACCAGCGAGTGGTGGGCGTAGACGTCCATCCCGTCGTCCGGCATCCCCAGGTAGCGCTCGGTGTACGCGGTGTCGTACAGCGTCCAGTCGGTGACCGGGGCGCCGACGATCGCGCACCGGAACAGCTCCGGGTGGCGCAGCACGGCCAGCCCGGCCAGCCAGCCGCCGAACGACCAGCCGCGCACCGCCACCCGTTCCAGATCCAGGTCCGGATGCTTGCCGGCCAGGGCGGTCAGCGCGTCCACCTGGTCGGTCAGGATCACGTCCGCCACCCGCCGGTGGATCGCCTTCTCGAAGGAGGGGGCGATGCCGGGGGTGCCCCGGTTGTCGATGGTCACCACGGCGAAGCCCTGCTCGGCCCACCACTGCCGCTCCAGCCAGGCCGCCCGGGCGGCGATCACCTCCTGGTGGCCCGGGCCGCCGTAGACGTCCAGCAGCACCGGCAGCTTCGTGCCCTTCACGTGCTCGCCCGGGTAGAGCACCGCGCTCGGCAGCCGCCGGTCGGTCACCCGGACCAGCGTCGGCCGCGGCGCGTACGGCGGGGTCGCGGCCCGGGAGGCCAGCTCAGCCACCTCGCGGTCGCCGTGCCAGACCCGCCAGCGGGTGCCCGGGTGCTCCAGCGAGGCCACCCCGACGGCCAGGGTGCTGCCGCCGATCGCGGCGGTGTGCCAGCCGGGGTCGCTGCCCAGCCGGCGGGCGTCGACCCCACCGCCGATCGCCGTGCGCACCCGGTAGAGGTGGCGCTGGCTCGGCTCGCCCTCGCTCGCCTCGACCAGCAGGTCCGCCGCCGAGTTCGGCCCGGCCGGCAGCCGGCCCACCACCCGCCGCACGTAGAGCGAGGGCGGGGTGAGCAGGGTGCCGTCGGCGAACAGGCAGCGGGCGTCGTACCCGTCGTGGGCCAGCTCGCCGCCGACCAGCACCCGCCCGTCGGGCAGGTGCGCCGGGGTGCCCGGGACCGGCTCCACCCAGCGCGGGTCGGCCAGCTCCGCGTGCACCTGCGTCTCCCCGGTGCGCGGGTCGACGGCCAGCACCAGCCCGTGCTGCTGCGACCGGCGCAGCACCGTGATCAGCGGGCCGCCGTCCGCCCAGTCCACCGACGTCAGGTACGGGTAGGTCTCCCGGTCCCAGTGCACGTCGACCCAGCCACCGTCGAGGTCCAGCAGGTGCAGGCTGACCTCCGCGTTGGGCCCGCCGGCCCGGGGGTACGCCACGGACGTCGGCGGGCTCGCCGGGTCGGCCGGGTCGTGCAGGTGCCAGCGGTCCAGCCGGGACTCGTCGACCCGGGCGGCCAGCACCGAGCGCCCGTCCGGGGACCACCAGTAGCCCCGGAACCGGCCGAACTCCTCCGCCGCGATGTGCTCGGCCAGCCCCCACGTCACCCCGCTGTCCTCGCCGGCCAGCAGGTTGTCGGTGCCGTCCGGCTCGACGACCCGCAACTGCCCCCGGCGCACCCCCTCGGCGGCGTCGGTGACGTAGGCCAGCCGGTCGCCGGTCGGGTCGGGACGCGGGTCGATCACCGGGCCGACGGCGGCCACCTCGACCACGTCGCCGTGCACCAGGTCGGCCCGGAACAGCCGGCCGGCCAGCGCGAACGCGGCCACCCGGCCGGCGGCGTCCAGGGCGTACGAGCCGATGCCGGCGGCGCTGAGCCGCAGCCGCTCCCGCAGGGCCCGCTCGCCCGGCGCGAGCGTGGCCGGTTCGCCGTCCGCGCCGAGCAGCACCGCCGGGTCGGCGACGAGGTGCTCCTCGCCGGAGGCGACGTCGAGTAGCCAGAGCGCGTCGGCCGGGTCCTCCGGTCCCGACGAGCGCAGGAAGATGACCCGGGAGCCGTCGTCGGCGACGGAGACGGAGCGCGGCGCCCCGTGGCTGAACCGACGGGTGCGGGCGGCCAGCTCGGGAAAGTCCACGCCTGTAGAGAGTAGGCGCGGGCCGGGCGTGATGTGGCCGACCTGGGCGGACGCGTAAGCATCGGGCGGGCAGGACCGCCGGTTAGAGTGACGGGCGTGACGACGCTGCCCGACCGACGCCTGCTGCTGGTCCACGCGCACCCCGACGACGAGTCCATCGGCACCGGCGCGACGATGGCGCACTACGCCGCCGCGGGCGCGCACGTCACCCTGGTCACCTGCACGCTGGGCGAGGAGGGCGAGATCCACGTGCCGGCGCTGGCCCAGCTCGCCGCGGCCGAGGCCGACCAGCTCGGCGGCTACCGGATCGGCGAGCTGGCGGCCGCCTGCGCCGCGCTCGGCGTCACCGACCACCGCTTCCTCGGCGGCGCGGGCCGCTACCGCGACTCCGGGATGATGGGGCTGGCCACCAACGAGCACCCCCGGGCGTTCTGGCAGGCCGACCTCGACGAGGCCGCCGGCCACCTGCTGGAGGTCATCCGCGAGGTCCGCCCGCAGGTGATGATCACGTACGACCCGAACGGCTTCTACGGCCATCCCGACCACATCCAGGCGCACCGGGTCGCCATGCGCGGCGTGGAACTCGCCGCCGCCGAGGGGATCGCCCCGGCGAAGGTCTACTGGACGGCGATGCCGCGCGGCGTGCTGGAGGCCGGCCTGGACGCGTTCACCGAGTCGTCGGACAACCCCTTCGCCGGCATCGACAGCATCGACGAACTGCCCTTCGGCACCCCCGACGAGGGGATCGCCGCGCGCATCGACGGCACCGACCGGCACGCCGCCAAGGAGGCGGCCATGCGCGCCCACGCCACCCAGATCCCGGCCACCTCCTGGCTCTACTCGATCGCCGGCAACTTCGGCGCCGAGTTCATGGGGGTCGAGTTCTTCACCCTCGCCGTCGGTGAGAAGGGCCCGGGCAGCGGCCCGTACGGCTGGGAGGACGACCTGTTCGCCGGGTTGGCGCCGGACAGGCCGGACCGGTCCCCGGTCACGGCGGCGGCCGGCCTCCGGTGACGGTGCCCACCGCATCCATGTCGGTCGCCCCCGAGCAGGAGCCCGCCGCGCCGCCCGAGCCGTCGGGCCGGGCGGTCGACCTCGCGCTGCGCGTCGCCGGCGGGGCGGTGGCGGTCTGGGCCGGCGTGCTCGCCGCGGTGCTCGACCTGCTCTACGCCACGTGGGCCTGGGAGGTGGTCAAGGGCCGTCCCGGCGGTGCCGGCAAGGCCCTGGTCGGCATCGCGCTCGCGCTGGTCGGGATCGCCGCGGTGGTGCTGCTGACGGTGCTGGTGAGCGGGTTCGCCCACCGGGCCGTGGGCACCCGCTGGGCGGCCGCGCTGGCCGCCCTGCCCTGGTTCGTGGTGATCGTCGCGGGCGGCTTCCGCACGGTCGAGGGCGATCTCGCGCTCAGCGGCGACAACGTGCTCGGCCTCGGGTTGATCGTCGCCGGCGCGATCACCTTCGCGGTGCTGGGCTTCCGGCAGCTCGTGGTGCCGCCGCCCGCCGTCCGCTGAGGGTGCAGACGCCGCACAGGTTGCGGTGGTAAGTATTCCTGCCAGGAGCCCATCCGTGGGGCGGGCGGTACGGCGGGAGGCGTGCGATGTTCCAGCGGTGGCGTGCGGTCGGTGTGCTGGCGGTCGCGCTGTTCGCGGTCAACGTGGTGGCCCGGTTGGTCATCAAGCTGGCCTATCCGGACGACGACACCGCCGCGGGCCGGGTCTCGCTGGTGATGTTCCTGGCCATCGGGCTGATCCTTGCCGGCACGGCGTTCCGTTGGGGCGCGGACCGGCCGGCCGGCCACTGGACCGGCGACCTGGCCGTCGCGGTGGTCGTGGCGCTGGCGCTGACCGTCTTCGTGGGCCCGCTGCTGGTCGGCGAGAACCCGTTCGAGGGCGGCGCCGGCCTCTTTTTCGCCCAGATCTGGCTGTACCTCGCGGCCACCGTGGCCGGTGTGCTGGCCGGCTACCTGATCCTCACCGCGCTGGGCCGCGACCACCGCTCCCGGCAGCTCAAGCGCTACGCCGAGTTGAAGGCCGCGAAGCCCCGCAAGATCGTCCGCCGCTGAGGCGGCTCGCGACCTCGCGGCGTACCGGAGGCGGTTGATCCCGCCGGGCGCCGTCCCTCGGGGAACGGCGCCCGGGGCGGGACCTGCCGCGCTCACGGTCGGCGCGGTCCTTCGCGCTCAGTTCCGGTCGGCCGGAGAGCCGGACCGGCCGCCGGCGGGCAGGGGTGGCGTGGCGACCGACTCGGCGCCCCCGGTGATCATGGTGCCCTCCGGGGTGACCACCTCGTCCACCCCGTCCACCTGCGGCGGCACCATGGCGGCCACCACCCGGTCCGCCCGGTCGATGGTGAGCGTGCTGCCGGCGCGGGACTCGTCGGCGACCCGGACGGGCTGCGGGTCACCGGCCTTCCCGACGCCGGCCTGGGCGCCGGATCGCTGCCGCGGGACCGTACCGCCGTCCGCCTCGGCCCCCGGCGTCGGAGCGGCCGGGAGCGCGGGGGCCGTCCCGTCCGTGTCCCCGTCCGGCCCGGCCGGCGCCGCCGGCAGGGCGGGCACCTCGGTCGCCTCCGTACCCGACGCCTCCAGCTCGGCGGCCCGGCGCTCGACCTCCTCGACCTCCGGGGCCTGCGGTGCGACGTCGGCCAGTTCCGCCGCCCGTCGTTCCAGGTCCGCCAGCTCCGTCGACTCCGTCGCGGCGGCCTGCCCGCCGGTTGCCGATCGGGAGCCGGCGGACCGGCCACGCCCGGAGCCAGAGCCGGAGCCGCCTCCCGACCGGGTGGTCTTCCGGCCTTCGCGCAGGGCCTGGATGAGGGCGTCGACCAGTTCGGGCTTGCGCATGTCCGCGGTGCCGGTGACGCCGCGCCGGCGGAGACGGTCGCGGAGCTGGTCGACCTTCAGGCGGGCGATCTCGCTCTCGTTGATGTCGGGGGTGTCCGGCGTCTGGTTGCCGGGCTCGTTCTTCGTCGCCGCCGCGCCGCTCCCGCGCCGCGCCGTGTGCTGCTTGGCCATCGAGCAGGTCCTTCCTCACCGGGGTACGGGTACTCCGTACCCGGACGACCTGCCGGAATCCTTCGATCAGGCCGGGGCGACCCGGGTCAGGTAGGTGTGGTGGGTGGTGAAGCCGAGTCGCTGGTAGAGGGCCACCGCGGGGGCGTTGCGCTGCTCCACCTGGAGGAAGGCGTGTGTGGCGCCCTCCGCGCGGCCCCAGTCGGCCAGCGCCTGGATGACCGCGCCGGCGAAGCCGCGCCGGCGGGCCTCCGGCAGCACCTCGATGAGCGTGAGGCCGAGCCAGCGCCCCTCGCCGGTGACCGTGCCCCGGCCCACCGCGAGCAGCCGCCCGTCGGCGTGCAGGTGGGCGAAGCGGATCCGGTCCACGGCGGTGAGCACGTGCCGGGACGCGTCCGGCAGCCCGCCCTTGCGGCCGGCGGCCACCGCCAGCCACTCCGCCGAGGGGGTAGCCGAGAGGCCGACCGGGGGCAGGTCGGGGCGCCCCGCCGGCAGCGCCGTGAGCGGGGCGGTCTGCACCAGCACCGGTGGCCGGGCGGTCCAGCCGCGCGCGTCCAGTTCGGCGCCCACCGGCGCGGCCAGCGGCAGTGGGGTGTTCACCATGGCGGGCTGGCCGCGTTCGGCGTACCAGCGCTCCACGGCGTCGAGCGCGGCGGGCAGCGGGCGGTCCGGGTCGCCGACCGGCAGCGCGCTGTTCGCCCGACCGGTCCAGCCCTCGGCGCCGCGCAGCAGCCAGTCGCCGAGCCGCCCACGTACCGGGGCGGGCCACGCCTCGTCGGCGGCCAGTTCCAGGGCGACCACGGCGGCGGCGGTGGGTCGGCGGGCCGGCGGCACGCGCTTCGCGCGGTGCACCTCGTCCACCGGCACCTGCAGCCGGCCCCGGTCGGTGGACAGCGTGATGTGGGTCTCGCTCAGCTCGACCAGCTCCCCGAGGGCGTCGGAGAAGAGCGGTCGGCCTTCGCGAATCCCCACAATCCGCCGGACCACGATCCGGTGTCCCACGTCCTGCTGTCGGAGCACGATCGACCCCCTCCCCGGCGAGATACTAGGCTCTTACCGTCGCGGATGATCGCGACGAGTCTTTGCGGAGGAGAAGACCGGTGACCTACATCATCGCCGAGCCGTGCGTGGATGTGCTCGACAAGGCATGCATCGAGGAGTGCCCGGTCGACTGCATCTACGAGGGCAATCGGATGCTCTACATCCACCCCGACGAGTGCGTCGACTGTGGTGCCTGTGAGCCGGTCTGCCCGGTCGAAGCGATCTTCTACGAGGACGACGTCCCGGAGCAGTGGAAGGACTACACCGGGGCGAACTACGAGTTCTTCGAGGACCTGGGCTCGCCGGGCGGCGCTTCCAAGATCGGCAAGGTGGAGAAGGACGCGACCTTCGTGGCCGCGCAGCCGCCGCGCGGAGAGGGCCACTGAACCGGCCCGCGCCGGTCTCGTCGCGGCTGCCCGAGTTCACCTGGGACACCCTGGACGCCGCGGCCGCGACGGCCGCGGCGCACCCGGACGGTCTCATCAACCTCTCGATGGGCACGCCGGTCGACCCGGTGCCGGCGCTGATCCGGCAGGCGCTGGCCGACGCGTCGGACGCGCCGGGCTACCCGCTGACCGCGGGCACGCCCGCGCTGCGGGCCGCCATCGCGGCCTGGGTGGCCCGCGCCTGCGGGGCGGGCGTCGACGGGCTCGGGGTGCTGCCGACCATCGGCTCCAAGGAACTGGTCGCCTGGCTGCCCACGCTGCTCGGCGTCGGCCCCGGTGACGTGGTCGTGGTGCCGTCCATCGCATACCCGACGTACGAGGACGGGGCCCGGCTGGCCGGCGCCACCACGGTGCGCACCGACTCGCTGACCGCCCTCGGCCCCGACCCGCGGGTGCGGCTCGTGTGGGTGAACTCGCCCGGCAACCCGACCGGTCGGGTGCTGCCCGCCGGCCACCTGCGCAAGGTGGTCGACTGGGCGCGGGAGCGCGGCGCGGTGGTCGCCAGCGACGAGTGCTACCTGCCGCTGGGCTGGGACGCCGAGCCCGTCTCGGTCCTCTCGCCCGAGGTCTGCGGCGGGTCGTACGAGGGTGTGCTGGCGGTGCACTCGCTCTCCAAGCGCTCCAACCTGGCCGGCTACCGGGCCGGTTTCGTGGCCGGTGACCCGGCGCTGGTGGCCGAGCTGCTCAAGGTCCGCAAGCACGCCGGCATGATCGTGCCCGCCCCGGTGCAGGCGGCCATGGTGGCGGCCCTGGGCGACCAGGCCCACGCCGACGCGCAGCGGGAGCGCTACCGGGCCCGGCGGGAGAAGCTCCACGCCGCGTTCACCGGTGCCGGCTTCACGGTCGAGCACTCCGAGGCGGGGCTCTACCTCTGGATGACCCGGGACGAGGACTGCTGGGACACCGTCGAGTGGCTGGCCCGCCGGGGCATCCTGGTCGCGGCCGGCGTCTTCTACGGCCCGGCCGGCGCCCGGCACGTCCGGGCGGCGCTCACCGAGTCCGACGAGCACGTCGACGCGGTCGCCGGTCGGCTCGCCCAGCCCTGACCGTGGTGCCGCGGCGGCCGGGCCCCGTGGGGCTCGGCCGCCGCGTACGCGTCAGTCGTTGATCCGCTGGAACACCCGCAGCAGGGTGTCCCGGCTGCGCTTCTCCAGGAACTCGCTGGCCATCAGCTCCTGCACCGACACGGTCCGGCCGTCGAAGAGGGTGAGGGTCGCCTTCAGCGGCACCTCCCGCTTCACCTCGACCGAGGTGATCTCCTCATACGGCAGGTACGGGTGCCGGGTGGCCAGGTCGGCGACCGGCACCGCGCCGACGAGCGACACGAGCCGCTTCTCGCCCTCGCTCGACTTGCCCGGGTCCGGGATCAGGATCAGGCCGTTGTCGAGCACGAGCACGTCGTGCTCCCGGCCGTCGATCTTGATGTTGGCGAGCCCGCCGATCAGGTCGGCGTTGCGGGCCGAGGCCCGGGCCTGCACCACGGTGGCGTGGGCGGCGTCGACGCCCAGCTCGGCGAGGCGGGTCAGCGCCTCGTCCAGGGTCTCCGGCGCGACCGCCAGCTTGGCGATGCCGGCCAGGTCCAGCGGCTCGCCCGCCGGGCCGACCAGCTGGGCCGGGCCGGACCAGGAGAGCTGCCAGCGCGCCCGCCCCGAGCGGACCGCCGCGTTGTCCAGCAGGGTCTCCATCGGCCCGGCGAAGGCGGCGGCGGCCTCCTTGCGGGTGGCGCCGCTGAAGAACTGCTCGGCGAACTCGCCGAGCCGGCCGGCGCGGACCAGGTCCAGCAGGGTCGGCAGGCCCGGCGCGGGCGTGCCGGTGAACCGCCCGACCGCCCGGTAGATGCCGTCCGCCTGCCGCTGCACCGAGGCGGCCACCGACTCGGCCACGAACTCCGCCCAGGGCAGCAGCCGACGGCCGCCGTGCTCGACCACCAGGCCCTGGAGGTGCCGCCCGGCGCCGGCCACGTCGGCCAGCAGGGTCCAGGCCGGCCGGTCGTCCGGCGCCACCACCGAGGGTGGCGTGGCGGTCATCGCGGCGACGCGTACGCCGATCGGGGGGTGCGTGTCCCAGCGGGAGGGCTCGTCCTCCGGCGCGTTCTCCCGCAGCTCGTCGATCTCCTCCCGGCGGGCCTGGAGCAGCAGGGCGAACCCGCCGAAGAGGTCGTCCGGCGCGAGCCCGGCGGACCAGCCGGGCTCGACGTAGCGGCGCATGTAGAAGCCCCAGGCCGCGTCGAGCGCGGGCAGCGTACGCAGCGCCGAGGTGGCCGCCTCGGTGCCGGCGAGCGCCACCGACGACCGGTCCGCCTCCAGCTCCTGGCGGCGGGAGGCCGCGTTGTCGACCATCAGGTAGAGCTTCGCGTAGCCCTTGAAGATCCAGCCGACCGGGTTGCGCGGGCTGATCCGCTCGACGGTCTCGGAGATGGCCAGCCGTCCCCGGTAGGCGACGCCGCCCAGCCGGGTGTGCCGGCCCGAGTAGTGGCCCAGCTCGTGCGCCAGCACCGAGCGGAGCTGGTCGATCCGCATGGCCTGGAGCAGCGGCAGTCCGACGTAGAGGGTCCGCCGGCCGCCGATCAGGCCGAGCAGCCTGCTCTGCTCGCCGACCGCCGCGTTCACCTCGGGCACCAGGCGGATCTCGTCGGGCGCGCGGGTGCCGACCGCGGTGGCCAGCTCCCGCACCGTGGCCCAGAGCCACGGCGCCGCCCGCTCGTCCAGGATGAGGCCGGGCGCCGGCTCGTTCTTCGTGCGGATCGCCTTCCACAGCCCGACCCCGACGGCGCCGAGGGCGACGACCAGCGGCAGCAGCAGCTTGCCGGTGATCACGCCGCTGGTGTGACTGAACAGCCAGACGCCGAGCGCGGCCACGGCGGCGAGCTGGAGCAGCGCGACGACGTAGAAACCGATCAACATGGCCACCGAGGCGAGAGCCCGGTACGTGGCGGACAATGTGCTTCCTTTCCCCCGTTGAGACCGGCCCGTCCGGTCGGGCCGCCGGGGGACCGTACGACGCGAGCGCGCCTCGGACAACCCCCTTCCGTGCCCATCCGACCGCACCTACGATCTCCGTCGACAGGCACGGGGGAGGACGAGGACATGTGGCCGTTCCGGCGGAGGACGAAGCAGCAGAGTGGACCGGCGCTGCCGGTCGACCCGACGATGGGTGACCCCGCCGCCGGGGCGCTCTCCGAGGCGCTGGCCCGGCGGGACTGGCGGGCCGCCCGGGACGTGCTGGTCACCGTCACGGACCCCGACCATCAGGCGTTCTGCCTCTCCGCGGCCGGCCGGGTGCCGGGCGTGCAGGAGTGGATCGGCGAGTGGGCCGATGCCGAGCCGCGCGCCACCCTCCCGCTGCTGGTCCGGGGAACGCACGCGGTGCACTGGGCCTGGGAGGCCCGCGGCGGTGCCTCCTCCTCGCTGACCAGCCAGGAGCAGTTCCGCGAGTTCCGCAAGCGGCTCACCTTCGCGGAGAACCTGCTCGACGAGGTGGCCGCGCGGGACCCGGACGACACCACGGCACGGGCCTTCCTGGTCACCTCGGCGCGGGGTCGCCAGGTGGACCGGGACGAGGCGGCGCGGCGCTTCGCCGAGGTGGTCGCCCGGCACCCCTGGCACCGGCTGGCGCACGTCCAGATGCTCCAGTACCGGTGCGCCAAGTGGTTCGGCAGCGACGAGGAGATGTTCGACTTCGCCCGGTCGGCGGCGGCGAAGGCGCCGGCCGCCAGCGGCCTGGCCCACCTGGTCGCGGCGGCCCACCTGGAGATGTGGCTCAAGCTGCCCTCCGGCGAGGACGACGCCCACCTCCGCGACCCCGAGGTGCTCGCCGAGCTGCGCGCGGCGGCCGACCAGTCGGTGCGCCACCCGGAGCACGGCCACTACCCGGGCTGGCCGCAGCCGCACAACAACTTCGCGATGTGCTTCCCCGTGGGCGGCGACCACGCCGCCGCGGCAGAGCGCTTCCAGGTGCTCGGTGACCTGGTGACCGAGCTGCCGTGGACGTACTTCGGCGACCCGGGCCGGGCGTTCACCGGGTGGCGGCGGACGGTGACGCAACGCCAGGGCTGAGCCGCGGACGGTATCCTCGGCGGGACTTCCAGCGGGCCGGGTCCGGCTCCGGACGACGGAACGCCGAGGTGGGGCCGATGGTGGGCGGGGCCGGCGGACAGGCACGCGCGGCGGTGGTCGGCACCGGCCTGATCGGCGGGTCGGTGCTGCTCCGGCTCCGCGACGCCGGGCTCGACGTGGCCGGCTGGGACCCGGACCCGGCGACCCGGCGGCGGGTCCGTGAGCAGGGCGTCGCCGCGCCGGACACGGTCGAGGAGGCGGTCCGCGGCCGGGACGTCGTGTTCCTCTGCGGCCCGCTGCCCACCCTGCCCGCGACGGTGGCGTCGGTGGCCGCGGCCACCGACGACCGGTGTGTGCTCACCGACGTGGGCAGCACCAAGGCCGACGTGGCCACGGCCGCCGTCGCGCAGGGGCTCGGGCACCGGTTCGTGCCCGGCCACCCGATGGCCGGCGCCGACCGGGCCGGCCTCGACGCGGCCAGCCCGGCGCTGCTCGACGGGGCCGCGTGGGTGCTCTGCCCCGGGCCGACCGGGATGCCCGCGTTCCGGCGGCTCGCCGCGCTGCTCGTCGACGTCTTCCACGCGCGGGTGGTGCCGATGTCCGCCCCGGAGCACGACAGCGCCGCCGCGCTCGCCTCCCACCTGCCTCACCTGCTCGCCGGCGCGCTGGCCGGCACCGTGCAGCGCTCGGCGCTGCGCGACGCGGTGCTCGCGCTCGCCGCCGGCAGCTTCTCCGACGGCACCCGGGTGGCCGGCGGGCCGCCCGAGCGGACCGCGAACATGCTGCTCGGCAACCGGGATCGCGTGCTGGTCGAGCTGGACGCGGTCCGGGCCTACCTCGACGAGCTGGCCGAGGCGTTGCGGGCCGGCGACCCCGGGAAGCTGGCCGGCCGGCTCACCGAGGGTCGCACCGCCCGGGCCGCGTTGCGCGGCCGCGCGTTCACCGCCCACCGGCGCGAGTTCCCGGCCGCCGCCGACCACGCCGGGGAGCTGGCATATCTGCGGGAGCTGGGCGCGGCCGGCGGCCACCTGACCGGCTGCCGGGTGGCGGAGGGCGGGGTCACCTACACGGGCCACCTTCCGGCGACCCCGCCACTAGGCTGAGCGGCATGGCGGACGCACCGGTCGTGGCGGTACGCGGCGAGGCGTACCGGGAGGTCGCCCCCGAGCTGGCCCGGTTCGCGGTGACCGCGACCGCACGGGACCGCGACCGGGAGACCACGCTGACCCGGCTGGCCGAGCGCGCGGCCGCCGTGCGGGTGCTGCTCGACGCGGCCGAGCCGGCCGTGGAGCGGCGGGAGACCGGCCAGCTCCGGGTCTGGCCGGAGACGAAGCGCTCCGGTGAGCGGGTGGTGGCCTACCACGGCAGCGTGACCACCACGGTCACGGTGGTCGACTTCACCGCGCTAGGCGAGCTGATGCTCCGCCTGGCCGACCAGGAGCAGGTCGAGCTGGCCGGCCCGTGGTGGTCGCTGCGGCCGGACAGCCCGGCCTACCGGGAGGCCCGGCACGCCGCCATCGCGGACGCCCTGGCCCGCGCCCGGGAATACGCGGAGGCGCTCGGCGCCCGGGTGACCGCCCTCGTGGAGCTGGCCGACACCGGCCTGGCCACCGCCCCGTCGATGATGGCGAAGGCGGCCTTCGCGAGGGGCGGGGAGGCCGCAACCGAGCTGGAGCTGGATCCGCAGCCGCAGCCGGTGCAGGCGGCGGTCGAGGCCCGGTTCACCATCAGCGAACCAGTGCTCGGCTGATGGCGCCCGCGCAGGTGCTCCCGCTCGCTGAGCTGGTGGCCCGGGCGCGGGCCCTCGCCGGGGACGGCCCGCGGCAGCTGCTCGGCATCACCGGCGCGCCGGGGGCGGGCAAGTCCACGCTGGCCGAGCGGATCGTCGCCGAGGTCGGTCCGGCCGCCCGGCTGGTGCCCATGGACGGCTTCCACCTGGCCCAGTCGGAGCTGGTCCGGCTGGGCCGGGAGGCACGCAAGGGCGCGCCGGACACGTTCGACGTCAACGGCTTCGCGTCGACCCTGCGCCGGCTGCGCCGGCTGGAGCCGACCTCGGTGTGGGCGCCGGCGTTCCGCCGCGACCTGGAGGAGCCGGTCGCCGCGGCGATCGAGGTGCCGCCCGAGGTGCGGCTCGTGGTGACCGAGGGCAACTACCTGCTGCTGCGTGACGACCCGTGGGAGGAGGTGGGCACGTTGCTGCACCAGGTCTGGTTCCTCGACCTCGACGCCGAGCTGCGGGTGCGCCGGCTCACCGCCCGGCACGAGGCGTACGGGAAGACGCCGGACCAGGCCCGCGCCTGGGCGCTCGGCAGCGACGAGGCCAACGCTCGGCTCGTGGCCGGCACCGCCGAACACGCCGACCTCGTGGTCCGGCTAGCCGACCCCCTGCCGGGGTGACGGCACGGCCCGGCGCAGCAGCCGCGCCACCACCGCCCGCTCGCGGGTGAACTCGGCCGCCTCCGGATAGCCGCTGTGGTTGCGGATCGGCGGGTCGGCCACCTCGCCCCCGACGGGGTGCAGCGCCTCCGGGTCGGCCACCGGCACGTCCCGTTCCCCGGCGCTGACCGGCCAGCCGAGCGGATCGGTGTCGCGCCAGAAGTTGGTCCACGAGACGTGCCCGCCGGGCCAGGTGAGCGCCCGGGCCAGGGTGCGCAACCGCTCCGGGCCGAAGTAGGCGGGGAAGACCCGGCCGTAGAGGCGGGTGAGCTGGCAACCGTAGGAGAAGAACCAGATGCGCCGCCGCCAGCGGCGGGGGAGCTGCAGCAGCATGGCGGCGCAGATGACGGTGCCCTGACTGTGCCCGGAGAGGATCACCCCGTCCATCCGGTCGGGGTGCAGCGGGGGGAGCGCGAGCAGGCCGGCGACCCGGGTCTGGAGTTCCGGTACGGCGCGCTCGGCGTAGCTGGGCGGGGCGAGCGGGTGCGCGGCGCGGGGCCAGAAGGTGCCGACGTCCCAGATGACGCCGACCGACCGGCGCACCGTGTCGGTGCGGTAGACGAGCAGCCCGAGCGCGCTCATCACCACGGGCAGCCAGCCGAGCATGGTGTCGCCCCGGTTGGCCGCCCAGTGGATGATCGTCTGCCAGCCGGAGGGGGAGAGCGGGCTGGGCCGGCTGCGGGAGAGCGCGGCCGCGCAGCAGAGCGTCACCAGCACCACGGAGACGGTCGCGTAGCAGCCGACCAGCCGGATCGCGTGCTCGCCGACCAGCCGGTGCAGCGCCCGGAAGGTGCTGACGTCGCGGCAGCGGCGCAGGTCGTGCGCGGAGAGGCCGGCGTGACCGGAGGTGAGGGCGGCGTACTCGGCACGGCGGAGCGTCTGGAGCAGGATGCCGGCCCGGACCAGCAGCGCGAGCAGGGCGAGCAGGGCGACCACGCAGGCCAGCCCGGCCCAGAACACGGCGAGCGGGGGCACGACCCGGCTGTTGCCGCTCGGGTCGGCCCGGCTGTCGAGCCGGTCGCTCACCCAGTAGAGGAGGCCGGCGCAGTAGGCGATCGCCATCATCCAGCCGAAGCCGGCGATGAGGGCCGGGGCGCGCCCGCCCCAGGCGAGGTCGGTGTGCGCGGCGAGCGGCTGCACCGGCACGGCCGGCCGGGTCCGGGGCAGCAGCAGCCCGGTCACGGCGATGGCGATGGCCGGCCCGGCGAGCATCCAGCTGCTCAGCGCGTCCGGCGCGTCGGGCAGGCCGGGCAGGCCGTGCTCGGTCCAGGCCACCCCGAGCGGCAGCAGCAGGCTGCCGGCCACCGGCCCGAACAGGGCGCGCCGTCCGGAGCGGTTCACCGCGCCGATGGTGACCAGCAGCAGCGCCTGGTAGGTGGCGAGCCAGGCGACCGCGGTGTCGTAGCCGGGCAGCGACCGGTCGGTGCGGCAGCCGGGGATGCCCGGGTCGGCGACGCACCCGATGGGCGGCCGGTACGCGGACAGCGGCCGGCCGGCGGGACCGTCGGGCAGCAGCAGCAGGGTGAACGTGCCGGCCAGCCCCAGCCCGGTGAGCAGCGCCACGGTCGCGCTCCACCGGCCGAGCGGCGTGGCGCCCTGCCGCCGGGTCAACCAGGGCCGGCCCAACGCCACCACGGCGATCGCGACCACGGCCGCGAGCACTCCGACGGTCGGCCAGGCGACCGCGGCCCGCAGCCCGCGCGGCGGGTCCATGACGATCACCGCGCCGACCGGGACCGCCGCCGCGATCACCGCCCCGGTGCAGAGGTGCAGCACGGCGGCCCGGCGCAGTTGCCCCTCGCCGTTCCAGAAGGTCGGGTCCTGGAGCGGGTTCTCCAGCGGCTCCGGCGGGTCTGCGGGTGAGCCGTCCTCCCGCGTCGCGGGGCGGGGGTGCGGTTCGGCGGGCATCTCCGCCTCGTACTGGTAGGTGCGCCAGGCGACGGCGCCGAGCCCGGTGAGCAGGAGCAGCGGCAGCAGCAGGCCCGCGGCGAGCGCCCGGGTGTCCTGGCGCCACCAGGCGTTGCCGAGGAACTCCATCGGGCCGGGGAGGTGGCCGAGGCAGTCCGGGCCGACGCACTGCCAGCCGATCAGGTCCACTCCGATCCCGGTCGCCGTGATCACGAGGGTGCCGGTGAGGCTCAGGCAGAACAGCCGGATGAGCCAGGCCGTGACGCCGGAGCGGCTGGCCCAGCGTTCCCGGTCCGGGTCCGGCGGGATGCCGACGCGCGCGTAGAGCGCCACGTTGGCCAGGGTGAAGGGGAGCAGCAGCGTCCACAGGGCACGCTCGACGTCGCGCCGGGTCCGCGCGCCGGAGGTCAACTGCCCCCAGCTGTACGCCTCGACCGTGATCGGGTCGTCCCGGCCGGCGGTGCTGGTGCGGTAGAAGCCGGTGACCGCGCCGCCGGCGACCAGGTCGGGTTGCGCGCCGTCACCACCGGGGGCGGGGCGCAGCCCGAGCAGTTGGTCGGGCGGGGTGTTCGACACCCCGTGGACGCGCAGTTCGAGCACCCGTTCCATGACGCCCCCTGGGTGAACCGGTCACTACCCAGAGTGCACCCTGTGGTCGGAATCCGCACCCCCCTGGAGGCGTCGTTTTAGCAGCTCAGACCGTATCTTCGAGGATCCGGACCGGACGAGCGGGGTTACCCACGGCGACCACATTGGCGGGTAGATCCTTGGTCACCACCGCGCCCGCGCCGACCACGGTGTTCGCTCCGATGGTCACGCCGGCCAGCACGACGACCCCGCCGCCGAGCCAGACGTTGTCGGCGATGGTGATCGGCTCGGCCGCCTCCCACTTGGCCCGCCGGGCCGCCGGCTCGACCGGGTGGGTGGCGGTGAGGAGTTGCACGTTCGGTCCGATCTGGACGTCGGCGCCGATGGTGATCCGGGCGACGTCGAGGAAGACCGCGTTGAAGTTGACGAAGCTGCGCGGCCCGATGTGAGTCTGGTAGCCGAAGTCGCAGTAGAGCGGCGGCCGTACCCAGGTGTCCTCGCCGACCGAGCCGAGCAGGTCGCGGAGGGCGGCGAGGCGCCCCTCGGGGTCGTCGGCGGAGCTGCGGTTGAAGCGCTTGCCGAGCCGGGCGGCCCGGTCCAGATCGGCAATGATCTCCGGGTCGTCAGCGATGTACGGCTCGCCGGCGAGCATGCGGTCCTTCATGGCGGTCACCGGGCGATCATGCCCCGGGCGGCGGCGGCCGGGGCACCGGTTTAGTCGGATTGGCGACTTCCTTTTGCATACGCGGTATGCAATTCTGGCAATCTCCATCGATGTCCCCCATTGATGAAGACGCTTGACGAAGGAGGAACGTTGCGCCGAAATCGAAGAAGAGTCGCCGGCCTCGGCCTCACCCTGGGGCTGGCGCTGGGCCTGCCCGTGCCGGCCTCCGCGGCCCCGCCGGCGGCCCCCGACGCCACTCCCGCCCGCGCCGCGGCCGCGCGCGCCGGCGAGCCGGTCACCGTCACCCTCATCACCGGCGACCGGGTCACCGTCACCGCCGCCGGGCAGGCGGCGGTCCGCCCCGGCGCCGGCCGCGCCGGTGTGGGCTTCCTGGTCGGCCGGGAACGCGGCCGTCTCACCGTGCTGCCGCAGGACGCGCTGCCCCTGGTCCGGGCCGGCCGGGTCGACCGGCGGCTGTTCGACGTCACCGGGCTGGTCGCGGCCGGCTACGACGACGCCCGGCGGGACACGTTGCCGCTGCTCGTGTCGTACCGGCCGGGGTCGGCCCGACGGGCGGCGGCCCCGATGGCCGGCACCCGGGTGACCCGCGACCTGCCGGCGATCGGCGGCGCGGCGCTGGTCGCGACGAAGGCCGACACCGGCGCGGTCTGGGGCGCGGTCACGGCGGACCGGGCCGGGGCCCGGGTCGACGCGGCGGGGGATGTCGACCGGATCTGGCTGGACGGCCGGCGGCGGGTCACCCTCGACCACAGCGTGCCGCAGATCGGCGCACCCACCGCCTGGGCGGCCGGCTTCACCGGCAAGGGGGTCAGCGTCGCGGTGCTCGACACCGGCGTCGACCTCACCCACCCGGACCTGGCCGGCCGGGTCGCCGACTCGCGCAACTTCAGCGAGGCGGCCGAGTCCGACGACATGGTCGGGCACGGCACCCACGTCGCCTCGATCATCGCGGGCAGCGGGGCCGCCTCCGGCGGGAAGTACCGCGGCGTCGCCCCCGACGCCACCCTGCTCTCCGGCAAGGTCTGCGAGAACCAGGGCTGCACCGAGTCGGCGATCCTCGCCGGCATGCAGTGGGCCGCGGCCGAGAAGCACGCCAGCGTGGTCAACATGAGCCTCAGCGGCGCGGACTTCCCCGAGGTCGACCCGCTGGAGCAGGCCGTCGAGACGCTGACCGCGCAGACCGGCACGCTGTTCGTGGTGGCCGCCGGCAACGACGGCGCCGACGGCTCGGTCGGCTCGCCGGCCACCGCCGACGCCGCGCTGGCCGTCGGCGCGGTCGACCGGGACGACGCGCTGGCCGACTTCTCCAGCCGGGGGCCGCGGGTCGACGGCGGGCTCAAGCCCGACATCACCGCGCCCGGCGTCGAGATCGTGGCCGCCCGGGCGGCCAACGGCGCCATCGGCGACCCGGTGGGGGACCGCTACGTCTCCCTCTCCGGCACCTCGATGGCCACGCCGCACGTGGCCGGCGCCGCGGCACTGCTCGCCCAGCAGCACCCGGGCTGGACCGCCGGACGGTACAAGGCCACGCTGATGGCCTCGGCGAAGCCGCACCCCGAACAGACGGCGTTCCAGCAGGGCGCGGGACGGGTCGACGTGGCCCACGCGATCACGGAGCAGGTCAGCAGCGACCCGCCCAGCGTCTCGTTCGGGGTGACGGCCTGGCCGCACGGTGACGACCAGCCGGTGGCCCGCACGGTCACCTACCGCAACGGTGGGACCGGCCCGCTCACCCTCGACCTCACCGCCGAGGTCACCGGCCCGGACGGGCGCGCCGCCCCGGCCGGGATGTTCACCCTCGGCGCGTCCCGGCTCACCGTGCCGGCCGGCGGGACGGCCCAGGTCACCGTCACCGCCGACACCCGGCTCGGCGGCCTCGACGGCTACTGGACCGGCCGGCTGGTCGCCCGTGCCGGCGACGCGGTCGCGGTCACCCCGCTGGCGGTCAACCGCGAGGTGGAGAGCTACGACCTGACCGTCGCGCACCGCGACCGGGCCGGCAAGCTCACCGGTGACTACTTCACCACCCTGGTCGGGCTGGACGGCGCCGTCTACCGGGACGTGTACGACCCCGACGGCGAGGCGCGGGTCCGCCTCCCCAAGGGCCGGTACGGCCTGAACAGCCTCATCTACCTGCCGGGGGAGGAGGGCTGGACCGAGGTCTCCATGCTGGCCCAGCCCGAGCTGGTGGTGAGCGGCAACCAGCGGCTCACCGTCGACGCCCGGCGGGCGAAGCCGGTCCGGTCCACGGTGCCGCAGCGGGGCGCGGCGCCGCTGCTGATCGACCTCTCGGCCAACTGGTCCACCGAGGACTCCTCCTACGGGTTCGGGCTCTGGACGTTCAGCTTCGACGGCCTGCACAGCGGCCAGCTGGGGCACGGCGTCTCCGACTCCCTCTTCGTCGCCGCCCTGGCCAGCCAGTGGCTCGAACCGACGGCGCCGGAGCGCAGCCCGTACTTCTACGCCCTCAACGAGCTGTTCCCGGGCCGGATGCCGACCGGGTTCGTCCGGCACTACCAGCCGGGCGACCTGGCGACCGTCACGCACCGGTTCGCGGCCGGCTACGCCGGGCTGGAGAACGAGAGGATCGTCTTCCCGGAGTCCGACTACAACATCGGCGGCTCGGCGATCGTCGTGCCGGTTCCGGTGCCCGGGAAGCGGGTCGAGCACTACAGCACGACCCGCACCGGCTGGAGTTCCGAGCTGGACTTCGGTGAGCGGGGCGAGGACGGCTGGCTGGAGGTGCGGGCGGTGCTGGAGTCGGTGCCCACCCGGTACCGGGCCGGCCGGACCTACCGGGAGGACTGGAACAGCGCGCCGTACGGGCCGTCCTTCCCGCAGCCCCGCTGGCCGGAGCAGGGCATCACCCGCAACGGCGACACCCTCGTGGTCGCCCTGCCGGTGCACAGCGACGCGGCCGGCCACCCCGGCGGCTCGCTCAACGACACCGAACGGACGGCGCTCTACCGCAACGGGAAGCTGCTCGCCGAGCAGCCCGCCGCGGGGTACGGCGAGTTCCAGGTGCCGCCGGGCGCCGCGAGCTACCGGCTGGAGACCTCGGCAACGCGGGGCTTCACCGACCTGAGCACCGAGGTCTCGGCCACCTGGACGTTCCGCTCCCGGCGCGTCCCCGGTGACGACTGGGCGCGGCTGCCGGCCATGGCCGTCCGCTTCACCCCGCCGCTGGCCGTGGACAACAGCGCCCCGGCCGGCCGGACCTTCACCATCCCGGTGACGGTGCAGCGGCAGCCCGGCGCGCCGGCCGCCTCCGTCGCGGCGCTCACCGTCGACGTCTCGTACGACGGCGGGAAGACCTGGCGCAAGGCGGCCCTGCACAAGCAGGGCGCGGGCTGGGCGGCCACGGTCCGGCACCCGGCCGGCCCCGGCTACGTCTCGTTGCGGGCGACCGCCCGGGACGGCGCCGGCAACACGGTCACCCAGCGGATCATCCAGGCGTACCGCCTGCGGTGATCCGGTCGTCCGGGTCGGCGGTCCGCCGGCCCGGACGGCGGACGGGCCGGGGCGTTCCGCCCCGGCCCGTCCCGCGTCGTCGCTCAGTCGTTGGCGTGCAGCGCCGCGTTCAGCTCGATGCCCCGGCCGGTGCGCGGCTTCGCCTCCAGCGCGCCGGTCACCGAGTTGCGCCAGAAGAGCAGGCCGTCCACCCCGGACAGCTCCCGGGCCTTGACCACTCGGCCGTCCGGCAGCGTGATCTTCGAGGCGGCGGTGATGTAGCAGCCGGCCTCCACCACGCAGTCGTCGCCCAGGGTGATGCCCACGCCCGCGTTCGCGCCGACCAGGCTCCGCTCGCCGATGCGCACCTTCTCGGTGCCGCCGCCGGAGAGGGTGCCCATGATCGACGCGCCGCCGCCGATGTCGGAGCCGTCGCCGACCACCACGCCCTGCACGATCCGCCCCTCGACCATCGAGGTGCCCAGCGTGCCGGCGTTGAAGTTGACGAAGCCCTCCTGCATCACGGTGGTGCCGGCGGCCAGGTGCGCGCCGAGCCGGACCCGGTCCGCGTCGGCGATGCGCACGCCGGCCGGGACCACGTAGTCGGTCATCCGGGGGAACTTGTCCACCCCGTGGACGGCCAGGTGGCGGCCGGCTGACCGCTCGATGACCCGCAGCTCGTCGACCCGCTCCGGCGGGCACGGCCCGGCCGAGGTCCAGGCCACGTTGGCCAGCTTGCCGAAGATGCCGTCGAGGTTGAGCTCGTTGGGCCGCACCAGGCGGTGGGAGAGCAGGTGCAACCGGAGGTACGCGTCCGCGGCGTCCTTGATCGGGTCGTCCAGCGAGCCGATCACGGTGACCACCTGGGCCGTGCGCAGGCCGGGCAGCGCCCGCTCGCCGACCGCGCCGGGCGGCAGGTCCAGCACGTCGGCCTCGTCCTCACCGGCGACCAGCGGCAGCTCGCCGAGCCCCAGCTTGCCGGTCGGGTACCAGGTGTCCAGCACCTGGTCGTCAGCGGTGATCGTGGCCAGGCCGATGCCCCAGGCAGACTGTGCGGTCGTCACGCTGCTGACGGTACCGTGCGAGACATGCAGAACCCGTTGACCCCCGAGGTCTTGGCCGATCCGGTGGCGCTGACCCGCGCGCTGGTCGACATCGAGTCCGTGTCGCTCAACGAGAAGGCGATCGCCGACTGCGTCGAGGAGGTGCTGCGGGGCGTGCCGCACCTCACCACCTACCGGCACTCCAACACCGTGATGGCGCGCACCGACCTGGGCCGGCCGCAGCGGGTGGTGCTCGCCGGCCACCTGGACACCGTGCCGCTCAACGACAACTTCCCGTCGACCATGCGCGGCGACCTGATGTACGGCTGCGGCACCTCCGACATGAAGTCCGGGGTGGCCTTCGCGCTGCACCTGGCGGTGACCCTGCCCCACCCACGCTACGACGTCACCTACCTCTTCTACGAGGCCGAGGAGATCGAGTCGAGGTACAACGGGCTCACCCTCGTCTCCCAGGCCCACCCCGAGTGGCTGGCGGCCGACTTCGCGCTGCTGCTGGAACCGACGTACGGGATCGTCGAGGCGGGTTGCCAGGGCACCATGCGGGCGATCGTCACCACACACGGCGAGCGGGCCCACGCGGCGCGGTCGTGGCACGGGGTGAACGCCATCCACGGCGCCGGCGAGGTGCTGCGCCGGCTGACCACGTACGAGGCGCGCCGGGTGACCATCGAGGGCTGCGACTACCGCGAGGGCCTGAACGCGGTGCGGATCACCGGCGGGGTGGCGGGCAACGTCGTCCCGGACCGCTGCGAGATCGAGATCAACTACCGGTACGCCCCGGACCGTGACCCGGCGGCGGCCGAGGCGCACCTGCGCGAGGTCTTCGCGGGCTTCGACCTGGCGGTCACCGACGCGGCGGCCGGCGCGGCCCCGGGCCTGGACAACCCGCCGGCGCAGGAGTTCCTGGCCGCGGTCGGCGCGGCCCCGATCGGCAAGTTGGGCTGGACGGACGTGGCCCGGTTCGCGGCCATGGGCATCCCGGCGCTGAACTTCGGTCCGGGCGACCCCAACCTGGCCCATCACAAGGACGAGCACGTCGAGCTGACGAAGATCCGCGACGGCGCGGCCACCCTGCACCGCTGGCTCGCCTCGTCCTGAGCACGCGACCGGGGGCCCGCGTCGGTGACGCGGACCCCCGGGTCGTGCCGGACCGTCAGAGCGTGGTCGTCAGCGGGGTTTCGGTCTCGGTGGTCTCGCCGGTGAGGTCGGTGTGGTGGGCTTCCATCATCCGGGCGCGGCGGCGCTCGGCCACCACGTCCCGGATCCGCCGCTGCATCTGCCGGCGAATCCGGATCATCTCGCTGTTGCTGATCAACGCTGGCTCCTCCCCCGAAGGCGCGCGCCCGGGCATACCCGGTATGTGAATAGTAAGACGTACGAGCGAGCCATTTAGTTGCCCATGATCACGAAGAATTTCTCCGCGTCGCCCGCCTCCGCACCGCGCCGCCCCCGCTCCACTACGGTGGCCCCATGAGCCAGAGCAACGGGCGGCCACCCGGCCGCGGGCCGAGCGGGGTACGGCACCGGGGCGCCGTCACCCTGCGCAACCAGGCCATCCCCACCAGCACCGCCGACCAGCGGCTGCTCGACTCCCGGGGCCGGGGCGACTGGAAGACCAGGGACGCCTGGCGGGCGCTGCGCATCCTGTCCGAGTTCGTCGAGGGCTTCGACACCCTCGCCGACCTGCCGCCCGCGGTCAGCGTCTTCGGCTCGGCCCGGAGCAAGCCGGACAGCGCCGAGTGCCGGCTGGCCGAGGAACTGGGCGGTGCGCTGGCCCGGGCCGGCTACGCGGTGATCACCGGCGGTGGGCCGGGCGTGATGGAGGCGGCCAACCGGGGCGCCAACGGGGCGGGCGGGCTCTCCGTCGGGCTCGGCATCGAGCTGCCGTTCGAGCAGGGCATCAACGACTGGGTCGACCTGGCCATCGACTTCCGCTACTTCTTCGCCCGCAAGACCATGTTCGTCAAGTACGCCCAGGCCTTCGTGGTGCTGCCCGGCGGCTTCGGCACCATGGACGAGCTCTTCGAGGCGCTCACCCTGGTGCAGACCGGCAAGGTGACCCGCTTCCCGGTGGTGCTCATGGGCGTCGACTACTGGCGGGGCCTGCTCGACTGGCTCCGGGACAGCATGACCGCCGAGGGCAAGATCGGCCCGAACGACCTGGACCTCATCTGCCTCACCGACGACGTCAACGAGGCGGTCCGGCACATCGTGGAGGCCGAGGCGGTGCTCTCCGCCGAGCAGGAGGCGATCCGCGAGGAGGCCGTCGCCCGCCTCGGCGCCGATCAGCAGGCCGCCGCCGAGGCCGCCCCCGACGGGCCGGCGGAGCAGGGCTGACCGTGGCCAACGTCTGCGTGTTCTGCGCGTCCTCGCGTACCCTCGACGCCCGCTGGCTGGACCTGGCCACCGAGACCGGCGCGGAGCTGGCCCGGCGCGGGCACACGCTGGTCAGCGGCGGCGGGTGCGTGGGGATGATGGGCGCCGTGGCCGACGGGGCGCGGGCGGCCGGCGGCCGGACCCTGGGTGTCATCCCACAGGCCCTGGTCGACCTGGAGGTCGCCGACCTGGCGTCCGACGAGCTGCTGGTCACCGACGGGATGGCCAGCCGCAAGACCCTGATGATCGACAAGTCGGACGCGTTCGTGGCCCTGCCCGGCGGGCTCGGCACCCTGGACGAGCTGTTCGAGGTCTGGACCACCGCCACCCTGGCCATGCACGCCAAGCCCATGGTGCTGGTCGACGCCGACGGCTTCTACCGCCCGCTGCTCGACTGGCTGGGCACCCTGGCCGACCGCCACTTCCTCAAACCGGCCGGCCTGGACCTCCTGCAGATCGCGGAAACCGTCCCCGAGGCCCTCGACCTCCTGGACGCCCGCCTCACCTGACGCCGGCCCCCCGGTTGATCATGAAGTTGTTGCCGGCGATGCCGGCGTGTCGCGACAACAACTTCATGATCGACGGGAGCTGGCGGTGTGGGGGCCGGCGGCGGGTTCTCCGGTGTCGTACCGGCGTGGTGGGATGTCGGGGATGCAGGCGTACCGGTTGGTGCGCCGGCCCGGTGGGGTGGGGGCGGGGGTCTCCCAGGTCGCCGGGGCGGGGCAGGGGGATGGTCGGTCCACGGGGCCGGCCGAGACGGAGCCGCGATCCGGGGGGTCCGCGGGCGATGCCGCGCACCCGCCGTCGCGCCGGCCGGACCCGGTGCAGGCCGAGGTCGTCGCGCACACCGACGGCCCGATGCTGGTCGTCGGCGGCCCCGGCACCGGCAAGACCGCCACCCTGGTCGAGGCGGTCGCCGCCCGGGTGGCCGAGGGCGTCGACCCGGAACACGTCCTGGTGCTCACCTTCGGCCGGCGGGGTGCCACCGAGCTGCGCCACCGGATCGAGGCGCGGATCGCCGGCAACGGCCACCGCGTGGTCCGCGAGCCGCTGGTCCGCACCTTCCCGGCGTACGCCTTCGGGCTGCTCCGCCGGGCCGCCGCCGAGCGCGGCGAACCCTCGCCCCGGCTGCTCACCGGCCCCGAGCAGGACCTGATCATCCGCGAGCTGCTCGACATCGTGGGCGAGGAGCCGGCGGACGACCCGGTCGGCTGGCCGGAGGACCTGCGCCCGGCGCTGCGCACCCGGGCCTTCGCCCAGCAGCTCCGCGACCTGCTGATGCGCGCCGCCGAGCGGGGCGTCGGCCCGGTCGAACTGGCCCGGCTGGGCGAAAAGCTGGGCCGCGCCGACTGGCCGGCCGCCGCCCGCTTCCTCCGCGAGTACGTGGCCGTCCTCGCCCTGCGTGACGTGAGCAACCGGGGTTCGATCGCGTACGACCCGGCCGAGCTGGTCCGGGCCGCCACCGGCATGCTGCTGGACGACCCGGAGCTGCTGGCCGCCGAGCGCCGCCGGGTCGCCCACGTCTACGTCGACGAGCTGGCCGACACCGACCCGGCCCAACTCGACCTGCTCGCCGTCGTGGCGGGGGGCGGCAAGTCCCTGGTCGCCTTCGCCGACCCGGACTCCTCCACGTACGCCTTCCGCGGCGCCGACCCGGCCGGGGTGACCACCTTCCCGCACCGGTTCCGCACGGCCTCCGGCGCGCCGGCCGCCCAGGTCACGCTCACCACCTCCTACCGGGCCGGGCCGGAGCTGCTGGCCGCGACCGCCCGGCTGGCCCGCCGGCTGCGCGGCCCGGCGGCGCACCGGCGGCTGCGCCCGCTCCCCGACGCCGCGCCGGGCGCGCTGGAGGTCCGCACCTTCCGCTCGGCCACCAGCGAGTCCGCCTGGCTGGCCCACGCGCTGCGCGAGGCGCACCTGCTCGACGGGGTGCCGTGGTCCCGGATGGCGGTGCTGGTCCGCTCCACCGGCCGGCAGCTGCCCTCGCTGCGGCGCGCCCTGCACACCGCCGGGGTGCCGACCGTGGTGCACGGCGAGGACCTGCCGTTGCACCTCCAGCCCGGCGTGGCCCCGCTGCTGCTCCTGCTCCGCTGCGCGCTCGACCCCGACCGGCTGGACGAGGAGTCGGCCGTCGCCCTGCTGCACTCGCCGCTGGGCGGCGCGGACCCGCTCGCCGAGCGGCGGCTGCGCCAGGGGCTGCGCGCGCTCGCGCTGGCCGCCGGCGACCGCCGTCCGTCCGGCGAGCTGATCGTCGAGGCGCTGCGCGACCCGGCCGAGCTGGCCGCCGTCGAGCGGCGCTGGGCGGCCCCGGCGCAGACCGTGGCGCACCTGCTGGATATCGCCCGGCAGGCCGCCGCCGCACCCGGCGCGACCGCCGAGGACGTGCTCTGGGCGGTGTGGCGGGAGAGCGGCCTGGCCGAGCGCTGGGCCGGGGCCATCACCCGCGGCCGGGCCGCGACCGGCGAGCACGAGACCGCGCAGCGCTGGCGCGCCGAGGCCGCCGACCGCGACCTCGACGCGGTCATGGTGCTCTTCGACGCGGCCGCCCGGTTCACCGACCGGCTGCCCGGCGCGCGCACCGAGGTCTTCCTCGACCACGTGCTAGGGCAGGAGCTGCCGGCGGACACGCTCGCTGCCAGCGCCGACCGGGGCGAGGCGGTCCGGCTGCTCACCGCCCACGCCGCCAAGGGCCTGGAGTGGGACCTGGTCGCGGTCGCCGGCGTGCAGGAGGGCGTCTGGCCCGACCTGCGGCTGCGGGGCAGCCTGCTCGGTTCGGAGCGGCTGGTCGACGTGCTCGCCGGCCGGGCCGACGGCGCCGGGCTGCGGGCCAGCCTGGTCGGGCAGACCTCGGCGCTGCTGGACGAGGAGCGCCGGCTGTTCCACGTGGCCGTGAGCCGGGCGCGGCGGCGGCTGCTGGTCACCGCGGTGGCCTCGGTGGCGGTCGGCGGCGACGACCACGAGGAGCAGCCCAGCCGCTTCCTGCACGAGCTGGCCGCCACCGACCCACCCGCCGTCGGCGGGAGCGGCGGCGTACCCGCCGGCCCGGACCCGGAGCCGGGCCCGAGCGACCCGGCCGACGGCGCCCCGACCGGCGGTGCCGCCCCGGCCGGTGGTGCCGCTTCGACCGGGGCGGCGGGCCGGGGGCGGGACCGGCGTGCCGGCGACGGCGCCGCCGCGGTCCCGGCGAACGCGTCCGGGCGGCCCGGCGACGGCGCCGCGCTGGACGTGCCCGCGTCCGACGGGCCGGTGCCGGTGGGGGACGAGGACCCGCAGGACGGGGCGCCCGGCACGCTGCCGGTCACCCTGCCGCCGCGCGGGCTCACCCTGTCCGCGCTGGTGGCGGAGCTGCGTACCGCGATCACCGACCCGGCGGCGCCGGTCACCCGGCGGCGTGCGGCGGCGGCCGAGCTGGCCCGGCTGGCCGCCGCCGGGGTGCCCGGCGCGCATCCGGACGACTGGTGGGGCCTGCGCGGCCTCTCCGACGACCGGCCGCTGGTCGACGAGGGCGAACCGGTGCGGGTCACCCCGTCGGCCATGGAGAGCGCGTTGCGGTGCAGCCTGCGCTGGCTGCTGGAACGGCACGGAGGCAGCGCCCCGGCCAGCGCCGCGCAGGGTGTCGGCAACCTGGTGCACGCCGCCGCCATGCTGGCCGAGGACGCGAGCGTCGACCGGACGGCCCTGCTGGAGTACGTGGCCGCCCGGTTCGACGCCATCGAGCTGGCCGCCCGCTGGATGGTCGGCCCGGAACGGTCCCGCGCCGAGGCCATGGTGGACAAGCTGCTCCGCTGGCTGGCCGGCAACCCGCGGCGGCTGCTCGCCATCGAGCACGAGTTCGCGGTGCGCCTCGACGACCCGCGCCGGCCGGTCGAGCTGACCGGCCGGGTCGACCGGCTGGAGGTCGACGCCGAGGGGCGGCTCGTGGTGATCGACCTGAAGACCGGCAAGTCCACCGCGGTCACCGAGCGGGAGGTGGCCGAACACCCGCAGCTCGGCGCCTACCAGGCGGCCGTGGAGGCGGGGGCGTTCGCCGACTTCGGCGAGGAGTCCGGTGGCGCCGCGCTCGTGCAGCTCGGCACCGGCGCGAAGGAGGCCAAGGAGCAGGCGCAGGCGGCCGCCGGGGAGGGCCCCGAGGCCGGCTGGGCCACCGCGTTGGTCCGGCGTACCGCCGACACGATGGCCGCCGCCACCTTCGCCGCCGTCGCCAACTCGAAGTGCCGGGTCTGCCCGGTGCGCACGAGCTGCCCGGTCTCCGGGCAGGGCCGCCAGGTCGTCGAGCCGCCCACGGAGTACCCGTGAGCGCGAGGACGCGCGTTCCGGGGCGGCTCGCGTGGGACGCGGCCGAGCCGGAACGCGCGCTTGAGCCGGTTCTGCGAGCCCCGCAGTTGCGAACGAAGAGGGCACCCGTGAGCGCGAGGAGTGAGCCGGTTCTGCGAGCCCCGCAGTTGCGAACGAAGAGGGCACCGTGACGACCCAGCCGACGCTGTTCAGCACCAGCGCCACCCCGACGCCCCGGGCCGCCGACGCCGGCCCCCGCTACACCCCGGTCGAGCTGGCCAGGTTGCTCCGGCTGCCGGCGCCCACCCGGGAACAGGCGGCGATCATCGCCGCGCCGGTGGAGCCGCTGCTGGTCGTCGCGGGCGCCGGCTCCGGCAAGACCGAGACGATGGCCGCCCGGGTGGTCTGGCTGGTCGCCAACTCCTACGTCCGCCCCGAGCAGATCCTCGGCCTCACCTTCACCCGCAAGGCGGCCGGCGAGCTGGCGCACCGGGTACGCACCCGGCTCGACCAGCTCATCCGGCGGCTCGGCCGGCAGGGCCGGGACCCGCACGCCGACCCCCTCGTGGGTGAGCCGACCGTCTCCACCTACCACTCGTACGCGGGCCGGATCGTCACCGAGCACGGGCTGCGCGCCGGCTACGAGCCGACCACCCGGCTGCTCACCGAGGCGTCCCGCTGGCAGCTCGTCGACCTGCTGGTGCGCAACTACGACGGCGACATGTCCGAGGTGGACCGGATGCCGTCGACCATCACCGACGCCGTGCTCGCCCTGGCCGGGGAGCTGGACGAGCACCTGGTCGACCCGGACGAGCTGGCCGCCTGGACCGGCCGGTTCTTCGCCGAGGTGCAGTCCCGCCCGGGGCGGGTGTACGCCGACGTGCGCAAGGCCCTCCAGCTCCAGCGGACCCGGCTGAAGCTGCTGCCGCTGGTCCGCGCGTACGCCCGGCGCAAGGACGACTTCGAGGCCATGGACTTCGCCGACCAGTTGGCCCGGGCCGCGCGGGTGGCCCGCGACCATCCCGCCGTGGGGGTGATCGAGCGGGACCGGTTCCGGGTGGTGCTGCTCGACGAGTACCAGGACACCAGCCACGCCCAGGTGGTGCTGCTCAACGCCCTGTTCGGCGGCGGCCACCCGGTCACCGCGGTGGGCGACCCCTGCCAGTCCATCTACGGCTGGCGGGGGGCCAGCGCCGGCACGCTGGACCGGTTCCCCACCGAGTTCGCCCGCACCGACGGCGCCCCCGCCGAGGTGCTCAGCCTCACCACGAGCTGGCGCAACCGCCCCGAGATCCTCGGCGTCGCCAACGCGCTGTCGGTGCCGCTGCGGGCGGCCGGCGCCCGGGTGCCAGAGCTGCACGCCGCGCTCAGCGTCCGCGACCCGATCCCGCACCGCAGCCCCGGCGGGCGGGCCGCCGGCACCGTGCACAGCGCGCTGCTGGAGACGTACGCCGACGAGGCCGACTGGATCGCCGACAGCGTGCTGGCCGCCTGGCGTGGCGCGGCCGGGATGCCGGAGGCGCTGCCCGAACACATCCCGGCGCACCGGCGCCCCACCACCGCCGTGCTGGTCCGGCTGCGCAGCCAGATCCCGGCTCTCGAGGCGGCGCTCCGCGCCCGCGGGCTGCCCGTCGACGTGGTCGGCCTGGGCGGCCTGCTGGACACCCCCGAGATCCGGGACGTGGTCTGCTCGCTGCGGGTGCTCGCCGACCCGACCGACGGGGCGGCGTTGCTGCGGCTGCTCACCGGCGCGCGCTGGCGGATCGGGCCGCGCGACCTGGTCGCCCTGCACCGGCGGGCCCGGGCCATCGCGCGGGCCCGCCGGGAGGTGACCGGCGACGACGGGCCGGAGATCACCGTGGACGCGCTGGACGAGGCCACCCTGGTCGAGGCGCTGGCCGACCTGGGGCCGGCACAGGCGTACTCGGCGGAGGGGTACGCGCGGCTCCGGTCGTACGGGATGGAGCTGGCGCTGCTGCGCTACCGGCTGGACCAGTCCCTGCCGGAGCTGATCGCGGACATCGAGCGGACCATCGGCCTGGACGTGGAGGTGGCGGTCCGGGCCGGCCGGGACGGCGCCGGCGACGCCGGCCTGGCCCGCGCCCACCTGGACGCGCTCGGCGACGTGGCGGCCCGGTTCAGCGGTGAGACGCCCGGCGCCACGCTGGCTGGTTTCCTCGCCTACCTGGCCGCCGCCGAGGACGAGGAGCGCGGCCTCACCCCGGGCGAGGTCGAGGTGGTGGAAGGTGCGGTGCAGATACTTACCGCGCACGCCGCCAAGGGCCTGGAGTGGGACGTGGTGTCGGTGGCCGGGCTGACCCGGGGCGTCTGGCCGGGGCCGGTGCGCAACTCCGACCACTGGCTGGGCGGGCTGGGCGTGCTGCCGTTCCCGCTCCGCGGCGACGCGGACGGGCTGCCCGAGCTGGGCCTTTCCGGTGCGGAGGACCAGCGCGGGGTGGCCCGGGCGGTGGAGGACTTCACCGACGCCTGGCGGGCGCACGACGAGCGGGAGGAGCGCCGGCTGGCGTACGTGGCGGTGACCCGTCCCCGCCGGCTGCTGCTCTGCTCCGGCTACTGGTGGGGGGAGGGGACGAAGAAGTTCCGCGGCCCCTCGGTCTTCCTCCGGGAGGTGCACGACGCCTGCCTGGCCGGCGGGGACGGCCACCTGGTCGACGCCTGGGCGCCCGAGCCCGCCGGGGACGCGGTCAACCCGACCACGGAGACGGTGCTGCGGGCGGAGTGGCCGGCCGACCCGCTGGGCGCCCGCCGTCCGGCGCTGGCCGAGGCGGCCGCCCTGGTCCGCCGCTGCCTGGCCGACCCGGAGGCGGCCCGCCGCGAGGAGGCCCTGCTGGCGACCGCCGTGACGGGTGCGCCCGCCGAGGACGCCGACACGCGGGCGCCCGCCGAGGACGCCGAGGTGACCCGCTGGCGGCGGGAGGCCGACCTGCTCCTCGCCGAACGGGCCGAGCTGGCCCGGCGGGCCGAGGCGGTCGAGGTGGAGCTGCCCGGGCACCTGTCGGTGACGCAGCTGGTGGCGCTGCGCCGCGACCCGGAGGCCCTGGCCCGGACGCTGCGCCGGCCGATGCCCACCGAGCCCAACCCGTACGCCCGGCGGGGCACCGCCTTCCACACCTGGCTGGAGCAGCGCTTCGGCGCCGACCGGCTGCTCGATGTGGACGAGCTGCCCGGCGCGGCCGACGAGGACGCCGCACCGGACGACGCGCTCACCGAGCTCCAGGAACGCTTCCTGGCCAGCGAGTGGGCCGACCGGGTGCCGGTGGAGGTGGAGGTGCCCTTCGCCACGGTGATCGCCGGGGTGGTGGTCCGGGGCCGGATGGACGCCGTCTTCGCCCGCCCCGGCGGCCGCTTCGACGTGGTCGACTGGAAGACCGGCCGGCAGCCGGCCGGGCGGGAGGCCGACGCGGCTGCCGTGCAGCTCGCCGTCTACCGGCTGGCCTGGGCCGAGCTGGCCGGGGTGCCGGTCGAGCGGGTGGGGGCCGCCTTCCACTACGTGCGGGACGGCGTGACCGTGCGCCCCGCCGACCTGCTCGACGCCGCCGGGCTGACCGCGCTCGTCGCCGCCGTGCCGGAATTTCCGACAGAGGGCGCGGTGTTGCAGAGATCGTGCTAGGCTGACCACGTTGCAGTTTTGGTTTCCAGAGACTCTGTGTGCGCCTGGCGGATTGTGGCCCCAGGCGCTCTTTGTTGTGTCCGGAGTTCTCCGGGCGGGGCGACCAGCAGCGACAGGTGCGGCGCGCGGCCACGCGCGGCGCACTCCTCGGGTCCGCAACAGGTGCGGGTCCGAACGTTCCGTCAAGGAGACGAACAAATGGCAATTGGCACCGTCAAGTGGTTCAACGCTGACAAGGGCTTCGGCTTCATCACCCCCGACGACGGCGGCGCCGACGTCTTCGCCCACTTCTCGGCGATCCAGTCCTCCGGCTACCGGAGCCTGGATGAGAACCAGCGGGTCGAGTTCGAGGTGACCCAGGGCCAGAAGGGCCCGCAGGCGGAGAACATCCGTCCGCTCTGATCTTCGGATCATCCGGTAACACCCATCGCGCCCCCCGGGCGCGGTGACGGGCCGGTCCGCTGCGCCGCCCACCCGCTCAGCGGGACGTGGCGTGCTGCGGCGGGCCGGCCCGTACCTTTCGGTTCGTGCTTGTGACCACCGGCGACGCCGGTGACGCGCCGCTCCCCGGCGCCCTTCCTCGACACGTGCCGCCTCGAGGAAGGCTTTTCGCATGACCATGACCGTTCCCACTTTCGCCGCCACCGGCCTGGCGCCGGCGCTGGTCGCCGAGCTGGCCGCGCAGGGCATCGCCGCGCCGTTCCCGATCCAGGCGGCCACCCTGCCGGACTCGCTGGCCGGCCGCGACGTGCTGGGCCGCGGGCGCACCGGCTCCGGCAAGACCCTCGCCTTCGGGCTGCCGCTGCTGCAC
The DNA here is from genome assembly GCF_040607315.1 of Micromonospora sp. NPDC005305. Lineage (NCBI taxonomy): Bacteria > Bacillati > Actinomycetota > Actinomycetes > Micromonosporales > Micromonosporaceae > Micromonospora > Micromonospora sp. NPDC005305. The sequence goes on along the minus strand of NZ_JBEXGL010000007.1, from coordinate 180,560 downwards.
CGCACGGCCGGCCACCGCGCCCGCCCCGGCCGCCCGCTGGCGCTCGTGCTGGTGCCCACCCGCGAGCTGGCCCAGCAGGTCACCGCGGCGCTCACCCCGTACGCCCGGGCGCTCGGGCTGCGCTGCGCCACCGTGGTGGGCGGGCTGTCCCTCCAGCGGCAGGCCGACGCGCTGCGCGCCGGCGCCGAGGTGCTGGTGGCCACCCCGGGCCGGCTGCACGACCTGATCGACCGGCGGGACGCCCGGCTGGACGACGTGGCCGTCACCGTGCTCGACGAGGCCGACCAGATGGCCGACATGGGCTTCCTGCCGCAGGTGACGAAGCTGCTGGAGCAGGTCGCCCCGAACGGCCAGACGATGCTCTTCTCGGCCACCCTGGACGGCGGCGTGGACAAGCTGGTCCGCCGCTTCCTGAGCCGCCCGGTCTCGCACTCCGTCGACCCGGGAACCGCCACGGTGACCGCGATGACGCACCACGTGCTGCACGTCGAGGCGGACGACAAGCCGTCCGCGCTGGCCCACATCGCCGCCCGCGAGGGACGCACCATCCTGTTCATGGCGACCAAGCACCGCGCCGACCGGGTCGCCCGCCAACTGCTCGCCAAGGGCGTACGCGCGGCCGCGCTGCACGGCGGCAAGACCCAGCCGCAGCGCACCCGGATCCTGGAGCAGTTCCGCACCGGCCAGGTCACCGCCCTGGTGGCCACCGACGTGGCGGCCCGGGGCATCCACGTCGACGGGCTGGACCTGGTGGTCAACGCCGACCCGCCCACCGAGGCGAAGGACTACCTGCACCGGGGCGGCCGGACCGCCCGGGCGGGGGAGTCCGGCACCGTCGTCACCCTGGTCCTGCCGGAGCAGCGCCGCGACGTCTCCCGGCTGATGACCGTCGCCGGCATCACCCCGCAGACCGCCCGGGTACGCGCCGGCGACGAGGAACTGGTCCGGGTCACCGGCGCCCGTCAGCCCACCGGCGTCCCGGTCACCGTCACCCCGCCGCCCGCACCCCACCCGGCGCAGGCCTCGCGGCCGGCCCGGTCCCGCCGCCCGCGTCGCCGCTGACCGCCTGATCCTCCGCTCCAGCGCGGCGAGGTGGCGGTGTCCGGCATGCCGGGATGCCGCCACCTCGCCGAGCCGGAGTCGATCACGTGCGGGCCGCGTCGCACCCGCGGCCCGATCCCGGCGCCGCCGTCAGGACGCCGCGGCGCGGTCCACCAGCAGGTCGGCGAGGGTGGTCCGGTCGACCACCAGGGCGATGGCGCCGTCCACCGCGAGCCAGACGTCCCGCAGCCCGGCGGCCACCCCGTGGTAGCCGGCCCGGTCGGCGGGCATGCCCCGCACGCTGGTCAGCGCCCCGCCCACCGCCCGCAGCACGTCACCCACACTGATCTCGGCGGGCGGGCGGGTGAGCGCGTACCCGCCCTCGGTGCCGCGGTGGCTGTGCAGCAGCCCGGCCCGGCGCAGGTCGAGCAGGATGCCCTGGAGGAAGCTGAGCGGGATGCCCTGGCGCTCGGCCAGGCTCGCCGCCTTGACCAGCTCGCCGCCGCCGAGCCCCCCGTCGCCGGTGGACCCGGCGGCGTCGGCGACGGCGAGCATGGCCCGGAGCGCGTAGTCGGCGCGCGCGGAGACGTACACGGCGTCAGTTGCCGGCCTGGTCCAGCACGCCCCACCGGCGCCGGATCGCCTTGTCGGCCGCGCCGAACGCGGCGTCCACCGCGATGCCGACCACCAGGATGACGATCATGATGGCCATCAGCCGGGTCGCCTCGCTCAGCTCCCGGGCATAGGTGAGCTGCGCGCCGATCGACGTCCGGGTGGCGATGACCACCAGCAGCTCGCCGGCCATCAGGCTGCGCCAGGCGAACGCCCAGCCCTGCTTGAGCCCGGCCACGATGGCGGGCAGCGCGGCCGGCGCGATCACGTACCGGTAGAGGTTGAGCCCGCGGGCGCCGAGGTTGCGGCCGGCCCGGACCAGCAGCGGCGGCACGTAGTCGACGCCGTGGATGACGCCGTTGGCGACCGAGGGCGCCGCGCCGAGCACCACCACGAAGAAGATGGCCTGCTCGCTGAGCTGGAAGAGCAGGATGGCCAGCGGGAACCAGGCGATCGACGGCATGGTCTGCAACGCGGTGATCATCGAGCCGATCGCGGCACGGAGCACCTTCACCCGGGCCACGGCCAGGCCCAGCAGGAGCCCGACGGCGACCGCGGCGGCGAAGCCCACGGCGGCCCGCCGCGCGGTGGTGGCCAGGCCCTCCCAGAGCGCCGAGGTGAGCGCGTAGTGGCCGAGGTCCGCGAAGACCGGCGCCGGTCCGGGCAGTGCCCACGGGTCCTTCCAGCCGCTCCAGACCACGGCCTGCCAGAGGGCGATGGCCAGGGCCAGCGCGGCCAGCTTGGGCCAGGTGGCCGACCAGAGCCGGCGCAGCCGGGACGGCGCCTTCTCCCGCCCGGCGATCTCCAGGGCGTCGAGGCCGGAGATCTCCGCGTCGGTGCGCGGCGTCCCGGCGAGGGTGTCACTGGCCATGGCGGCCCACCTCCGTACGCAGCCGGTCGGTGACCTCGGCGGCGATGGCCGCGATCTCCGGCGAGTCGATCCGCCGGGGTCGCGGCACGTCGACCTCGGTGGAGTAGATGATCCGGCCGGGCCGGCTGGACAGCAGGATGATCCGGTCGGCGAGCCGGGCCGCCTCGCGGACGTTGTGCGTCACGAAGAGCACGGTGAGCTTCCGCTCCGACCAGATCCGTTCCAGCTCGTCGTGCAGGATGTCCCGGGTCATCGCGTCGAGCGCGCCGAACGGCTCGTCCATCAGCAGCACCGGGGTGTCCAGGGCGAGGGTGCGGGCGAGCGCGACCCGCTGCCGCATGCCGCCGGAGAGCTGGTGCGGGCGCTTGCGGCCGAAGTCGGAGAGGTGGACGGTCCGCAGCAGTTCGGCGACCCGGGCCTTGCGCTCGTTGCGCGGCAGCCCGCGCAGCTTGAGCGGCACCTCGACGTTGGCCTCGACGGTGAGCCACGGGAAGAGCGCCGGCTCCTGGAACATCAGGCCGGGATTGACCCCCTCGCCGAGCTCGATCCGGCCGCCGCTGGCGCGGTCCAGCCCGGCGACCAGGTTGAGCAGGGTGCTCTTGCCGCAGCCGGACGCGCCGACCAGGCAGACGAACTCGCCGGGGCTGACGTCCAGCGACACCCCGTCCAGCGCCAGGACGGCCTGCTCGCCCTGGCCGTACACCTTGGTCACGCCGCGCAGCGCGACCGAGCCGGTCGCGCTGCGCGGGGTCGTCGTGGTCGACGTCACGGCTGGACGACCTCGGGCTTGCCCTCGGCCTTGAGCACCTCGTTGAGGTACTTCAGGTCGTAGAGGCCGTTCAGGTCCACCGGCTGGGTCAGCCCGACGGCGACGGCGTGGTCCAGGCCGGTCTTCAGCGAGGACGGGATCGGGTCGTTGGTGAACTCCAACGTCGGCCAGGCCTGCTTGATCAGCTTGAGGTCCAGCGGCTTGCCGGTGATCTTGCCGATGTGGTCGGAGATGGCCTGCTGGGCCTCGTCCGGCTTGCTGTTGACGAACTCGTTCGCCGCGACCTGCCCCTCGACCAGCTTCTTCACCACGTCCGGGTGCGCCTTGAGGAACTTGGTGCTGACCAGCAGGTTGGTGATGACGAACTTCTTGTCCGGCCACAGGTCGCGCTCGTCGACCAGCACCTTGCCGCCCGCGTTGACCAGCCGGGAGACGAAGGGCTCCGGCACCCACGCGCCGTCGATGGCGCCGCTGGCGAAGGTCTCGACGGTCTGCGCGTTCTCCTGGGGGACGACCTTGACGTCGCCGCCGCCCTCCTTGGTGGTCTGCAGGCCCTTCTCCTTGAGCCAGTAGCGCAGCGCGACGTCCTGGGTGTTGCCGAGCTGCGGGGTGGCGATCTTCTTGCCGCGCAGCTGCTCCACCGAGGTGATCTCGGGCTTCACCACGAGCGCGACGCCGCCGGACGCGGCGCCGGACACCACCCGGACCGCCTCGCCCTTGGACTTCGAGAAGGCGTTCACGGTCGGGTTCGGACCGATGTACGTGGCGTCGAGCGCGCCGGAGAAGACCGCCTCGATGGCCGCCGGTCCGGCGTTGAAGGTCTTGGTCTCCAGCGTGACGTCGCCGCCCAGCTTCTCCTTGAAGATGCCCTTCTCCACGCCCACCACGGCGGGCGCGTGCGTGATGTTCGGGAAGTAGCCCAGGCGCAGGGTTACCGGACCGGAGCCGCCGGCCGCGTCGTCGCTGTCGTCGCCGCAGGCCGCGGTGGCGCCCAGGGTGGCCGCGCCGACCACGGCGAGGGTGGCCAGGGTGACCAGGCGGCGGAAGGGGAGCCGTCTCATCGTGTATCCAATCCGCAGTATTCCTACTTAGTTGGTAGGAAGACTGGGGCAGGCCGTGGGCGGCGTCAAGACCCGTCCGCGATCCGGGACGCGCGACCTGGGGATTCTCGGCAATTCCTACCTGTTCGGTGGAGATGGCTGCGCCGGTCGGCTGCTGCCCGGCACCGCCGTCCGGTGGGCCCGCCCACACCGCCGGTGCGGGGACTGCCGACGCGTTAGGGTCGATCTCGTGCCGACGCGGAGAGCGAGAATTCCAGCGACGAAATACCCGGTCGAGCGGTTCACCCTCGACAACGGCCTGCGGGTGGTGCTCACCCCCGACCGCAGCGCCCCGGTCATCGGGGTGGCGGTGGTCTACGACGTCGGCATCCGCTCCGAGCCGGAGGGGCGCACCGGCTTTGCGCACCTCTTCGAGCACCTGATGTTCCAGGGCTCGGAGAATCTGGAGAAGCTGGCCCACTTCCGGCACGTCCAGGGCGCCGGCGGCACCTTCAACGGCTCCACCCACCTGGACTACACCGACTACTACGAGACCCTGCCCAGCAATGCGCTGGAGCGGGCGCTCTTCCTGGAGGCCGACCGGATGCGCGGCCCCCGCCTGACCGAGGAGAACCTGCGCAACCAGGTCGACGTGGTCAAGGAGGAGATCCGGGTCAACGTGCTCAACCGGCCGTACGGCGGGTTCCCCTGGCTCACCCTGCCGCCGGTCATGTTCGACACCTTCCCCAACGCGCACGACGGCTACGGCTCCTTCGACGACCTGGAGTCGGCCACCGTCGGCGACGCGGCCGACTTCTTCCGCCGCTACTACGCCAGCGGCAACGCCGTCCTGGCGGTGAGCGGGGACGTCGACGTGGCCGAGGCGACGGCGCTGATCGAGCGGCACTTCGGCGACGTGCCGGCCCGCCCCGCCCCGGAGCGCCCCGACTTCACCGAGCCGGACCTCACGGCGGAGCGGCGCACCTCGTACACCGACAAGCTGGCCCCGCTGCCCGCGGTGGCCGGGGCGTGGCGCGTGCCCGACCCGGTCACCGACTTCGCCGGCTACCTGCCGTACGTGGTGCTGGCCGAGGTCCTCACCGACGGCGACGCCTCGCGGCTGGTCGAGCGGCTGGTCCAGCGGGACCGCTCGGTCACCAGCCTGGGCGGCTACCTCGGCTTCATGGGCGACCCGTTCGACGTGCGCGACCCCACCGCGCTGCTGCTCCAGGCGCACCTGCCCCCCGGCGGCGACGTGGACAAGGTGCTGCGCACCATCGACGAGGAGTTGGACCGGCTGGCCACCGACGGGCTGACCGAGGGGGAGCTGGCCCGGACCCAGGCGCGGATGGCCACCCACCTGCTGCGGGACACCGACGCGGTGCTCGGCCGGGCGCTGGGAATGGCCGTCCTGGAACAGCAGCGCGGCGCGCCGGGCCTGATGAACGAGCTGCCCCGGCTGGTCGGCGAGGTGACCGACGAGCAGGTCCGCGCCGCCGCCGCCACCCTGCGGCCGGAACGCCGCGCGTCCATCGAGGTCATTGCCGGAGGTGGCCGGTGAGCGCGAGGAGTGAGCCGGGGTTGCGAGCCCCGCAGTCGCGAACGGAGAAAGCTCAGTGACGGCAATCGTGGAGACGGGACACCGGCCGCTGCCGGCGCTCGGTCCCAACCGCAGGCTCAAGCTGCCCCAGCAGGCCGAGCGCACGCTCGGCAACGGGCTCACCGTGATCGCGGTACGCCGCAGCGCGATCCCGCTGGTCGAGTTGCGGCTCTGGATGCCGTTCGGGCGTACCCACCTGGCCCGCGGCGGGATGCTCGCGCAGACCCTGCTCTCCGGCACGGAGACCTACACGGCGACCCAGCTCGCCGCGGAGTTGCAGAAGGTCGGCGGCGGGCTCTCCGCCGGCATCGACCCGGACCGGCTGATGCTCTCCGGTGCGGGCCTGGTCACCGGCCTGGACCGGATGCTGGAGCTGCTCGCCGACGTGCTCACCGGGGCCACCTACCCGGCCGACTGGGTGGAGACCGAGCGGGAGCGGCTGGTGGACCGCATCCAGGTGGCCCAGAGCCAGCCCGCCCACCTGGCCCGCACCGCGCTGCTCAAGCGGATCTACGGCCGGCACCCGTACGCGGTGCAGACCCCCGAGCCGGACCAGGTACGCGCGGTGAAGCCCCCGGTGCTGCGCCGGCTGCACGCCGAGCGGGTGCACCCGGCCGGCGCGGTGCTGGTGCTCGTCGGCGACGTGCAGCCGGAGAAGGCGCTGGACGCCGCCGAGCGGGCGCTGTCCGGCTGGAAGGGGGAGGGGCAGCCGGCCGAGCTGCCGCCCGCGCCGCCGCTGGAGCCCGGCCCGGTGCTGCTGGTCGACCGGCCCGGCTCGGTGCAGTCCTCGCTGCGGATCGCGCTGCCCGCGGTGCCCCGCACCCATCCCGACCATGCCGCGCTGCAACTGGCCAACCTGCTCTTCGGCGGCTACTTCTCCTCCCGCTGGGTGGAGAACATCCGTGAGGACAAGGGCTACACGTACGGGCCGCACTCGCTGGTCGAGCATTCGGTGGCCGGGTCGGTGCTGGTCGCCGCCGCCGAGGTGGCCACCGAGGTGACCGCGCCCGCCCTGCTGGAGACCATGTACGAGCTGGGCCGGCTGGCCGCCCTGCCGCCCAAGCCGGACGAGCTGGAGCAGGCCCGCCAGTACGCCCTCGGCACGCTCCAGCTCGGCATGTCCACGCAGGCGGGTCTGGCCTCGCTGACCAGCGCGTACGCGGGCAACGGGCTGCGCCTGGACTTCCTCGCCGAGCACGCCGCCCGGCTGGCTGCGGCGACCGTGGACGACGTGGCCGCGGCGGCGGCCCGCTACCTCGCCCCGGCGCAGGCGGTCACCGTGGTGCTCGGCGACGCCGAGCGGGTCGCCGACTCCTTGGCCGCGCTCGCCCCGGTCCGCACGGAGTCACCGTGAGCGCGAGGAGTGAGCCGGGTCTGCGAGCCCCGCAGTCGCGAACGAAGGAAGGCACCGTGACTGGCGAGCCCGCCCCACCGCTGGCCCGGACGACACTGGACCGGGCGGCGCACCGGCGGACCGACCCGGGGTGGCTCGCCGAGGCGTGGGAGCAGGCCCGGGTGCTCGTGCTGGACTCGACCGACGACGGTCGGGCGCTGGTCCGCGGCGTGGCGGCCCCGCCGGAGCTGGTGCTGGTCGGCTCCGGCGAGCTGCCCGAGGTGCCCCGGTCGGTGCCGATGTTCCTCGGCGTCGAGTCGGACGGCGTGCCGGTCTTCGCCGTGGACGCGCCGCTTCCGGAGCTGGCCGGCACCCGCCGGGTCAACCTGCGGGAGGTCGGCCACCTGCTGACCGACCGCGACGCCGGGATCTTCACCACCGCGCTGGCGCTGCTCAACTGGCACGTCCGGCACGGCTACTCCTCGTCGACCGGCCAGCCGACCGAGGTGGACGAGGCCGGCTGGTCCCGCGTCGACCCGGGCGGCGACCGGATCTGGCCGCGCACGGACCCGGCGATGATCGTGCTGGTGCACGACGGCGTGGACGGCCCGGACGGCCGCTGCCTGCTGGGCAACAACGCCACCTGGCCGAGCACCCCGGGGCGGCGCCGCTACTCCTGCCTGGCCGGCTACGTGGAGCCGGGGGAGTCGGCCGAGGCCGCCGTGCTGCGCGAGGTCAGCGAGGAGGTCGGCGTCGCGGTCGAGGAGATCGGGTACGCCGGCAGCCAGTCCTGGCCGTTCCCGGGCTCGCTAATGCTCGGCTTCCTGGCCCGCGCCGACGCGGACGCGCCGATCCAGGTGGACCCGGCTGAGATCGCCCACGCCCGCTGGTTCACCCGGCGGGAGATCGGCGCCGCGCTGGCCGACCAGCCGGTCCGGGTGGACGGCGGGGACCTCCTGGTGCTCCCGCCACCCTCGTCGATCGCCCTCTTCCTGGTCCACCGCTGGCTCGACGGCCACTGCTGAACACCGGAAACCCGGGCCGGTGGGAGGCCGCGGAGATTGTGGAGGCGCGGGCGGCGGGTCGGCTGGCCGGCGGGAACGCGGGCCGGATGCGGTCCCGGCCCGGGACCGTCGTTGCCGCGGCGGTCTCGGGCCGGGAACACGGGCCGTCGTGACCGGTGAGGCGTGGAACGCGGCGGGGGAGCCGGTCCGGTCGCGACGGACGTCAGTGGCGGGTCAACTGCCGCCCCAGTGGTAGGGGTGACCCGGGTTCATGTCCTCGATGGGCAGCACCTTGACCCGGTGCCGGCCGGCGCGGACGGCTCCCACGGTGGACAGCGCGCGGGCGAGCAGCAGGGCGGCGTCGCGGTCCTCGGCGTGGACGACCTGGCGGCGGGGTTCCGGCGCGCTGGTCTCGTCCCGCAGCCGACTTCCACCGGCCCAGGCGGCGGCGATGTCGGTGTCGGCGGCGGCACGGATCTCGGTGCGGACGATCAGGAACCGCATGGTGGCCCCCGGGTGCGGACGGACGGATGCAGGCTGCAACTTCCACGTCACTCTTGCGTCATGTTACGCCCGTGCGCCGTCCCAGCAAGTGAAACCCGCCTATCGTTCGCGGCGTCGACCGATCGGGTGACCCCAGGTCCGCACAGTTGTCGGGGATGGACGCCAAGGGGCCGCCGGCGCCACGCCGACGGCCCCCGGATGTTCGCCGGATCAGTTCAGGTCGAACTGGCCGTTCTTCGCGCCGGCGATGAAGCCGAGCCAGCCGGCCCGGTTGAACAGCAGCACCGGCCCGCGCGGGTCCTTGCTGTCCCGCAGGGCCACCGCCTCGGGCCCGGTGCGCAGCGGCGCGACCTCCACGCAGTTGGAGGTCTGGCTGCGGGTGCTCTTGCGCCAGGCGGCGCCGGCGAGCTGCTCGGACGAGCTGTTGCGGATCTCGTTCATGGTTCTGCTCCTGGTCTGGAGTGTTCCGATGGGGACGAGTGACGCAGCGGGCCGCCGGACCGTCCCCGTCGATCACCGGTCCGTCGTCAGGCGCCCCGAGTCGCGGCGGCGCTGGGTCGGCGCCGTTGCCGGCCCGAACGCCACTGGGGACTCGACTGCCGTGCCGGTCAGCCGTCCCGTCGCCTCGATCAGCCAGGAGAGGGTGTCCGATGCGGAGAGCGCCGCCGAGCTCAGCCACTCGAACACCACTTTATAGCGATTTAGGGTGTTTACCTCGGTCGACATGACGTCGGTGAAGCCACCTTCGATGGCCAGCGTCTCCGGATCGAGCGGATCGGCGAACCGGTAGACCGAGAAGGCGGTCGGCGGGAGGTACCAGTCGCCGACCCGCGTGTCCCGCAGCAGCAGGCGCAGCGTCACGTTCGGCAGCAGCGCCAGCTCGCAGAGGTGGACGATCTGCTCGTGCAGCACCTCGGTCGGGCCGGCCCGGCGGCCGAGCGCCGCCTCCTCCAGCACGGCCGTGTAGCGCGGCGCGTCGGGGGAGCGGGTCAGCAGCGACTGGCGGGCCTGCCGGGCGCGTACCTCGGTTTCCGGGTCCTCGGTCTCCAGGTCGCCGGCCTTCTCGGCCACCTGGGCCGCGGACATGATCCGGTGCCGGGCGTACCCCGGGGTCTGCAACAGCCCGGGCACCAGGACCGGGTTGTACTCCGAGATCTCCGCGCACCCCGCCTCCAGCTCGGCGAAGGCGCGCTGCTGCTGGGTCATCACCGGGAAGTTGCGCAGCCAGCCGCGCATGTCGCCGGCGTCGTGGGTGATGCCCAGCAGTTCCTCGCGCAGCTCATCCTGCGCGCCATAGAGGGTCAACAGGACGCCCACGTCGTCCGGGTCGGGACGGCTGCGGCCGTTCTCCAGGCGGGACAGCTTGGACGCGGAGGCCCAGCCGATCCGCTCGATGACCTGGTCGCCGGTGAGGCCGGCCTGTTCACGGAGTCGGCGCAGCTCGATGCCGAGCCTGCGACGGCGCAGGATCGGGCCTGGTGCGGCAGGAGGCACGGCGTCCTCTTTCCCGTCGACCGTCGCAGGACGCGACGGTAACTGTATGAAATTCGCCCCCCACGGTCAGTATGGACGGCGCGACCGGTGTCGGAGGGTCCGGCGGGGGCGTGTCACGCGACAAAAAGAGGACTGTGGAGAGGTGCCTTCACCGGCGCCCGACCCGACGCGCCGGATGGCGCACCCCCGCCGGAGGGAACCCGATGCGCACCGTCCTGCGCCGCCCCGACTTCCGCCTGCTCTTCGTCGCGCTGCTGGCGAGCATGGCGGCCGAGTCGATCCTGCTGCTGGCCCTGGCCGTCTGGGTCAAGGACCTCACCGGGTCGGACGGGATGGCCGGGGCGACGATCTTCGCGGTGATCGCGCCGATGGCGCTGGCCCCGCTGGTCGGGTGGGTGGTCGACCGGTGCCGCCGCCGGCCCTTCTTCGTGGCCGCGAACCTGGGCACGGCCGTGCTGCTCTGCCCGCTGTTCGCGGTCCACGACCGCGCCGACGTCTGGGTGATCTACCTGGTGGCGGCGCTGTACGGCCTGTCGTACATCACCCTGAGCGCGGTGCTCAGCGGGCTCATCCGGCACCTGGTGCCGAGCGACCTGCTGGCCGACGCCAACGGAGTGCTGCAGACCGTCCGGCAGGGCCTGCGGCTGGTCGGCCCGCTGGCCGGGGCCGGGCTCTACGCCGCGGTCGGCGGCTGGCTGCTGGTCGCCCTGGCCATGTCCGGCTTCCTCACCGCCGCCGCGGTCGTCGGCGTGCTCCCGGTCACCGAGACCGCACCCGCCCGGTCCGCGCGCCGCTGGCCGGCCGGGCTGGGCGCCGGGCTGCGGCACCTGTCCGGCGACCCCGCGCTGCGCCGGGCCCTGCTCGGGTACGGGCTGGGCTCGCTCATGATGGGCTTCACCGAGTCGCTGATCTTCGCGTACGTCGACCTGGGGCTGGGCCGGGACGCCGCGTTCGTCGGTGTGCTGGTCACCGTGCAGGGGGTCGGCGGGCTGGTCGGCGGGCTCGTCTCGGCCGCCGTGGTGCGCCGGGCCGGCGAGGTGGGGGCGCTCGCCGCCGGGGTGACCTTCTTCGGGCCGGCCGCGCTGGCGCTCGCGTACCCCCGGCTCTGGCTCGGCGTGGTGGCGCTGCTGCTGGCCGGGGTCTCCCTGCCGCTGACCATGGTCGGGCTGAACACGCTGATCCAGCGGCGGACCCCGCCGGGGCTGCTGGGCCGGGTCGCCGCCGCCGCGGAGGCGCTGGTCAGCGGCCCGCAGGCGGTCTCCATCGGCGCGGGCGCGCTGCTCGTCGGCGTCTTCGACTACCGCCTGCTCTTCGCCCTGGTCGGGGTGATGACGACAGCCGCCGGCCTCTACCTCTGGCGTGGCCGCCGGCTCACCGCGCCGCGGCCCGTCGTGGTCCACGTCCCGGCCCCGCGGCGCCCGCTCGACCACGAGGTGCTCGCCGCGCCGCGCCCGCGCCGGGCGCCCTGAGACGCGACAGCGGCCGCCCCCGGTCGGGGGCGGCCGCTGTGGCAGGGTGCGGGCCGGTCAGCCGGCGATGCTGGTCAGGTGCTGCTTGACCTGGGTGATCGAGGGGTTGGTCAGGGCGCTGCCGTCGTCGAACTTCAGCGTCGGGACGGTCTGGTTGCCGCCGTTGACGCTCATCACGAACTCCGCGGCCTTCGTGTCCTGTTCGATGTCGACCACCTCGTACGCGATGCCCTCCCGGTCGAGCTGCGACTTCAGCCGGTGGCAGTAGCCGCACCACGGGGTGGAATACATCGTCAACATGGTCAGGTCCTCCAAGGGGTGACTCGCGCCCGGTCCGATCAGGCCAGGCTAATCGCTGCAACATCGTCGAAGGCTGGAATGATTCCTGGCTGTGGTGGTTCACTCAGCGGCGGAACGGGTGCTGGCCGGCCTCGACCCGGAGCAGCGGTCCGCGGTGACCGCGCCGGCCGGCCCGGTCTGCATCCTGGCCGGCGCCGGGACCGGCAAGACCCGGGCGGTCACCTCCCGGATCGCGCACCGGGCGCTCACCGGGGACATCTCCCCCCGGCACGTGCTGGCCGTCACATTCACCGCCCGGGCCGCCGCCGAGATGCGGGCCCGGCTCACCGGGCTGGGCGTGGGCGGCGTCCAGGCCCGCACGTTCCACGCCGCGGCGCTGCGCCAGGTCCGCTACTTCGCGCCCCGGCTGCTGGAGGGCCGGGCCATGCCCGAGCTGCTGGACAGCAAGGTCCGGGTGGTCACCCTGGCCGCGGCCAAGGTGGGCCTGCGGGCCGACCGGGCCGCCGCCCGCGACCTGGCCGGTGAGATCGAGTGGGCCAAGTCGTCGCTGGTCGAGCCCGGGGAGTACGTGGTGGCCGCGGCCAAGGCGCTGCGCGACACCCCGCACGAGCCGGCGAAGGTGGCGGAGGTCTTCGACGCGTACGAGCGGCTCAAGCGCGGCAACGGCGTGATCGACTTCGAGGACATGCTGCGCGCCGCGGTCTGGGGGATCGAGGAGCACGCGGACGTCGCCGAGCAGGTCCGCGGCCAGTACCGGCACTTCGTGGTCGACGAGTACCAGGACGTCAACCCGCTCCAGCAGCGGCTGCTGGACGCCTGGCTCGGCGGCCGGGAGGACCTCACCGTGGTCGGCGACGCCAGCCAGACCATCTACTCGTTCACCGGGGCGACCTCGTCCTACCTGATCGACTTCCCGCGCCGCCACCGCAACGCGACGGTGGTCCGGCTGGTCCGGGACTACCGTTCCACCCCGCAGGTGGTCGGGCTGGCCAACGCGGTGATCTCCCAGGCGCGGGGCGCCGAGGCCCGGCTCCGGCTGGAGCTGCACGGCCAGCGCCCGCCCGGCCCCGAGCCCGACCTGCGGATCTTCACCGACGAGCCGGCCGAGGCCAATGCCGTCGCGGCCCGTTGCCGGGCGCTGGTCGACGGCGGCACCCCGGCGCGGGAGATCGCGGTGCTGTTCCGCACCAACGCGCAGTCCGAGGCGTACGAGAAGGCGCTCACCGAGGCCGCGGTGCCGTACGTGGTGCAGGGGGCGGAGCGCTTCTTCGAGCGCCCCGAGGTGCGCCAGGCCATGATCGCGCTGCGCGCCGCCACCCGGTCGATCCCGGGCGAGACCCCGCTGCCGGCCGCCGTCGTGGAGGGGCTCGCCGCGGTCGGCTGGGCGCCCGACGCGCCCCCGGCCGGCGGGGCCGCGCGCGAGCGGTGGGAGGCGCTCGCCGCTCTGGTCCAGCTCGCCGAGGAGTACGCGGCGACGCCCGAGGTGGTGCCGATCGGTGAGGCCGCCGCGATCGAACGCCCCGTCACCCTGGGCGACTTCAACGAGGAGCTGGCCCGGCGGGCCGCCCAGCAGCACGTGCCCACCGTGGAGGGGGTGACGCTCGCCTCGCTGCACTCGGCCAAGGGCCTGGAGTGGGACGCCGTCTTCCTGGTCGGGCTGGCCGAGGGCACCCTGCCCACCACGTACGCGAAGACCCCCGAGCAGGTCGAGGAGGAGCGGCGGCTGCTCTACGTCGGAGTCACCCGGGCACGGGAGTGGCTCTGGCTGTCGTACGCGGCGGCCCGCTCGCCCGGCGGCCGGGCCCGGCGGCCGTCCCGGTTCCTGCCCCAGCTGGACCGCTCCGGCGGCGGCGAGCGGGCCGGCGCGGGCCCGGGCGCGGCCCGGCGCACCGAGCGGCGGCGAGCCCAGGTGGTCTCCTGCCGGATCTGCGGCGCCACCCTGCTGGCCGGGGCGGACCGGAAGCTGGGCCGCTGCCCGACGTGTCCGTCCGATCTGGACGAGGAGCTCTACGAGCGGCTGCGCGAGTGGCGGCAGCGGGTGGCCGGAGCGCAGAAGGTGCCGGCGTACGTGGTCTTCACCGACGCCACGCTCACCGCGCTGGCCGAGCGGAGGCCCGGCCGCACCGAGGAACTGATCGCGATCGCCGGGATCGGCCCCCGCAAACTGGGACTTTACGGCGATACGGTGCTGGCCCTGGTGGCCGGTGCGGGAGTGGACGAGGTCTGCCCGCAGAAAAGTTTCGAAATCTAGCCGTAAATCGTTTGCCCTCGCCCCGAGGCGAGGAATAGCCTCAGGACACACCTCGCGAGCGGCGCCATTCTGGCTGCTCACGGGGGACGAGTCCAAGGTCGGCACGAGGAAAGACGAGGAGGTGGCACCCGTGGAGATCTTCACCTATGAGCGTTCGGCGGCGATGCCAGCTGCCGTCGCTCCCCTGTCGTCCGTCCGGGTGGCCCTTGCCGCTCGACCGTCGACTCCGCAGGTGCACCAGGCCCAGGTTCAGGCCGAGCTGAACCGGACCGTGGCGCCGCTGGCGGGGATCGAGGGGACCAGTGGCTTCACGGGCATGGGCATCGATGGCGCCAAGAAGCGCACGGATGTCCGCGGCGTTCCACCTCGAGGTAGACCGGTCTGATCCACCAGACCACCGGCTCACCTCGAGGCCGCGGAACCCGCATACCGGGATCCGCGGCCTCAGTTTTTTTTGCACCGCCGTAGTGCCGTCAGAAATGCGATCCACGAGATCGAAGTGAGAGAGAGGTGACCGGAGGATGAGTCTGGCGTTGGCCCCACTCGACGTGAGCGTCGAGGTGGAGGCGAACCTGCCCTGCCGGAAGTTCGACCCCGACCTGTGGTTCTCCGACTCGCCTGCCGAGCTCGAGCTGGCCAAGTCGCTCTGCGGGGACTGCCCGCTGCGCGTCGAGTGCCTCGCCGGTGCGGTGGAGCGGTCCGAGCCCTGGGGCGTCTGGGGCGGCGAGATCTTCGAGCGTGGCGCGGTCGTCCCGCGCAAGCGGCCCCGTGGCCGTCCGCGCAAGGAGGACCTCGCCCGTGACGCCCAGCTCCGGGTCGAGGCGGAGGCGCGACTGGCGGCCAGTGGGCTGTCCGAGTCGCGGAACTCCGTCCGGCTGGCAGCCTGACACAACCCCGTTCCAACGTCCCCGCCGGTGACCTTCACCGGCCACGAGAAAGCCGAAATCGATGCTGCACCTGCCGAATGGAACCGAGATGCAACTACTCCACGAAGCGTTGTCCCGGGCTCGAATGCGCCGGCCTCAGGCCGGCACCACCACGAGCACTGAGGCGACCCGTTCCGCCCGTACCGTCGCCATGCGTGGCCGCAGCCAGTCGGCCCGCGACCTGGGCGCTCTCTAGATCCCTACACCACAGAAGGGGCGGTGACCGGATGGTCACCGCCCCTTCGGCGTGCGCGTCGGTCAGCTCACCGGGGCGAAGCCGGGCAGCCAGCGCTCCAGGATCGCCCGGTAGGGCGCCTTCGCCTCCAGCTGGCAGAGCACCCCGATCGAGCCGAGCGTCACCCGGTGGATCATCAGGTAGTTCGGCGGCAGGTTGAGCTGCCGGCTGAGCTGGTAGGTGGGGGAGCGCGGGCTGGCCAGCCGGGCCGCCTGGGCGCGCAGCCACGCCCGGGTGAACCGGAACTCGTCCGCGGCGATCGGCTCGAGCATCGGCCGGAGGAAGTCCAGCACCCCCTCGGCGTCGATCGGCTCGGTGGGGCTGACGAAACCCTCGTCGCGCAGCCCGGCGACCACCGCGTCCGCGTCGTCGCGCAGCGCCAGCGCGGCGATCCGGCCGATCGGCTCGGGGGTCCCCGCCGGCATCCGCGCCACCGCGCCGAAGTCGATCACACCGAGCCGGCCGTCGGGGAGCAGCCGGAAATTGCCCGGGTGCGGGTCGGCGTGCAGCAACCCGGCCCGCATCGGCGCGGAGAGGTGCAGCTCGGCCATCAGCCGCCCGGCCTCGTCGCGCTGCTCCTCGGTGCCCTCCCGGATGATCTGCGACAGGGGGGTGCCCTCCACCCATTCGGTGATCAGCACCCGGGGCGCGGCGTCGAGCACCTCGGGGATGTAGATGTCCGGGTCGCCGGCGTACGCCGCCGCGAAGGCGCGCTGCGACTCGGCCTCCAGTTCGTAGTCCAGCTCCTCGGTGATCCGCTCGCGCAGCTCGGCCAGGAGCGGCTTGACGTCCAGCCCGGGCTGGATCGCGCGGAACATGCCGCCCAGCCGCGAGAGCTGCTTCAGGTCGGCGAGCAGGGCGTCCCCGGCGCCCGGGTACTGGATCTTCACGGCCACGTCCCGGTGGCGCGGGCCGCCGTTCGGCCCGTACCCCGGGTCGCGCCAGATCGCGCGGTGCACCTGGCCGATGCTGGCGGCGGCGGCCGGGGTGTCGTTGAACTCCACGAACCGGTCCCGCCAGTCCGGCCCGAGCTGCTCGGCGAGCACCTTGTGCACGGTCGCCGCCGGCAGCGGCGGTGCGGCCTCCTGGAGCTTGGTGAGCGCCTGCCGGTAGGGAGCCGCGATCTCCTCGGGCAGCGCCGCCTCGAAGACCGACAGGGCCTGCCCGAACTTCATCGCCCCGCCCTTGAGCTGCCCGAGCACGCTGAACAGCTGCTCGGCGGTGCGCTGCTGGATCTCGGCGGAGATGACGTCGGACGCGAGCCCGGTGACCCGCTTGCCCATGCCGAGGACGGTCCGACCGGCGAAACCGAGCGGCAGAGCGGCGAGCTTGGCGGTCCGGGACACGGCCCGGCGCGGGATGTCGGTCACCCGGTCATTGTTACCGACTCGGCGGGCCCGCTGCTGCTGTGCGGCCGGGAGCGGGTGCGTCGAACCGGATCGGGCGACGCCCGGAGCACCCGCAGGAGGGGTGCGGCGGCCACCGGCGATGCCGGAACCTGCCCGGCTGCCCGATTTCGACCGCGCAACCGAGCGTTTCCGGGGTGCCCCCGTCGAGGTGGGTCAACGCCTCGGCCGCCGCGTAGGCCGCCGCGGCCAGCCGGGTGGTGGTCGCGCAGACCGGCTCGCCGTCGCCGGCCGCGAGCTGGGCGGCGAGGGCCGGCCAGTCCGGGTCGCGGTCCGTGCGGTGCAGGTCGAGGCAGTGCAGGCAGGGGCCCACCGGCGGGCGGACCAGCGGGCCGATCACCGGCACGCCGCCGCGCAGGTCGACCAGGAGGTGGGGCTGACGGCGGCGCGCGTAACCCGTGGCGAGCAGAGCCGCCGGGCGGTCGGCGCCGAGCTGGACGACCAGGTCGGCCCGGCCCGGCCGCAGCGGCGCGGTCGCGGTGCCCGGCGCGCACCGGGCCAACGCCGCGCGGACCGCCGGCGCCAGCGGACGGCCCAGCTCCGCACCGGTGAGGCCGGTGCCCACCAGGTCACCGGGGCGGACCGGGCCGGCCAGGTCGGGTACGACGTGCCCGACCCCGGCCTGCGCCAGCGCCACGGCGATCGCCGCGCCGAGCCGCCCGGCCCCGCTGACCAGCACGCGCGCGGCCCGCCGGCGGCGCAGCAGCCGGGCCGGCGTGCCGGGCAGGGTGGGCGCGGCCAGGGCCAGGGCGTCGGCCTCCCCGGTGAGCCGGGCCCGGACCGGCCCGGTGAGGTCGCGGGGGAGCAGGCTCTGCGCGGGTACGACGAGAGCGGCGGCCCGGAGCGTGTCGAGCAGCATCCGGGCCTCGGCCGGTGGGACCCGCGCGGCGGTGGCGGCGGTGAGAATCTCCCGCTCGCTACGGGTGCCGTCGAGCAGGTCGAGCAGGCGGGCGGCGCCCGGGCTGGTCACCTCCAGCAGCACGGCCCGGCCGGGTTCCACCCCGAGCTGGAGGGTGTGCCGGTCCCGCCACAGCCGGGTCAGGCCGGGCAGCAGCGTCGGACGGGCGAGGGGCACCGGTTCGGTCACACCACGCATCGTGACCGCGTCCGCGCTGTCCGTCGATCGTTGTCCACAGGTGCGCCGGGCCGTGGCCAGCGTTGTCCACAGGAAAACCCGGGTTGTCCACAACCCACCGGTAGCCGGTGTCGGCTACACGACGAGGGAGGGGTGGCGACCGCCACCCCTCCCCCGTGCGACCCGGACGGGTCAGACCTTGGCCTTGCCGAGGATGCGGTTCACTGTTGTGCCGCACACCGGGCACTTGCCCTTGGCCATGTTCATGCCGGTCTTCGAGACCTCCACGCGGCCCTCGAAGTCCCGCTTCTCCTTGCACTTCACGCAGTAACCGTTGTAGGTCTGGGCCTGGTCGGCCACGGTAGCCCTCCTCGTCTCGTCCACCGGACGCCTCCGGCGGGTTTCCCTGCGGCGGGCCACGGGTGGCGCCGGCGCCGGGGGTTCTCCGCGATCACGCACGTGACCGCTGGTTGGCGGACCCTACCCAGGTCTGGGCGGTTCCATGTCAGCTGTGCGTCGACTCTGTGAGTAAGTCGACGTCGAGAGTGTGCATGCCGCGTTACGTCGGATAAGTCAGTTTCGCGGGGACACGCCGGGTGAATGCCCTCAGATCCCCCTTCGGGGCGGCCCCACCGCGACAACTCGTCCGTAGATCACCTAACGTTGACAGGGGCCCGCAGGTGATGGTCAACTGCCGCCGCAAAGATTTTTTTCAGGACTCCTGACGACCAACCACCATTTTCCGGGCGCGTGTCGTCGTGTTGACTCTTGCGGACCCCTGGTCAGTACGCATTAGCTTTCCCTCGTGACAGTCAGCCGAGGCTGCGCGGACCAGTGATGGCCGGGACGCGGAAGCCCGTCGTCGAAGTACGGCGCAGCCAGCGCCGGCGACGCACGGTGTCCGCGTACCGCGACGGTGAGCGCGTCGTCGTGCTCATCCCGGACCAGTTCTCCCGTGCCGAGGAGAGCGAGTGGGTCGACCGGATGCTGGCCCGGCTCGCCGCCCGCGAGGGCCGGCTCGCCCGCTCCGACGCCGAGCTGCTGGCCCGGGCCACCCGACTGATCAACCTCTACCTGTCCGAGCACGGTCGGCTGGCTGCCCCGGCCAGCGTCCGCTGGGTGACCAACCAGAACGGCCGCTGGGGCTCCTGCACCCCCGCCGACCGCACCATCCGGATCTCCCACCGCATCCAGGACATGCCCGAGTGGGTGATCGACTACGTGCTGCTGCACGAGCTGGCCCACCTCATCGTGCCCAGCCACAACGCCGCGTTCTGGGCCCTGGTCAGCCGCTATCCGAAGTCCGAACGGGCCCGCGGCTACCTGGAGGGCGTAGCCGCCACCTCCGGCGTCCCCCTGACCGACTGACGCCCAGCCCCGCCTCCCAGTTCTCGCCGGGACGCACGGCGGCGCGGCGGCATGGCGGTTCGGGGCGTCTGGGTGGAACGGGTGGCGGGTTAGGGTCGTCGGGTGGCTCGACGTGTGGTGGTGGCGTTGCTCGGCCCGGTGGGCTGGGCGCCCCCGGGGATCGACCCGGCGCGGTGGCGGAGCGCGCTCGCCGAGGACGTGGTCGACCTGCTGGCCACGCTGAACGAGGTCGAGACCGCCGTGGCCGTGACGCCGGAGGACCGCTGGCTGGCCGACGCGGTGGTCTGGCCCGGCACGGCCGTGTACGAGGTGCCGGAGCTCACCGTCGCTGCGGTGTTCGCCGCCCTGACCGGGTTCGACCAGGCGGCCGTGGTGGTCGCCGACGCGCCCGACGTGCCGGGGCTGACTCTCGGCAAGCTGCTCCGGCCGCTGACCAGCCGCCCCGTCGCGGTCGCCCCGGTGGAGGGCAGCGGGGTGGGGCTGCTCGGGGTGGCGGCCCGGCTGCCCGCACCGGAGTGGTTGCCGGCGCTGGACCTGGACACCGCGGCGCCGGCCGAGGTGCGTGCCGCCGCCCCGCGCCCCGGGGACGTGGCGGTCACCGCCGGCTGGCGGCGGCTGCGCGGCCCGGCCGATCTGGCCACCCTCGACCCGGCCTTCGAGGGCTGGGAGGCGACCCGGGCGCTGCTCTCCGGCCAGCCCGGCTGACGAGCGCCGGAAGCTGCGCCGGGGTCCACGAGCGCCGGAAGCTGCGCGGGGGCCCGCACGGCGTGCGTGCGGGCCCCGGCGACGTGCGGTGTCAGGACTTGTCGTCGTCCTCGCCCGGGGCCTGCTCCTCCGGCGCGCCGGGTGCGGTGAAGTCGAAGTTCGCCAGCTCCTCGTCCAGGTCGCTGGTGGTCGCGGCGAACGCCTCCGGGTTGGCGAAGTCCTCGTCCGACGGGAGCAGGTCGGGGTGGCCCCAGACCGCGTCCCGGCCGGCGATCCCCCGGTGCTCGGTGAGCGCCGACCAGAGCACGGTCGCCTCGCGCAGCCGGCGCGGCCGCAGTTCCAGGCCCACCAGGGCGGCGAAGGTCTGCTCGGCGGGGCCACCGGCGGCCCGGCGGCGGCGGAACGCCTCGCCGAGGCGGACCACGTTCGGCAGCCGGTCGCCCGCGGCGCTGTCCACGACGTGGCACACCCAGCCCTCGACCAGGGCGAGCACGGTCTCCAGCCGGGCCAGCGACGCCTTCTGCGCCGGGGTGTCCTCGGGCGTGAAGATGCCCTCCAGGGCGATGGCCTGCATCGACTCCGGGTCGGTCGGGTCGACCCGGCCCATCGCCTCCTCGATCGCCTCCCGGTTGACCCGGATGCCCGCGGCGTAGTTCTCCACGGCGGCGAGCACGTGCCCGCGCAGCCACGGGACGTGCTGGAAGAGCCGCTGGTGGGCGGCCTCGCGCAGGGCGACGTAGAGGCGGACCTCGTCCTCGGGCAGTTCCAGGCCCTCGCCGTACGCCCGGATGTTGGCCGGGACGAGCGCGGCGGTGCCGGCGGGGCCGAGCGGCAGGCCGATGTCGCCGGCGGAGAGCACCTCGGCGGCGAGCGAGCCGAGCGCCTGGCCGAGCTGGCCGCCGAAGAGCGCGCCGCCCAGCGTGGCGACCATGGACTGCATCGGGCCGAGCTGGGCCCGGGCCTCCGGCGGCACCAGGTCTCCCATGGCGCCGACCATGCGGCTGGCCACCGGGTCGCAGAGCTTGCGCCACACGTCGAGGGTCTTGTAGATCCACTCGTTGCGGTTCCAGGCGACCGAGGTGCGGATGCCGGTGGGCCACGAGGTCGCCGGCTCCAGCCAGAGGTCGGCGATGCGCAGCGCCTCCTCCACCGCGTTGCGTTCGAACGGCGAGACCGCCGGGTCGCCGGCGGCGGCGAGCTGGCTCGCGGCGACCTGCCGGGCGAGGTCCCAGTTGACCGGCCCGCTGCCCGGCGCCGAGAGCAGGTGCTGCAACTGCGACATGAACTGCTGCATCTGCGCGGGATCGTTGGGGTCTGGTGGTTGCCCACCCGGGAGCGCGAAGCCGAACGGAATATCAGGCACGACGTCTACGGTACGCGGGCCGCGCCGCAGGTCGTGCGCGTCGGCGTTGCGCTGAGGGCGAAGTCCTGCGGTCACCGCGCCGGACGTTCCGGGCCGGATCGGTACGCTCTGGCGCATGAGACGTCGCGGCGTGACCGTACTCCTCGGTGCACTGCTCACCGCCCTGCTCAGCGTCGGCGTGCTGAGCGTGCCGATCCCGTACGTGGTGCTCGGTCCCGGCCCGACCGTCAACACCCTGGGCAGTGAGAACGGCAAGGAGATCATTCAGGTCTCCGGCCGGGCGACGTCCACCTCGGCCGGGCAGCTCCGGCTGACCACGGTGGGTGTGCAGCCCACCGTCCGGCTGCGCTCGGCGCTGGCCGGCTGGTTCTCCTCCGACGAGGCGGTGGTGCCGCGCGAGCTGGTCTACCCGCCGGGGGAGTCGCAGGAGGAGGTCGAGCAGCGCAACGCGGAGGACTTCCAGAACTCGCAGACCAGCGCCGAGACGGCGGCCCTGCGGGAGCTGGGCTACCCGATCCGGGTGCTGGTCAAGACGGTCACCGCGGGCGGCCCGTCGGTCGACGTGCTCAAGCCCAACGACGTGATCACCTCGGTCGACGGGCAGCCGGTGACCAGCGCGGCCCGGCTCACCGAGCTGATCCGCGCCAAGCCCGCCGGCACGGCGCTGAAGATCGGCTACACCCGGGCCGGTGCGCCGGCCACGGCCACGGTCAGGAGTCGTGAGCAGGACGGCCGGCCGCGGATCGGCATCGAGATCGACCAGCAGCAGCCACACCCGTTCACCCTCAAGATCGACCTCGGTGACATCGGCGGCCCCAGCGCCGGGCTGATGTTCGCCCTGGGCATCGTCGACAAGCTGGAGCCGGCCGACCTGACCGGCGGGAAGGTCATCGCCGGCACCGGCACCATCGACGACGAGGGTCGGGTCGGCCCGATCGGCGGCATCGCGCAGAAGCTGGTCGGCGCCAAGGAGGCCGGGGCGAAGGTCTTCCTGGTGCCCGCCGACAACTGCGCCGAGGCGGTCCGCAACCCGCAGCCCGACCTGCCGCTGCTCAGGGTGGGGTCGCTGGACGACGCGTTGACGGCCCTGGAGAAGCTGCGCGCCGGGGGGCAGCCGACCCGCTGCTGACCGGGCCGCGCGGGGCCACCGGACGATCGTGACGTGACCTTGACCCGACGTGTTCAGGAACACCCCGTACTCTGGGTGCCTGGTCGGAGCCGATCACATCGAGCGTGCGGAGCCAACAGTGGTCATGCGGAGCAGCCCCCTTCCGAGGATGAGCCGGCGCGGACGCGTCACCATCGGAGTTCTGATCGGGGTGTTCGTGCTCTTCACCCTGCTCGGGTGGGGGGTCAACGCGTGGACCGACTGGCTCTGGTTCGACGAGGTCCGCTACACCCAGGTCTTCACCGGCGTGCTCGCCACCCGGCTGCTGCTGTTCCTGGTGATCGGGCTCGGCATGGCGGTCATCGTCGCCGGCAACCTGTGGCTGGCCTACCGGCTGCGGCCGCAACTGCGCCCGCACTCCGCCGAGCAGGCCACGCTGGAGCGCTACCGGATGCTGCTGAGCCCCCGGCTCGGCACCTGGATCGCCCTGGCCTCCGCGGTCATCGGCCTCTTCGCCGGCCTCTCCGCGCAGAGCCGGTGGAGCCAGTGGCTGCTGTTCCGCAACGGCGGCAGCTTCGGTGTGAAGGACCCGGAGTTCAACGTCGACATCGGCTTCTACGTGTTCCAGCTGCCGTTCTGGCGCTACCTGCTCGGCGTCGGCTTCACCGCGGTGGTGCTCGCCCTGCTCGGTGCGCTGGCCGTGCACTACATCTTCGGCGGGGTGCGGCTGCAGGGCGTCGGGGACCGGATGACCAACGGCGCCCGGGCCCACCTGAGCTCGCTGGTCGCGGTCTTCGTGCTGCTCAAGGCCATCGCGTACGTGCTGGACCAGCGGGCCATGCTGCTGGAGTACAACGAGGGCGCCAAGCTCTACGGCGCGGGCTACGCCGACATCAACGCGCTGCTCCCGGCGAAGGAGATCCTCGCCTGGATCGCCGTCGTGGTGGCCGTCGCGATCATCGTGTTCTCCAACGCGTGGATGCGGAACCTGGTCTGGCCGGGCATCGCGCTCGCCCTGCTCGGCGTCTCGGCGGTGGCGATCGGCGGCATCTACCCGTGGGCGGTGCAGACCTTCGAGGTCAAGCCGAGTGCCCGGGACAAGGAGGCGCCGTACATCGACCGCAGCATCAAGGCGACGAGGGCCGCGTTCGGGCTGACCGACACGAAGAACACCGGCTACGCGGCGAACAATCTCGTCCCGCCGGCCAACCTGGCCACCGACACCTCGGTGGTGCAGAACGTCCGGCTGCTCGACCCGCAGCTGGTGTCCGAGACGTACACACAGCTCCAGCAGGTCCGCGGCTTCTACGACTTCGGCCCGAAGCTGGACATCGACCGGTACGCGGTGGGCGGCAAGACCTCCGACTACGTGGTCGGCGTACGGGAGATCAACTACGGCGAGCTGACCTCGCAGCAGAGCAACTGGATCAACCGGCACACCGTCTACACCCACGGGTACGGGCTGGTCGCGGCGCCGGCCAACCAGGTCTGCGGCAACGGCACGCCGTACTTCGTCTCCGGCTTCCTCGGCGAGGCGAGCAAGGAGACGCAGGGCTGCTCGTCGCCGTCGGAGCAGATCCCGGCCCAGCAGCCGCGGATCTACTACGGCGAGCGGATGGAGGCCGACGACTACGCGATCGTCGGGCAGACCGGGGACCGCAACGTCGAGTTCGACCGGCCCACGTCCACGGGCGGCGAGCAGTACTACACCTACACGGGCGAGGGCGGCGTCGAGATCGGCTCGTTCCCCCGCCGCCTGCTCTACGCGATCAAGGAGCAGGAGTCGAACTTCCTCCTGTCCGAGGCGGTCAACGACGACTCCAAGCTGCTGTACGTGCGCAACCCGCGGGACCGCGTGGAGAAGGTGGCGCCGTTCCTCACCCTGGACGGCGACCCGTACCCGGCGGTGGTGAACGGCCGGGTCCAGTGGATCGTGGACGGCTACACGACGGCCGCGACCTACCCGTACGCGGAGCGGGTGAACCTGCAGGCCGAGACGGCCGACGAGCTGACCGGCCGCGGCACCTTCCAGCTGGCCCGGGAGAACGTCAACTACATCCGCAATTCGGTGAAGGCGACGGTCGACGCGTACGACGGCACGGTGAAGCTGTACGCGTTCGACGACACCGACCCGGTGCTCAAGGCGTGGAACAAGGCCTTCGGCGGTGACCTGGTGCTGCCCAAGGGCGACATTCCGGCGGAGCTGGCCGAGCACTTCCGCTACCCGGCCGACCTGTTCAAGGTGCAGCGCAACCTGCTCGCCCGGTTCCACGTCACCGACCCCGGCGACTTCTACTCCGGCCAGGACTTCTGGCAGGTCCCGAACGTGCCGGACGCCCCGGACAGCGGGGCGAAGCAGCCCCCGTACTACCTGTTCACCCAGTTCCCGGGGCAGGAGGGGCCGCGCTTCCAGCTCACCTCGGCGGTCACGCCGAACCGCCGGGAGAACCTGGCCGCGCTGATCTCCGGGTCGTACGTGGACGGGCGCCCCCAGCTGGAGGTGCTGGAGCTGCCGGACCAGACCCGCATCTCCGGGCCGGTCCAGGTACACCAGCAGATGACCAACAACGGCGACATCCGGCAGCAGCTCAACCTGCTCTCCTCGGGTCAGTCCCAGGTGCAGTACGGCAACCTGCTGTCGCTGCCGTTCGGCAACGGGATGCTCTATGTCGAGCCCGTCTACGTGAAGAGCAACAGCCAGAACGCGTTCCCGCAGTTGCAGAGGGTGCTGCTGTCGTACGGCGACGGCGGCTCGTACGTGGTGCTGGCGAACAACCTCAGCGACGGCATCAAGCAGCTCGTCGAGCAGGGCAAGCGGGCCCCCGGCGGCCCGCCGCCGCCCACCTCGGGCGGGACGAACCCGCCGACCGGCGGCACCAGCCCGCCGGTGCTGAGCGGGGAGCTGGCCCAGGCGGCCGGCCGGGTGCAGAGCGCGATCATCGAGGTCAAGGCCGCGCAGGCGTCCGGCGACTTCGAGCGGTACGGGCGGGCGCTGAAGACGCTCGACGAGGCCATGGCCGCGTTCCAGGAGGCGCAGGGGGCGGCGAACCCGTCGCCCGGTCCGAGCCCCAGCGGCAGCCCCGCGGCGTCGCCGCCGGCGTCGCCCTCGTCGTCCCCGACACCGAACGGCTGACGCCGAGCCGACCACGCGAGCCCGTGGTCCGTGACCCGTAGCGGTCGCGGACCACGGGCTCGTGTCGCAAACCGGACGGAACACCCGCAACCCCGAGCCCGCTTCCACCGTCATCAGAGCAGGTGGGCGTGAGGGGAGGCGGGAGTCCAGATGCGCGATGTGAACACGTTCGACGACTTCTACCGCAGCACATCGGGGCGGGCGCTCCGGTACGGCCGCGCGGTGGCTGACGACGCCGGTGACGCCCAGGACCTGGTCCAGGAGGCGTACGCCCGCGCGTGGCGGCAGTGGGGGAAGCTGGCCGCCCACCCCGCGCCCGAGGCCTGGCTGCGTCTGGTGATCAGCCGGCTGGCCACGGACCGGTGGCGGCGGCTGCGCGGCTGGCGGCTCGCCGCCAGCCGCACCGGCCCGCCGGCCGACGTCGGGCCACCCGGCGAGGACACCGTGCTGCTGGTGGGGGCGCTGCGGCAGCTGCCGGCCCGGCACCGGCAGGCCCTCGCCCTGCACTACCTGTTCGACCTGTCGGTGGAGGAGATCGCCCGGGAGGCGGGGGTCCCCACCGGCACCGTGAAGTCCTGGCTGTCCCGGGGCCGGACCCGGCTGGCCGAGCTGCTGCCCGGCGTGGCCGCCGAGGAGCTGGAGGTCAACGATGTCGCGTGAACTGACCCGCCTCTACCAGGCGCTCGCCGCGGAGACCGACGAGCGCGTGCTCGCGGCCCCGGACCGGGTGCGCCGGGGTGCCGACCGCCGGGCGCGGCAGCGGGCCGCGGTCGGTGCGCTGGCCGTCGCCGCGGTGGTCGCCGGCACCGCCGCCGGGGCGCAGCTGGTGCTCGCCGCCGGACCGGACCCCGAGCCGGCGCCGGCCGCCACCACCGACAGCGCGGCGCCCACCCCGACCCCGCCCGCGCCGCTGCCGAGCCACACCTCCCCGGCGCCCTCCGCGCGTACCCCGGACGCGCCGCCGAAGACGAGCGGCCGGCCGCCGGCCGCCGGCCCGACGAGCATCCCGGACCGGGCGTTCTTCACCCTGGCCGCCGCCAACGACACCGGCGTCGGCGACGAGTTCATCCCGGGACCGGTGCTGCCGGCGCTCTGCGGCGCCAGGCCCGGTGAGGCGGGGACGGTCACCCGCCGCGCCCGCAGCCTGGCCTTCAAACTCACCGGCACCCCGAAGGGGTACGTCCCGGACGGCAGCTACCGGCACAGCATCACCGTCTACCGTCCCGGGCGGGCCGACGACGCGCTGGCCGCGCTGCGGACGGCCGTGCGGGACTGCCCCGAGCAGCCGGTCCCGGACTCGTCGGGGGTGACGCAGCGCCAGCGACTGCTCCGCGACACCGGGTACGGCGACGAGTCGGTGCTGTTCGAGACCCGGACGCTGTCCCGGGACGTCAACGGCGACCCGACCGGCGGCGACGAGGTCCACCTGGTCCGCGCGGTCCGCTCCGGTGACGTGGTCACCGTGGTCTGGGAGCAGGGTTGGGAGGGCACCTCGACCGAGCGCGCCCAGTTCGACGCGGACAGCCGCCGGGCGGTCGAGGCGATCCGGAGGTGGCTGGCCTGACGGGCCGTTTTGCGCCTCGTGGGGCCCGTACGCTACGGTTAACGAGCCGACGCGGGGTGGAGCAGCTCGGTAGCTCGCTGGGCTCATAACCCAGAGGTCGCAGGTTCAAATCCTGTCCCCGCTACTTGTTCACGAAGGGCCCCGGAGTTCACTCCGGGGCCCTTCGTCATGCCGGGCGCGGCCCGGCGCGGCGGATCGGGTAACCCGGCTGATCTCCACGGCGGACATGAGATAGGCTGTACGAGCCGACGCGGGGTGGAGCAGCTCGGTAGCTCGCTGGGCTCATAACCCAGAGGTCGCAGGTTCAAATCCTGTCCCCGCTACTCGTTCACGAAAGGCCCCGGAGGGAACTCCGGGGCCTTTCGCTTTCTCCGGGCGACGTGATCCGGCCCGTCCGTCCTGCCGCGGTTGCACTTCTCGGCGAGGATGGGTGCATGTCTGGTTGGAACAGATGGTGGGGCCGCCTCAGCGCGGTCCTCGGTGCGGTCGTGCTCTCGGTGTTCGTGCCGGTCGCGGCCTGGGCCTCCACGGGTACTGGCGAGCTGGTGGTGGAGGCCGCCCGGCGGCGGTCCCGGGGCGGCTTCGGCTTCCTCGGGCTGCTCTGCTGCCTGGTGGTGGTCGTGGTGATCGTGCTGCTGGTGCTGCGCCTCATGCGTGGCCGGCGCGGCGGCCCGCCGCGCTGACGGAACCGGTCCGCCCGCCGCGCCCCCGGGGCGCGGCGGGCGGCCTTTCACTGGGCCAGGGCGGCGGTCGCCTGCGCCATGAACCGCGAGGTCGCCGTCCGGGCGCCCGAGCGCTTGGCGCGGATGCTCTCGGCCGCGTCGATGAGCAGGTTACGCACCTTGGCGTGCCCCTTGGGCGGTGGCGCGGGCGCCGGCCCGGCCAGCTCGTCCAGCTCGGCGCCGAGGGCCACCACCCGCTTCTCGGTGCGGTCGGTCACGCCGTCGACGACGTACGTGCGGACCGGCACGGCGGCGTTCAGGCCGCGCTCGATGCCGAGGATCCGGCCCGCGGCCACGTTGGTGGTCAGGAAATTGATCACGTCGACCACCACGCCCGGGTGGCGGCTGCCCCGGTAGGCGGCCCAGTACATCGACGCCCGGGGCCACTGCGCGGCCGGCGGGCCCGGGAAGGCCGCCAGGCCCAGCTCGTCGTCGGTGAGCCGTTGCAGCTCCGGCAGCTGGTGCGACCAGGCGAACGACGCGGCCGCGTGCCCGGTGACCACGAGCTGGCGGGCCAGCTCGCCGCTGTCGGCCTGCTCGACCAGCGCGGCGCTGGGGGTGGCCCGGTCGTAACGGGCGACCTCCCAGAACTCGAACCAGTCGAGCAGCTCCCCGGAGCTGAAACCGAGCTGCCGCCCCTGGTACAGCTCGCCGCCCTGGCCGCGCAGCCAGAGCCACAGCGCCCGGTAGTCGCCGGACGGGTCCATGGTGCCGGCCACCCGGTTGCCGGACGTGCGGGTGACGCGAGCGGCCCACCGCGCGTACTCCCGCCAGGACATGCCGGTGTGCGGCTCGGGCAGCCCCAGCCGGCGCAGCAGGTCGCGGTTGTAGACCAGCGCGGCGCTGGTCTGCGCGGCGGGCACCGCCACGGTCCGCTCGTCCACCCGGCCGTACCGGGCCAGGTGCTCGGGCAGGTCGCGCAGGTCGAGCCGGTGGTCGGCGACCCAGGCGCTGAGGTCGAGGACGATCTGCCGGCGGGCGTACTCGGTGAGCAGGGTGTCGTCGATCTGGAACAGGTCGGGCACGTTGCCCCCGGTGGCCTGGGTGGCCAGCCGGTCGTAGTAGCCGCTGAGCCCCTGCCAGGTCACCCGGAAGCTCACCCGGGGGTTCTGCTGCGAGTAGAGGCGCAGGGCCTTCTCGGTGGCCTCGGCCCGCCGGGTCCCGCCCCACCAGAACACCGACAGCTCGATCGGGCCGTCCTCGACCGGGGAGCCCTCCTCCTCCGGGCCGCAGCCGGCCAGCCCGCCGGCGAGCAGCGGCAGCCCGGTCAGCGCGCCGAGCAGCCGCCGCCGGCCGATGCCGGGACGGGGTACGGACTGCGGTGCGCGCACGGGTCTCTCCCGGGGTGCGGGCGGCTGCTGCGGACGGATCATTTACACAGTCCCCGGGCTCGGGTGTCAACGCCGGCCGCCCCGCACCGCCCACGGCGCCGGCCCGGAGAGGCCGGCGCCGCGGGCGGAGATCAGAAGGGCCACTGATCGCGGGACCCGGCCTCCAGCAGCGGGATCATCGCGAACGCGGCGTCGGACAGACCGCCGAACGTGTGCCGGTTGCCGGCGGTCGGCGTGTGCCCGACCCGGTATCCGGCCAGGTTCCAGGTGTACACCGGAACCCGTGCGGGCACCGCGGCCGCCACGTCCGTCGAGCCGTGCCAGTGGGCCTGCTCGTCGGTGAGGATCACCACCCGGTCGTGCCGGTCGTAGTGCGTCCGGACCGCCTTCTCGGTCTCGGTCCCGCCGCCGTAGAAGTAGCCGCCGTCCTTGAACCGGCGCACGGCAGCCAGCACCGACTCTCCCGCCACGGTCGGGAACACCCTGCTGGCGTTGGAGAACGACACCACGGTCGGGTCCTGCGCCCGGGCGCCCAGCGCGAGGCCGAACACGGTGGCCGCGTCCCAGCAGCGAAGCGACCCGTCCTTGCTGAACCCGCTGGTCATCGACCCTGAGGTGTCGATCAGGATCAGCGTCCGGCCGTCCAGTGCGGGCACGTTCGCGAGCGCGTGCTGCAACGCCTTCTCCAGCGGGTACGACCACCGCAGGCTCGGCGCGGCGTTGTACGCCGACAGGAAACGCATCGGCAGGACACGCGACCTCGCGACCTCGCCGGGATCGGACAGCTTCGTCGCCACCGTCTCGGCGACCGCGTCACTGACACCGGCCCGGTCGAAGTTGCGCAGATTCCGCAGCAGCGCCAGGTAGCCCATGGTCGGTACGACCGCCTCCCAGGCGGCGGCGTCCATGGTGGTCTGCCGCCAGCCGGCGAGCGCCTCCCACGTCATGCCGGCCGCGCCGAGCACCGCCGGGTCGGTGACCTCCCGGCGCCGCTCGACCGGCAGCGCCATCAGCTCGGCCCGGGCCGCCAGCACCGTGAGGGACGCCGGCAGCGGGTTGTCGCGCTGGTGCCGCCGGTCGAGTGCGTGCCGGAACAGGTCGCCCTGCCGCTCGTCCTTCGCCGTCGGGTGGGTCAGATCGACGACGTCACCGAACCGCACGGCGCTGCCCTCGGAGTCGTACTTGAGCAGACTGCGCTCGTGATACAGCCGCACGACGGCATCCGCGATGCCGCGCTTGACCGGCTTCGGCAGCGCCCGGCCGTAACGCCCCAGCCAGTACGCCAGCGCCTCGCCCGGCTCGTCGGCACGCTGCAAGGCGGCGTCCACGACGGCCCGTGAGCCCGGGATGCCCGCCGCGACCTGCGCCCGTGCGCCCTCCAGGGCCGCCACCACCGACGCCGACCGCAGCATGGCACCCGTGCGCAGCCACCGCACGAACCGGGCGAACCAGTCGGGGTCGGCGACCGCCACGGCGGCGACCAGATCACGGAACCGGGCATCCCGGTCGGCAGCGCCCTCGTAGAAGGTGTCCTCACCGACCATGTTCGACACGCTCAGCAGGAAAAGCTCGGCGCGCGGCTCGCGGGTGAAACCCGGCGCGCCCTCGGCGGTCCGGGTCCCGGCGGCCCCGTGCCGGTTGCGGGGCAGCTTCAGGTTGAACTTGGCCATCGGGTCCCCATGGCGGTCGCAGCCGGGAGGACGCCACCGCACCGCACACCCGAGGTCGAAGTCGGTGACGGACTGTCCGCCGCTCTGTCCGATTGAGCCATCAGCCCGAGGGCCTCGGGGGACTCGAACCCCCAACCTGCGGATCCCGAAGTAGCCGTCGCCTGCGCACCGGGTGTGCGGCGTGGTGGCGCCTCCCGAGATCGGAAGCCGGCGACGGACGGGCTCTTCACCGGGGTCGTGGACCCCTCCAAGATGTAACCGTCACCTTCGCACCGGGAGGTGCGCGCACGACGCTAGGTGCGGTAGCGGTAACGGGCAACAGGGTTTGCCATCTCGTGATCATGAGCGGGGATGACGATCACGCCGCATACCCGAGATCAAGATTGGCCACGGCGTCAGCGGGCTCGAACCGCAGGGCCTCGACGGCCCCTCACCGAAGAAGTAGCCGTGGCCGTCGCACCGGGTATGCGGCGTGAAGGCGCATCTCCCGAGATCGGAGCGGCGACGGCGACCGGCCCTTGCGGGCCGTAGGTGACCTGGGCCACTGGTCGACACCGCCGGAAGGCGGCGGCGGGATTCGAACCCGCGTCTCCCCGTTATGAGCGGAAGTAGCCGTTGCCTGCGCACCGGGAGGTGCGGAACGGACGGTAGGGGACGTCTCGCATCTCGGCAAGCCAAAATCCCCGTCGGTCGGGGTGGCCGGTGGCCGGGCCGGGCACCCCGCTCACGCATGGTGTACTAGCGCCGTGGAACTTCTGCACTCGGGCAAGGTTCGGGACGTCTACGCCGACGGCGAGGACCTCATCCTGGTCGCCTCCGACCGCGTCTCCATCTACGACGTGGCGCTGCCGACCCCGATCCCGGACAAGGGCCGCCTGCTCACCGCGCTGTCGCTGTGGTGGTTCGAGCAGCTGGCCGACCTGGTGCCGAACCACGTCATCTCGGCCACCGACGTGCCCGCGGAGTTCGCCGGCCGGGCCATCCGCTGCCGGCGGCTGGACATGGTCCCCGTCGAGTGCGTCGCCCGGGGCTACCTCACCGGGGGCGGCTTCGCCGAGTACCGGCGCACCGGCGCGGTCTCCGGCGTCGAGCTGCCGCGCGGCCTGGTGGAGGCGTCGATCCTGCCCGAGCCGATCTTCACCCCGTCGACCAAGGCGCCCAAGGGCGAGCACGACGAGCCGATCACCTACGCCGAGGTGGTCGACAAGGTGGGCGCGGAGACCGCCGAGCGGCTGCGGCAGATCACCATCGACGTCTACCGGCGGGGTGCGGAGATCGCCGCCGACCGGGGCATCCTGATCGCCGACACCAAGATCGAGCTGGGGTGGGCGCCGGACGGCACCCTCGTCCTCGCCGACGAGCTGCTCACGTCCGACTCGTCCCGGTTCTGGCCGGCCGAGTCCTACCAGCCGGGCCGCGCCCAGTTCTCCTTCGACAAGCAGTACGTGCGGGACTGGGCCACCGGCGGCGGCTGGGACCGGCAGCCGCCGGCCCCCGAGGTGCCCGCCGAGGTGGTCGAGGCGACCCGGGCCCGGTACGTCGAGGTCTACGAGAGGCTCACCGGCAACCGCTGGGCCTGAGGCACGCGGGAGGTCCAACGCGGCGCCCCGGTCCACCCGTACGATCGGCAGACGTGCGTGACATTGCCGTGTTCAGCGGGACCGCCCACCCGGACCTCGCCGCCGAGATCTGTGCCCACCTCGACGTTCCCCTGCACCCGGTGCGGGTGTCCCGGTTCGCCAACGACTGCCTGGAGGTGCAGTTGCAGGCGAACTGCCGGGAGCGCGACGTCTTCCTCATCCAGCCGCTGGTGCCACCGGTGCAGGAGCACCTGGTCGAGCTGCTGCTCATGATCGACGCGGCCCGCGGCGCGTCCGCCGGCCGGATCACCGTGGTGCTGCCGCACTACGCGTACGCGCGGTCGGACAAGAAGGACGCCCCGCGCATCTCCATCGGCGGCCGCCTGGTAGCCGACCTGCTCACCTCGGCCGGCGCGCACCGGGTGCTCGCCATGACCCTGCACTCGCCGCAGGTGCACGGCTTCTTCAGCGTGCCGGTGGACCGCCTGCACGCGCTGCGCGAGCTGGCCGCCCACTTCAGGGGCCGCGACCTGAGCAACACCGTGGTGGTCTCGCCGGACCTGGGCAACGCCAAGGAGGCGGCGGCGTTCGCCCGGATGCTCGGCACCCCGGTGGCGGCCGGGGCGAAGCAGCGGTACAGCGACGACCGGGTGCAGATCAGCACGATCATCGGTGACGTGGCGGACCGGGACGTGATCGTGCTGGACGACGAGATCGCCAAGGGCAGCACGGTGGTCGAGCTGATGAGCCACCTGCGCGAGCGGCAGGTGCGCTCGATCCGGCTGGCCTGCACCCACGGCCTCTTCTCCAGCGGCGCGCTGAAGCGGCTGAGCGAGCAGGACGGGGTGCTGGAGATCGTCTGCACCAACACGGTGCCGATCCCCGAGGAGAAGCGGGTGCCGAAGCTGGAGGTGCTGTCGGTGGCGCCGGCCCTGGCCGAGGCGATGCGGCGGATCCACAACGGCGAGTCGGTGAGCGCCCTCTTCGGCTGAGCCTGCGCGCGGCCCGCCCGGTCAGTCGTCGGTCGGGCGGGTGACGGGCTGGGCGGCCAGCGCCGCGGTGATCCGGACGAGGGTGCCGGCCTCGCCGGTCTCCACCGCCATGGTGTCGCTCAGCTCCCGGGCCAGCCAGAGCCCCCAGCCGCCGGCCGTGTCCGGGGCCGGCCTGGCGCGCTCGCTGAGCCGCCGCACGCTGATCCCCTGGCCGTGGTCGGCGACCTCGCAGACCAGCTCGGCGGGGCGGCGCCACAGCCGCAGCCGGCCCTGGCCGCCGCCGTGCCGGACCGCGTTGGTGATCAGCTCGTTGACCGCCAGCACGAAGTCGTCCAGCCGTTGCCCGGTCAACCCCGCCGCGTGCGAGCACGAGGTGACCGAGTGCCGTAGCGCGGTCACCTGGGCCTGGTCGAAGGCCTCGGCGATGAGGAGGGAAGGTTCGATGGGCACAACCGTACGCGGTGCGGGGGGTTCTGCGTTTGTCATGGCCCTGTCCCGGCGCTGGCGTGCGGTCATTTTCGCGGCATTTCCACCGTACGTCAGGGTTTCTCGCGCCGCACCTCACGGCCCGCCCGTGCACGTCTGTGGCAGGGTGTCCGGCATGCCGTCGTCCCCGGGTGGCCTGGAGGTCCCGCTCTGGCGGTCCATCGCGGTGTTCCGCTTCGCCTCGCTGGCGTACGTGGGTGTGCTGGTGCTCCGCGACGCCGACCGCTACGCCCACCCGGTCGCCGCCGGCGGCGTACTCCTGGGGATGCTGGCCTGGTCCGGGGCGACCACGGCCGGCTACGCGCGCCCGGCCGGACGGCGCTGGCCGCTGCTGCTGGCCGACCTCGGCGTGGTGCTGGCGATCATGCTGGCCACGCCGTGGGTGGTCGGCCGCGCGGCGCTCGCGGCCGGCGTGCCCACCCTCACCGTCGCCTGGCTGGCCGGGCCGGTGCTGGCCTGGGCGGTCTCCGGCGGCCGGCGGCGCGGGGCGGTGGCCGCGCTGGTGCTCGGCGGGGCCGACCTGGCCACCCGGGAGCGGATCAGCCAGTCCTCGCTCACCGGGGTGATCCTCATGCTGCTGGCCGGCGTGGTGGTGGGGCACGTGGCCCGGCTCGCCGTGGAGGCCGAGGCGCGGCTGCAGCGGGCGGTGGAGCTGGAGGCGGCCACCCGGGAGCGGGAGCGGCTGGCCCGGGACATCCACGACTCGGTGCTCCAGGTGCTGGCGCTGGTCCGGCGGCGCGGGGCGGACCTGGACGGCGAGGCCGCCGAGCTGGCCCGGCTGGCGGGCGAGCAGGAGGCCGCGCTGCGCACGCTGATCGGCCGGGCGGGCGCCGCGCCGGACGGCCCCGGCGACGCCCGGGACCTGCGCGACCTGCTCGACCGGTACGCCTCGACGACCGTCCAGGTGGCCGCGCCGGCCACCCCCGTGCCGCTGCCCGCGCGGGTGGCCGGGGAACTGGCCGCCGCCGTCGGGGCGACGCTGGACAACGTGGCCCGGCACGCCGGCGGGCGGGCCTGGGTGCTGATCGAGGACGAGGGGGAGACGGTGACCGTCTCGGTACGCGACGAGGGGCCGGGCATCCCGGACGGGCGGCTGGCCGAGGCCGCCGCGCAGGGCCGGCTCGGGGTGGCGCAGTCGATCCGCGGCCGGGTGGCCGACCTCGGCGGCGAGGTGCGGATCATCTCCGCCCCGGGCGCCGGCACCGAGATCGAGCTGACCGTGCCGAGGGGTGACCGGTGAGCATCCGGGTGATGGTGGTCGACGACCACCCGATGTGGCGGGAAGGCGTGGCCCGCGACCTCACCGAGGCCGGTCATCTGGTGGTGGCGACCAGCGGGGAGGGGCGGCAGGCGGTCCGGGTGGCCGCGGCGGCCCGCCCCGACGTGGTCGTGCTCGACCTGCAACTGCCGGACGTCTCCGGCGTCGAGGTGGTCCAGGGCCTGCGGGCCGTGCTGCCCGAGGTGCGGGTGCTCATGCTGTCGGCCAGCGGCGAGCCGCAGAGCGTGCTGGACGCGGTGAAGGCCGGCGCCACCGGCTACCTGCTGAAGTCGGCCGCGCCGGCCGAGTTCCTCGACGCGGTGCGCCGCACGGCGGCCGGCGAGCCGGTGTTCACCCCGGGCCTGGCCGGCCTGGTGCTGGGGGAGTACCGGCGGCTGGCCGCCGCGCCGGCCGCCCCGCACGACGAGGCACCCCGGCTCACCGAGCGGGAGACCGAGGTGCTGCGTCTCGTGGCGAAGGGGCTGTCGTACAAGCAGATCGCCGAGCGGCTCGGCCTGTCCCACCGGACGGTGCAGAACCACGTGCAGAACACGCTCGGCAAGCTCCAGTTGCACAACCGGGTCGAGCTGACCCGGTACGCGATCGAGCGGGGCCTCGACGACTGAGGCTCAGCTCGCCTCGGGCGGCCGGGTCTCGTGGATGGCCAACTCCTCCGCGGTCGCCCCGCCACCGGCCGCTCCGGCGTCGTACGCGACGTTGTCGGTCTCCTGGTCGGTGTGCGCGCCCTCGTCCGGCTCGACCAGCCGGCCCACCTCGTGGTCGGCGACGGTGCCGAGCTGGCCGTGGTCGTAGACGGAGACCGGGGAGTTCGGGTCGGAGGTCGGGCCCGGGTCGATCACGTCGGCGTCGAGCTGGGCCTGCGCGGCGGCCTCCTCGCTGTCCGCCTCGGCGGCGATGTCCGGGTCGACCGTGCCGGCCAGCGGGTCGTCGGCGGGTCGCTCGTACTGTTCGCGCTGGAGCTTGTAGTCCAGCGACTCGCCGTCGAGCTGCTCCTCGGCGGTGGTGCCGAAGCGGTCCACGGCCACGGGGGTGCGGTCGCCGGGCAGCGGGGCCGGCTCCGGCCCGTCCGCCTCGCGCCCGGTCAGGACGTCGTCGTTGGCGCTCGAGTCGTCGTCGGCGGTGTCGGGCAGGCCCTCCGCCTCCGGGTCGGACACGGGGGTGGGGAACTCGTTGTCGCGCATGACGGGGAACTACCCACTGGGCAGGCCCGACTAACCGCAGCCGACGGGGTGGATCGGGAGGAACGGGGCGAAGAGGGCGGTCAGTTCCGGAGCCCGGCCTCGTCCTCGGCGTGCAGCACGCACCAGACCACCTTGCCGTCCGGAAGCGGCGTGCTGCCCCAGCGCCGGGCCACCGTGTCGATGAGCAGCAGCCCCCGGCCGCCCGTGGAGGTGACGGGGGCCAGCCCGGCGTACGCCGGCCGCCGCGCCGAATGGTCCCGGACCGCCAGGTGCAGGGCGCCGTCCCGGGGCGCCACCCGGACCGTCATGGGCGTCCCGGCGTGCGCCACCACGTTGTTGACCATCTCGGTGACCGCGATGGAGGCCGGCTCGGCCAACTCCGGCACGCCCCACCGGGCGCAGCCCTCCGTCACCAGCGCCCGCGCCTCCCGGGCCGCCGCCACCACCGGGGGCAGGTCGGCGGCGAGCACCGCGGCCAGCGGCGCGTCGCGCAGCGCGGCCCGCGCCGAGTCGAGGGACCGGTGGACGGCCGCGCCGCCGTTCGGCTCGCCGGCCGGATCGCACACCAGCAGGCCGGCGGCGGGCCAGTCGACGGCCGCGCGGTGCACCTCGTCGAGCAGGCCCCGGGCAGCCGGGTCGGCGATCCGCACCCGGGACAGGTCGACGATCGCCGCGCCCGGACGCTGCCAGAGCCGGGCGAGCAGCGCGCCCCGGACCGCGTCCAGCCCGGCCAGGTCCAGCACGCCGGTCAGCCGGACCACCGCGGAGGACTCGTCGGTCTCCACCAGGCAGCGCACGTCCGTCGGCATGATCGTCCCATTGTGCATGGCCGCCCCCCGTCGCGCATCAGTCCGGTCGGCGGGACTCATCAGCGGTCCGTCCGGGAACGCCGGCTCATCGCCGCCATGGTGCCGACCGCCGTGCCGGCCGCCGCCAGCCCGAAGGCCGCCGTCAGCCGGAGAAGCTGCCCCCGCCGGCCCTGCCAGCCGTCGGTCCGCTCGGCCCCCGCGTCGGCGTGGAACACGTTGCCGGTGGCGTCCAGGCGTACCCCCGGGCCGAACTGGGTGCGCGCCGTGTACCAGCCGAGCGCCCGCTCGGCCAGCGCCGGGGCGAGCCGCCACTGGAGCCCCATGAGCCGGGCCGCGCCCCCGGCGTACGCCTCGCGGCGGGGCCGGCGCAGCAGCCGGACGATCGTCTCGGCCACCAGGTCCGGCGGGTAGACCGGTGGGGGCGGGGTCAGCTCCCGCCCGGTGTGGTTGGCGGCGTGCCGGAAGAACGGCGTGTCGATGCTGGCCGGCAGCACCGTGCAGAGCGAGATGTGGCCCCGGCCGGTGACCCGCAGCTCCTGCCGGACCGTGTCGGCCAGCCCCCGGATGGCGTGCTTCGTGGCGTTGTACGCCGACTGGTACGGCATGGCCACCTCGGCCAGCACCGAGGCGTTGTTGACCAGCACCCCGCCACCGGCCGCGTCGAGCCAGGGCAGCGCCGCCCTGGTCCCGTGCACGGTGCCCAGCAGGTTCACCTCGACCACCCGGCGGAACTCGGTCACCGGGATCTCGTCGAAGAGCCCCACCGTGCCCACCGCCGCGTTGTTGACCCAGGCGTCGATCCGCCCGAACTCGGCCGCCGCCCGCGCCGCGAGCCGCTCCACGGCCTCCGGGTCGGTCACGTCGGTCGGCACCACCAGGGCCCGCCCGCCCAGCTCCCGGCAGCGGTCGGCGACCCGGCGCAGCGCCTCCTCGGTCCGGGCGGCCAGCACCACGTCGGCGCCCCGCCGGGCCAGCGCGTACGCGGTGGCCGCGCCGATCCCGCTGGAGGCGCCGGTGATCACGACGGTGGCGTCGTCGAGGCTCCGGGTGAGAGGCATTCTCCGCCCGTACCCCCGGTCCGGCCGGGTCATGCCGCCGGAGTCGCCCGGATCACGGTTGCCGCGCGCCCGCCCGGGGCAGAGTGTGACCAACCCGACCGGGCCACGCGCTGTCACATCCGTGCGACGGTGCGCCGGTCCGCTCCCGATCTGCCAGGTTTCGGCGCACCGGGGCCGGGTTAATGGGACCCTCTGACCGGAGGACCCACTGCTCGCGAGAACGCATGGAGGTGCACCATGCGCGTCGGCCTTGTGTGCGCGCACGCCGGCCCGTCCGTCGACGGTCCCACCGTCGGGACGCACCAGCACATCGCGCGGGTGGCGGCCGAACTCGCCGCACGGGGCCACGACGTCCGGGTGTACGAGCGCCGCGACGCGCGGGGCCAGGAGTCCGTGGACCTGGACGGCTACCACCTGGAGCGGGTCCCCGTCGGCCCGCCCGCCCCGCTGCCCACCGCCGACCTGGTGCCGTACGTCACCGAGTTCGGCCGCTGGCTGGCCCAGCGGTGGTCCGACGACTGGACCCCCGAGGTGGTGCACGGGCACTACTGGGTCGGTGGGCTCGCCGCCGCCCACGCCGTGCGCGAGACGGACATCCCGGTGGTGCAGACCTTCCACTCCCTCGGCGTCGAGCAGCTTCGCCACCTGGGCGGGCGGTACGACGGGCCGGGGGAGCGGATCCCGCTGGAACGGGCGCTGACCCGGGCCGTCGACATCGCGGTGGCCCAGTGCAACGACGAGGTCGACGAGCTGACCCGGATGGGACTCCAGCGCACCTCGGTGGCCATGGTGCCGACCGGGGTGGACACCGCACAGTTCCACCCCGACGGCGAGGCGGCACCTCGCGACCAGCGGG
Organism: Micromonospora sp. NPDC005305; assembly: GCF_040607315.1. Lineage (NCBI taxonomy): Bacteria > Bacillati > Actinomycetota > Actinomycetes > Micromonosporales > Micromonosporaceae > Micromonospora > Micromonospora sp. NPDC005305. The sequence continues at coordinate 141,425 of NZ_JBEXGL010000007.1, read as the reverse complement.
CCCGCATCCTCTCCGTCGGCGGGCTCGCGGCCGGGCACGGCCAGGAGGACCTGATCCGGGCCATGCGGCTGGTCGGCGACGCCGAGCTGGTGATCGCCGGTGGCCCGCCGGCCGAGCAGCTCGCCGACCACGCCGAGGCGCGCCGGCTGCGCGAGCTGGCCGAGCGGACCGGGGTGGCCGACCAGGTGAAGCTGGTCGGCGCGGTCCCGCACGACCAGATGGCCACCTGGTACCGCTCCGCCGACGTGGTCGCCTGCACCCCGCACTACTCGTCGGCCGGCCGGGTGTCGCTGGAGGCGATGGCCTGCGGCGTCCCCGTGGTCGGCTACGCCATGGGCGGCATCGCCGACGCGGTGGTCGACGAGGTGACCGGCAAGCTGGTGCCGCCCGGGGACGTGCGCACCCTCGGGGTCACCCTGCGCCGGATCCTCGCCGACAACGCCGGGCGGTTCGCGTACGGGCACGCCGCCGTGGACCGGGTCCGGTGCAGCTACACCTGGGAACGGACCGCCGGCGCGCTGGAGCGGCTCTACGAGCGGGTGATCGGGCGCCGGAAGCCGCCCGAGCCGGTGGTCGAGGTCACGCGCCCCGTCGAGGTCGCCGCCGACCAGCGCGGACCGGTCGAGGCGGCCTGACTCAGCGCCGGGCGCGGACGGCCGACCCGGCGCCGATCATGGAAGGCTCCCGGTTGCGCGCCACCGCGTGGTGGTGCTGCGGCTCGGCGTACCGGGTCAGGCCGACCACCGCGGCCAGCGTGGCCAGGAAGCCGACGCCGGCCAGCCACTCCCGGCCCGGCCAGATCCGGTCGTTGAGCAGCAGCAGGCCGACGATCGCCGCGGGCACCGCCCCGGCGGCGTCCATGGCGGCCACGGCGGCCGTGGTCGAGCCGCGCTGCATGGCCAGGCCGAGCAGGAGCTGGCCGACCACCGAGTGGGCGATCAGCAGGTAGAGCAGCGGGTCGCGGACGAACGCCTCCGCCGAGTCGGCCGAGGCGAGCGGCCGGGCCGCCACCGCGGCGGCGGAGAACGCCATCCCGGCCAGCGAACCCAGCGCCACCGAGCCGGGCGCGCCGTGCAGGCGGGCGGCGAAGAAGCCGAGCACGGCGATCACCCCGAGCGCCACCGCCAGGCCGACCAGCCCGGCCGTGCCGAGCTGCCGGGACGGCGCCGGCTCGGCGGCCAGCACCAGCGCGATGATCCCGCCGAACAGGAGCACGAGCAGCGCCACCTCGGCGGCCGGTAGGCGCCACTTGAGCACCAGCACGCCGAGCACGGCGGTCACTCCCAGCCCGGCCGCCACGCTGGCCTGGACCAGGAACAGCGGCAGGTCCCGGCGGGCCAGGAAGGCCAGCACGAAACCGACCACCTGGCAGGCGAGCCCGACCAGGTAGGTCCGGTGGCCGGCGAGCCGGAGCAGCAGCCCCGGGTCGAAGGTGTGGTGCACGGTGGTCCGCGCCGCGGCCACCGACTGGAGGAGATTGGCGAAGCCGTACGCGACGATCATCGCCGCCAGGAAGCACCAACCGGAGGACACCACCTGGCGAGGATAGAGGTTACCGGCGGGTCAGCGCGCGGCCGGCCGGCCGAGCCGGGCCAGGATGTCGTCGTGCAGCGCGCCGTTGCTGGCGACGGCGCTGTGCTCGCCCGAGCCGTCCCCGGCCGGGGCCGGCCGCCCGGCCAGGTCGGTGACCGTGCCGCCGGCCTCGGTGACGATCGGGACCAGCGCCGCGATGTCCCAGAGCGACAGCTCCGGCTCCACCATCACGTCCAGCGCCCCCTCGGCCAGCAGCATGTAACCGTAGAAGTCGCCGTAGGCCCGGCTGCGCCAGGCGTCCCGCATGATCTGGAGCACGGCGTCCAGCCGGCCGGCCTCCTCCCAGCCGGTCAGCGAGGAGTAGCAGAAGCTGGCGTCGGCCAGGGTGGTCACCCCGGACACCCGGATCGGCACGCCGGAGGCCGCGTCCGGGCCGGCGAAGGCGCCCGCGCCGCGGGCCGCCCACCAGCGCCGGTGCAGGGCCGGGGCGGACACCAGGCCGAGCACCGGCCGGTCACCCTCCAGCAGCGCGATCAGGGTGGCCCACACGGGTACGCCCCGGACGAAGTTCTTGGTGCCGTCGATCGGGTCGACGACCCAGCGCCGCCCCCCGGGGCCGGTGGCGGGCTGCTCCCCGTACTCCTCGCCGAGCAGGCCGTCCCCGGGCCGGTGGGCGGCCAGCAGGGCGCGGATCTCCCGCTCCACGGCCGTGTCCGCGTCGGAGACCGGGGTCAGGTCGGGCTTCGACTCGACCCGCAGGTCGAGGGCGCGGAACCGGGCCGTGGCGACCGCGTCGGCGGCGTCGGCGAGCCGGTGGGCGAGGGCGAGGTCGTCGGCGTACCCGGTCATGCCGGACACGCTAGCGGCGCCCTCGCCACCCGGACGGGCGGGTGGCCCGGGTTCCGCCGGTCAGGAACCGGCGAGCGGGTCGCCGGGGTTCCGCTCCGGCTCGCGCGCGTCGCCCTCGCCGCTGCGGGAGGCCAGCAGCCGGCGGTACGAGGCCAGCCGGCGCTGGTCCGCCTTGCCGGCGGCCACCCAGGCGTCCAGCGCGCAGTCCGCCTCCTCGGCTGTGTGCTGGCAGTTGGCCGGGCAGTCGACCGTCGCCTCCACCAGGTCCGGGAAGCCGTGCAGCAGGCTCTCCGCGGAGACGTGCGCCAGCCCGAAGCTGCGCACGCCCGGGGTGTCGATGATCCAGCCCGGTGCGTCGTGCGAATCGCGGTGCGGGGGCAGCCCGAGCGCCACGGCGCTGGTGGAGGTGTGCCGGCCCCGGCCGATCGCGCTGACCGTGCCGACCGCCCGGTCGGCCTCCGGCACGAGGCGGTTGACCAGCGTCGACTTGCCCACCCCGGAGTGCCCCACCATGACCGAGACCCGGCCCGCGAGCAGCGCGCGCAGCGCGGCCAGGTCGGAGTCCGGCCGGATCAGCACGTACGGCAGCTCCAGCTCGGTGTAGTAGCCGAGCACCGCCTCCGGGCCGGCCAGGTCGGCCTTGGTGAGGCAGAGCAGCGGCTCGATGTCCGCGTCGTACGCGGCCACCAGGCAGCGGTCGATGAACCCGGTGCGCGGCGGCGGGTCGGCCAGCGCGCTGACGATCACGAGCTGGTCGGCGTTCGCCACGACCACCCGTTCGAGCCGCCCCTCGGCCGTGGTGGCGTCGTCCTCCGCCGTCCGCCGCAGCACCGAGCGGCGCTCGGCGATCCGGACGATCCGGGCCAGCGCGCCGGGGGCGCCCGAGGTGTCGCCGACCAGGCCCACCCGGTCGCCCACCACCACCGACTTGCGGCCCAGCTCGCGGGCCCGCATGGCGGTCACGGTCGGGGACCCGGGCCCGGCGTCGGGGAACACGCAGGTGTAGCGCCCCCGGTCGACGGCGATCACGAACCCGTCCACGGCGTCCTCGTGACGGGGCCGGGTGCGCGTGCGCGGGCGCGACGACCTGCCGGGTCGGACCCGGACGTCGTCCTCGTCGTATTCCCGCCGCTTCGTCGCCAGGACGTCCCCCCGTCGTCAGCTCTTGCCGGTCACCATCCCCGACCATAGTGCCGGGAACTCCGGCATGGTCTTCGAGGTGCACGACACGTCGTCGACCTCGATGCCGGGGACCGCCAGCCCGGCCACCGCCGCGGCGTGCGCCATCCGGTGGTCGTCGTAGGTGCGGAAGGTCCCGCCGCGCAGCGGGCGGGGCCGGATCTCCAGCCCGTCGGTGGTCTCGGTGAGGTCCGCGCCCAGCGCGGTGAACTCCTTGGCCAGGGCGGCGACGCGGTCGGTCTCGTGCCCCCGGATGTGCCCCACGCCGGTCAGCCGGGACGGGGAGTCGGCCAGCATGGCCAGGGCGGTCAGCACCGGGGTCAGCTCGCCGACGTCGGAGAGGTCGGCCTCCAGCCCGCGGACCGTGCCGGTGCCCCGCACGGTCAGCCCGGCGGTGCCCAGCGTCACCTCGCCGCCCATCCGGTGCAGCAGCCCGCGCAGCTGCTCGACCGGCTGGAGGCTGCTGCGCGGCCAGCCCTGCAGGGTCACCTCACCGCCGGTGACCAGGGCGGCGGCGAAGAACGGCGCCGCTCCCGAGAGGTCGGGCTCGATCTCCCAGCCGCGCCCGGTCAGCGGGCCGGGCTCGACCGCCCAGACGTCGGGCGTGGTGTCGTCGACCGCCGCCCCGGCGGCGCGCAGCATCTGCACGGTCATCCGCAGGTGCGGCGCGGACGGCACCGGCGGCCCCTCGTGCCGGACCACCACGCCGCGGTCGAAGCGCGGCCCGGCCAGCAGCAGACCGGAGACGAGCTGGCTGGAGGCGGAGGCGTCGATGACGACCTCACCGCCGGTGACCCGGCCGGCGCCGAGGACGACCAGCGGCAGGCTGCCGGCCGGCGGGGCGTCGATGCGGACGCCGAGGGAGCGCAACGCGCCGATCAGCGGGCCGAGCGGGCGGGTCCGCGCGTGCGGGTCGCCGTCGAAGGTGACCCGGCCCTCGGCCAGGCCGGCCACCGGCGGCAGGAACCGCATCACCGTCCCGGCCAGGCCGACGTCGACGTGCGCCGGGCCGACCAGCGGGTGCGGCCGGACCAGCCAGCGGTCGTCGTCGGAGATGGACATGTGCGCGCCCAGTTCGCGCAGGCCGCCGGCCATCAACTCGGTGTCCCGGGCGCGCAGCGGCCGGTCGAGCGTCGACGGGCCGGTGGCCAGCGCGCCGAGCACCAGGGCCCGCGCGGTCATCGACTTGGAGCCGGGCAGGCGCAGCGTCGCGGCGACCGGGTCGCTCGCGGTCGGCGCGGTCCACGGCAGCGGCGGCCGCGTCGCGGTCAGATTCCCCACGCTCACATTCTGCCAACTCCGCGGGCCGGTGGAACCGCCCGTCGCCCCTGCTCCCGGTTGGCGGGACAGCCGGAACGCCGGCGGCGGGTTAGCGTTGGCGCATGTGCGGGAGGTACGCGACGACCCGGAGCGCGGGCGACCTGAGCGCGCTGTTCGAGTCGTCCGACGAGACCGGCGGGGTCGGCCCGGACTTCAACGTCGCCCCCACCGATCCCGTGCCGCTCGTCCGGCTGGCCCCGGAGGGGCACCGGCTGCTCTCCGTCGGCCGCTGGGGGCTGGTGCCGCACTGGTCCCGCACCGCCGCCGGCGCCGCCCGCATGATCAACGCGCGGGTGGAGACGATCGCCACCAGCCGGGCGTACGCCCCGTCGTTCGCCCGCCGGCGCTGCCTGGTTCCGGCCGACGGCTGGTACGAGTGGGTCCGGCAGGCCGACGGCCGGCGGCAGCCCTACTTCATGACCCCGCGCGACGGCTCGGTGCTGGCCCTCGCCGGCATCTGGTCGGTCTGGGAGCCGGCCGGCGAGGCCCGGCTCACGTTCAGCGTGCTGACCACCGCGGCGGTCGGTGAGCTGGCCGAGGTGCACGACCGGATGCCGCTGCTGCTGCCCCGGGAGCGCTGGGCGTCCTGGCTCGGCCCCGCCGCCGAGCCCGCCGAGCTGCTCGCGCCGCCCGCCCCGGCCTGGTTGGCGGGCCTGGAGATCCGCCCGGTCTCGCCCGCGGTCGGCGACGTCCGCAACGACGGCCCGGAGCTGACGGCCCGGGTTCCCCTGGCGCGTGCGGAGGCCGACACGGAAATGACGCTGTTCTGATCACTCTCAGCACATTGTCGTGTGCTGATTTGCCGGGATGCGCCTGAAACGTCGCCCGGCCGTTTAGCCATGTTTACCGGAGGCCCTTGTCCCCGCCTGCGCAAGTGCGATAGAACACAGCGCCGGTGTTGGGCGTCTGTTCGCACGGGGCGGATGACACCCATCGATCATTCATGATCTTTGCCGGTCCCACGGGGGAGGTGGGTGTATTGACACGGGCACGCATGCCCCGCCCGCACGAGGTGGCCGCCGCGCGGCGAGATCCGCGACTGCTGCGGGCCCTGCGCGAGCGGCGCCACGACGAGGCGTGGCGGACCAGAGGAACCTGCCAGAGCGTGGATCCGGAGACGTTCTTTCCGGCGCCCAACGAGCCGGCCGACGCGGCCGTGGCGCTCTGCCGCAGTTGCGACGTCCAGGGGTCCTGCCTCGCGTGGGCCCTGGAGGTGGGCGACTGTCACGGCGTCTGGGGCGGCACCACACCGCGCGAGCGGCGGGCCATGCTGGTCGCCTGGCGCAGTGAGGTGCAGCCGGATCCGGACGCGCTCGACGAGGCCGGCCCGCCGGTCCGCGACCGCCTGCTCACGCTGGTGCCGTCGAGCTGATTCCGTTCGACCGTCGCCCGCGTCTCCCCGTCGGGAAACGCGGGCGACGGCGTTTCCTGGTCCCGGCGACTGTCCCGCACGGGCCGGACGCAGAATGGGCCCGTGCGGCACAGCGACGAGATCGGGACACCCCGCGGCCCGGCCCGGGTCCACACCGACCCACCGGTGGCCGGCGGCGCCACCGTGCTGGTGCTCGGTCACGGAGCCGGCGGCGACGTGGACGCCCCGGACCTGGTGGCGGTCCGGGACGCGCTGGTCGACGCCGGGGCGGGTGTGGTCCGGGTGACCCAGCCGTACCGGGTCGCCGGACGGCGCGCCCCCGCCCCGGCGGGACATCTCGACGAGGCGTGGACCGCAGTGCTGGCCGAACTCCGCGCCCGGCACCCGGAGGCGGCCCGATGGGTGGTCGGCGGCCGTTCCAGCGGCGCCCGGGTCGCCTGCCGCACCGCCCACGCGGTCGGCGCGGCCGGCATCGTCGCGCTCGCGTTCCCGCTGCACCCACCCGGGCGGCCGGAGCGCTCACGGGCCGATGAGCTGCGCACCGGCCTGCCCACGCTGGTGGTCAACGGCGACCGGGACCCGTTCGGGGTGCCCGAGGCCGGGCCCGGCGTCGAGGTGGTGACCCGTCCGGGCGAGCGGCATGACCTCCGCGGCGACCCGGCGGCCACGGCAGCCGTCGTGCGCGACTGGCTCCGCGCCCAGGGCTGGCTCCCGGCCTGACCTCGCGACACTCCGGGGTGGCGGCGGGGTGGCGTGACCGTCGGTGGCGGCGGGTCGTTGCTACGGATGGTGTCGGGCGCCCGGTTCGGGCGTCCGGGGCCACCCTCCCAGGCCCTTCCTGGTCCCAGCGTCGGTCGCGGCCGAGGCCGGGACCAGGAACGGGTGGGCGGCGTGGAATGTCCGGCCCGGCGGCGAGCGTTACTACCCCCGGATGCATTTTCCAGCCGAGGGGGGGTGACCGGTGCCGACCGAGACACGGAGCCGGGAGCGGGACGAACGGGACGCGCGGCAGCTCAAGCGGCTGCTGGACGCGCCGGACTGGCCCGCGACGGCGTCGGCCGTGAGCACCAGCACAGAGTCCGGAAGTGAATCTGCCGACAGGTGGGTACGCGTATCCTCGGCGGGAAAGCATCCGACGCGAGGGGACGTGCGGTTGACGACCGAGAAGACGGACGAGCGCAGGGCCCGCTTCGAGCGGGACGCGATGCCCTTCGTCGACCAGCTCTACGCTGCCGGGCTGCGGATGACCCGCAACCCGGCGGATGCCGAGGACCTGGTCCAGGAGACCTACCTGAAGGCGTACGCGGCCTTCCACCAGTTCGAGCAGGGCACGAACCTGAAGGCCTGGCTGTACCGGATCCTGACCAACACCTACATCAACTCCTACCGGAAGCGGCAGCGCCAGCCCGTGCAGGCGCCCACGGACGAGATCACCGACTGGCAGCTCGCCGAGGCGGAGTCGCACACGTCCAGCGGGTTGCGCTCGGCGGAGACCGAGGCGCTGGACCGGCTGCCGGACAGCGACGTCAAGGAGGCCCTCCAGCAGCTGCCGGAGGAGTTCCGCATGGCGGTCTACCTGACCGACGTCGAGGGCTTCTCCTACAAGGAGGTCGCCGACGTCATGAACACGCCGATCGGCACCGTGATGTCGCGGCTGCACCGCGGCCGTCGTAATCTGCGCAAGCTGCTCGAGCAGTACGCGGCGGAGCGGGGTTTCACCTCCGCGCCGTCGAAGGGTTCGACCGCCGCCGCCAGCCGGGAGGTGTGACCGTGAGCTGTGGACAGCCGCACGAGACGGACTGCCGTGAGGTGCTCGCGGAGGTCTACCTCTACCTGGACCTGGAGTGCGGTGAGGAGCGCCGCGTCCTCATCCGGGAGCACCTGGAGGAGTGCGGGCCCTGCCTGCACGAGTACGGCATCGAGCAGGAGGTGAAGGCGCTGGTCGCCCGCTGCTGCGGCAACGAGACCGCGCCGGAGCAGTTGCGCGAGCGGCTGCGGGTCCGCCTGACCGAGCTGGTGGTCTTCGAGACCACCGAGTCCCGTGAGCTGGCCGACTGACGGCAGCGGGAAACGAGCTGTAGACACCGGTGGCCCGGGTCCGTCTGGACCCGGGCCACCGGTGTGTCCGGCCTTGGGGCCGGCGCCGACTCCGATCCGCCGGATCAGGAGTTGGGGCGCTTGCCGTGGTTGGCGCCGCTCTTCTTACGGGCCTTCTTCTTACGGGCCTTCTTCGCCATGCTGTGCCTCCTTGTGCTGGTCACGGTCCGGCCGCGGGCGAGCGCGGCGGAGGTCGCGTGCCGGTTCCCGGGCGCCGGGAGCCGACCGCGCTGATGCTAGTGCCGACGGCGGTCGCGGGGGACCGGCGGGGGCGGAAACCGGCGTGCCGGGCGCGCTGTGCCGGGGCGTGAGCGGGCTCATGGTTGGATACCGTTCGCAGGAACAGCGGTGGAGAGGGAGGGCCCGGAGATGGCCGAGGAGATCCGCGCCGAGATGGTGGCGAACGTCTGGAAGGTCGTCGCGTCGGCCGGGGACACCGTGTCCGAGGGGGACACCCTGGTGATCCTGGAGTCGATGAAGATGGAGATCCCGGTGATCGCCGAGTCCGACGGCGTGGTGCAGCAGATCGCGGTCAACGAGGGCGACGTCGTGCAGGACGGTGACCTGATCGCGGTGATCGGTTGAGCGGGCTGCGGGTCCGGCGGGCCGAGCCGGCCGACTTCCCGGCGGTGGCCCGCCTGACGGTCGCCGCGTACGAGGCCGATGGACAGCTCAAGGGCGAGACGGGCTACGCGCCGGTGCTGGCCGACGTGGCCACCCGGGCGGAGAGCGGTGAGGTGCTGGTCGCCGTCGACGAGGTGACCGGCGAGGTGGTGGGCGCCGTGACGTTCGTGCTGCCCGGCACCCCGTACGCCGAACTCGCCGGCCCGGGTGAGGCCGAGTTCCGGATGCTCGCGGTCGACCCGGCCGCGCAGGGCCGGGGCGCCGGGGCGGTCCTGGTCGGGGCGTGCGTGGCGCGCGCCACCGAGCTGGGCTGCGCGGCGGTCGTGATCTGCGTCCGCAGTGGGATGGCCGCGGCGGCGCGGCGGCTCTACGGGCGGCTGGGCTTCGTGCGGGCGCCGGAGAAGGACTGGGCCCCGGTGCCCGGGGTGGAGCTGCTCGGCCTGCGCCTGGACCTGACGCGCCCGGCCTGACCGGGGCCGTCGACGCGGGCGGGGCCGGTCAGGAGCCGTCGGCGATCTTCGCGAGCAGCTCGTCGGCGACCTCGAGGGCGATCTTCTTGCGCTCGTCGTCGCTGATGCCGGGGGTGCGGACCGCGAACCAACTGCTGTGCACGGCGAACAGGGTGAGTGTGGCGCGCAGCTGGGCGGCCGGGGAGTCGTCGCCCCGGCACAGCTCGTGCGCCAGCCGCATCATCCGGTCGCGCATCTGCTGCCCGGCGGCGAGGCTCTTGAGCACCGTCTGGTTCTGCTCGAAGAACCGCATGACCGTGGGCAGCTCACCGGCGAACATCGCGTCGGCGTACCGGCTCAGCAGCGCGCGCCGGGTCGCCAGCGTCGCCGGCTGGGTGCCGGCCCACTCGATCAGCTCGTCCATCCGGCGCAGCCGGTCGTCGACGAAGCTGCTGACGATCTCGTCCTTGCTCTTGAAGTGGTAGTAGAGGGCGGCCTTGGTCACGCCGAGTCGCTCGGCGATCTCCCGGAGCGAGGTCTTCTCGTACCCCTGCTCGGTGAAGAGCTCCAGCGCGACGGCCTGGATGCGTTGCCGCGTGCCGCCTGTGCTCTCCCTCACCCGCACACCACCCAATTCGCTTGACGGTTCCTACTGACCAACTTACCGTCCGGCTAGTAAGGTAACTAGCCGGACGGCAAGTAAGTAGGTCACAGATCTTCGGGGGAGCTTACCCATGAGTCAACCAGCCCAGGTGGCGACCAGACCCAATGTCCGGGTCGTTCTCTTCGGCCTGATGATCGCGATGATGCTCGCGATGCTCGACAACATGATCGTCAGCACCGCGCTGCCGCGGATCGTCTTCGAGTTCGGCGGGGCCGACCACTTCACCTGGGTGGTCACCGCGTACGTGCTGGGCACCACGGTCTCCACCCCGATCTGGGGCAAGCTCGGTGACCTGTACGGCCGCAAGACCGTCTTCCTGACCTCGGTGGTCGTCTTCCTGGTCGGCTCCGCGCTGTGCGGCATGTCCGGGTCCAGCGTCTTCGGCGGCGCCGACACCGGCATGATCGAGCTGATCGCCTTCCGGGCCGTCCAGGGTCTCGGCGCGGGCGGCCTGATGGTCGGCGTCATGGCGATCATCGGTGACCTGGTGCCGCCCCGTGAGCGGGGCCGCTACCAGGGCATGATCGCCGGCATCATGGCCATCGCCATGGTGGCCGGCCCGCTGGTCGGCGGCTTCATCACCGACCACCTCTCCTGGCGCTGGGCGTTCTACGTCAACCTGCCGCTCGGCGGCGTGGCCCTGCTGGTGCTCGCCACCACCATGCACCTGCCGAAGTACCGCACCGAACACAAGATCGACTGGCTGGGCGCCGCCCTGCTCTCCGTCGGCATCACCGCGATCGTGCTGGTCACCACCTGGGGCGGCAACGAGTACGACTGGACGTCCCCGCAGATCCTCGGCCTCGCCGCGCTCGCCCTGGTGTCCCTGGCGGCGTTCGGTCTGGTCGAGCGGCGCGCCCCGGAGCCGATTCTGCCGCTGAGCCTGTTCGGCAACCGGAACTTCGCCCTCATCTCGGTCATCGGCTTCCTGCTCGGCTTCGCCATGTTCGGCGCCATGAACTTCCTGCCGCTCTACCAGCAGACCGTGCAGGGCGCCTCGGCCACGAACAGCGGCCTGCTGCTGCTCCCGCTGATGTTCGGCATGCTGGTGGTCTCGCTGGTCGTCGGCCGGGCCATCACGAAGACCGGGCGCTACCGGGCCTTTCCGATCATCGGCGGCGTGGTGATGACCGCCGGCATGGGCCTGCTGACCCAGCTCGACCTGGGCACCAGCAAGACCGTCTCGTCGCTCTACATGGTCGTGCTCGGCGTCGGCATGGGCTTCCTCATGCAGACCTCGATGCTGATCGCGCAGAACAGCGTGGAGCAGAAGGACCTGGGCGCGGCGAGCGGTGCGGCCACCTTCTTCCGGTCCATCGGCGGCTCGTTCGGCGTCTCGCTGTTCGGCGCGATCTTCGCCAACCGGCTCGCCGACTCCGCCGCCGGTCCGGCCTTCGCCGGGGGCGGCGGCGAGGGCGGCGCCATGAACCTGGAGAAGCTCAAGGAGCTGGCCGGGCCGGTGCGGGAGGTCGTGCTCGGCGGGCTCTCCGACGCCATCTCGCACGTCTTCTTCTGGGCGGTCTTCTTCACCGTGGCGGTCCCGGTGCTCGCCTGGTTCATCAAGGAGGTCCCGCTGCGCTCGGCGAACGAGGCCCCGCCGGCCGACGCCACCCCGGAGGACCAGGCCGAGGCCGCTCTCGGCAAGTCGCCCGTCGCCTGACCACCCGCCGCGGCCACGCCGACCCGTCCTCGGGTACGGCGTGGCCGCGCCGGGTCCGGGGGTCAGGCGCGGCGGAACAGCGCCGTGAGGCGGCGCCACAGGCGGCCGAGGGCTCCCGCCGGAATGGCCGGGGCGGGTCCGGCGCTGAGGCTCTCGGCCACGGCGCGGGCGGACGGGTCGAGGTCCGGGGTGGCCAGGGCCAGGTGGGCCAGCGACACGGCGATCGGCACCGGGCGCTCCCGGGCCACGGCCGCCACATCGGCGAGCCGCTCGGCCGCCACCCGGGCCACGTCGGTGCGGACCGCGGGATCCACCCAGGCGGCGGTGACCAGGGCGAACATGGCCGCCTCGGTGATCCAGTCCTCCACGCCCCAGAGCAGTTCCAGCAGCACCCGCCGCCGGGTGGATCCGTCCCACGGCTCGTCGGTGCGGTGGTGCAGCAGGCCGAGGCAGGCCCAGACCTGCACGCAGCGCACCCACAGCGACGGGTCCTGGCCGGCGAGCACCCGCCCGAGGGCGGTGGCCGGCGCGGCCGGCGGGTGCAGCAGCACGCCCAGCAGGTCGGCGAGGTCCAGGGTGGCCAGTCCCACCGCGGCGTCGTACGCGGCCGGCGGGTGCGGCCAGGCCGGGTGGGCGAGCTGCCGGATCCGTTCCGCCGCCTCGGCCGACGGGGTGGGCAGGGTGGGCGCGGCCACCGTGCCGTCGTACCGCCAGAGCTGGCAGGTGGTGGCCCGGCGGGGTTCGCGCGGATCCGGGTCGGCCACCGCGGCCACCTCGACGGCCAGCCCCGGCGCGGCCACGGCCGCGGTCCGCATGGCGCTCGGCGGTTCCAGCCCGTCGAGGCGTACGGCCACCGGGGCGTCGGCGGCGAGCGCCTGGCGCAGCGCGTCCAGCACCGGGCCGCCGGCCGGGGTCACCTGGCCCAGCCACGGGCGGCCGCGGCAGCACTCGGCCAGGTCGCCGTGCTCGTGGGTGTCGTCGGGGTGGTCCCGCACGAAGTCGGCGAGGGCCACCAGGTGGGCCACGTCCCCGTCGCGCTGGAAGCGCAGCCGGTGCGCGGTGTGCACGGCGCAGTCGAAGGTCGGGTCCTTGGCCAGGGCCCGGTCGATCCAGTCCAGCGCCTCGTCCAGCCGGCCGTGGTCGGCCAGCGTGCCGGCGATGTCGGCGTAGACCGCCAGGTCGTCGGGGTCGAGGGCGACGGCCCGTTGCAGCGCGGCGAGCGCGTCCCGCGTTCGGCCGGCGCTGCGGTACGCGTAACCCAGCCACACCTCGCCGAGTTTGGTGGGCTGTGCGCGTACCCCTCGGGAGGCCCAGGTGACGGCGAGGGCGATCTCGCCGAGGCGCCGGGCCAGCGCGGACGCCGCGCCCAGCAGCAGCGGGTGGGCCGGGTGCACGGCGACCGCGTTGCGGGCCAGGGTGAGGTACGGGCGCAGTGGGTCCCGCAGCCGGCGGGGAACCGGGTCGGGCGCGGTCGCGCAGACCTGCATGAGGATCCGGGCGGTGCGCTCCGGGTCGAGCCGTTCGGGCAGGTCGGGCGCGGTCACCCAGGGCACGGCGGCCCATTCGACGGCGGGGGCGTAACCGGTGGCCGCGGCCAGCAGGTCGAGCCCTTCGGCGGGCCGGCCGGCGGCGGCGAGCAGGTGGGCGCGGGCCACCACCGCGCCGACGAAGGCGTGGTGGCCGAGCGGGAAGAGGTCCAGGTCGCCGCCGCTGGCCGCGGCGAGCCGGGCGAGCGTCTCGTGCACCTCGGGCAGCGTGGGGGCCCGGACGAGGGCGGCGGCCACGTGTTCGGCGGCGTGCCGGAGGTCCCCCTCGGCCAGCGCCAGTCGGGCCAGCGCGAGTTCCTCCTCCGCCGAGAGCGCGGGATCGTCCTCGGGCACGTCGTCCTCTCGGGTGGTCGGTCCGTCAGCCGGGCAAGCCTAGGGGATCATGCGGCCAGATGGTGATCCACTGCGCACTCCTGCTCGTTCCATTGCTCGCTACGGCCGAAAGGTGCAAGACTGAGCACCGAACGCGCGGCAACCGCGCAGGAGGGGGTCTTCCGTGACGCGTCCAGGGGCCGGGATGGCCGCCGACATCGACGAGCAGCCGGCCGGCTACGACCGCCTGCTCTCCGCCGAGCACGCCGGGGCGATCGCCCGGGTCGCGGCGGTGATCGCCGAGCGCCGGCCCCGCCACGTGGTCTTCACGGCCCGGGGCACCTCCGACCACGCGGCGCTCTACGCGGCCTACCTCACGGAGATCCGGCTCGGCCTGCCCGCCGGGCTCGCCTCGCCCAGCGCCGTCACCGTCTTCGGCGCCCGGCCCGACCTCTCCGACGCCCTCGTGGTCGGGGTCAGCCAGAGCGGCGGCTCGCCCGACCTGGCCGAGGTGCTGCGGGTGGCCCGGGAATCCGGCGCGCTCACCCTGGCCGTGACCAACAACCCCGAGTCGCGGCTCGTGGGCACCGCCGAGCTGAGCGTGGACATCGCCGCCGGGCACGAGCGGGCCGTCGCCGCCACCAAGACCTACACGGCCGAGCTGCTCGCGCTGCTCATGCTCATCGAGGGGGTACGCGCCGGCGACGGCGTGCTCCCCGCCGAGGAGCGGGCCTGCCTGGCCCGGCTGCCCGAGCTGGCCGAGCGCACCCTCTCCGACGCCACCCCGGCCCAGCTCGCCCCGCGCTACCGGTTCGCCGGCCAGCTCGTCACCACCGGCCGGGGCTACGCGTACCCGACGGCCCGCGAGGCGGCGCTGAAGCTCATGGAGACCTCCTACCTGCCGGCGCTCGCCTTCTCCGGCGCCGACCTGCTGCACGGCCCGCTCGCCATGACCGACCCCGACGTGCCGGTGCTCGCCGTGGTCGGTTCCGGTCCCGGTGGGCAGTCGATGCGCGAGGTGCTGCCGCGGCTCGGCGAGCGCCGCGCCGACGTCGTGGTGGTCGGCTCCGCCGACGTCGAGGCGACCGCCCGGATGGCCGTGCCCGAGGTCGACGAGCGGTACGCGCCGCTGCTCGACATCCTGCCGCTCCAGCGGCTCGCCCTGGCCCTGGCCCTGGCCCGGGGCGAGGACCCGGACGCCCCGCGCGGCTTGAAGAAGGTCACGGCGACGATGTGAGGCCCGGCGTGGCACGCTGTTCAGCGTGTCCACCCTCCGTGACCTCGCCGAGGAGCACACCGCGCTCCGGCCGGCCGACATCGACCACCTGCACCGCATCGCCGGCGACTGGCAGCTCCTCTCCGACCTGTCCTTCGCCGACCTGCTGCTCTGGGTGCCCGTGGACGGCGACGGCACGTTCCTCTGCGTGGCCCAGGTCCGCCCGACGACCGCGCCGACCGCGTACCTCGACGACCAGGTCGGCCGGATCGTCGGCGGGCCCGAGGTGGCGCACCTGGAGGTCGCCCACCGGCAGGGCCGGATCTGGCGGGAGGGCGACCCGGTCTGGTACGGCGACGTGCCCGCCCGGCACGAGGCCATCCCGGTGCGGCTGCGCACCGCCGACGGGGAGTCCGGCGAGGTCGTGGCCGTGGTCGGCCGGGACACCAACCTCTCCACCGCGCGCACGCCCAGCCAGCTCGAACTGAACTACCTGACCACCGCCGACGACCTGGCGCAGATGATCGCCGACGGCACGTTCCCGCCGCCCCGGCACCCGGGCGAGACCACCTCGGCGCCCCGCGTCGGCGACGGCCTGGTCCGGCTCGACGCCAACGGCAAGGTCACCTACGCCAGCCCCAACGCGCAGTCCGCGTACCGCCGGCTCGGCTACGCCTCGCACCTCGTGGGGGAGGACCTGGCCAAGCTGCACCGCAGGCTCGCCAGCGACCCGCTGGAGGGCACCGACGCGGCGAACGCCGTGCTCGCCGCGCTGCGTGGCGACGCCCCGCCCCGGCGGGAGATCGACGCCCGGGGCGCCACCATGCTCACCCGGGCGCTGCCGCTGATGCCCGCGGGCGTGCCGATCGGCGCGCTGGTGCTGGTCCGCGACATCACCGAGGTGCGCCGCCGCGACCGCGCCCTGATCACCAAGGACGCCACCATCCGGGAGATCCACCACCGGGTGAAGAACAACCTCCAGACCGTCGCCGCGCTGCTCCGCCTCCAGGCCCGCCGGGTGTCCATGCCCGAGGCCCGGGTCGCCCTGGAGGAGTCGGTACGCCGGGTCGCCTCCATCGCGCTGGTCCACGAGACGCTCTCCCTGTCCAGCGACGAGGCGGTCGAGTTCGACGGCATCGTCGACCGGGTGGCCAGCGCGGCCACCGAGGTGGCGGCCACCGAGGTGACCGTCGGCATGCGCCGCCAGGGCAGCTTCGGCGTGCTGCCCGCCGAGATCGCCACCTCGCTGGTGATGGTCCTCAACGAGTTGTTGCTCAACGCCGTCGAGCACGGCTTCCCGCCGGCCGGGGAGGAAAGCGCGCCCGGCCCCGCCGAGGGCGCGCCGGAGCCGGCCGTGGTGGTCACCGCGCACCGGTTCCGCAAGCAACTGCACGTCTCGGTTGCCGACAACGGCCGGGGCCTGCCCGCGCACTTCGACGCCGAGAAGGGCGGCAACCTCGGCCTCCAGATCGTCCGGGCCCTGGTCACCGGCGAGCTGCGCGGCACCATCGAGCTGCGCAACGGCGCCGAGGGCGGCACCGAGGCCATGCTGGTCGTCCCCCTGGCCCGCGGCACCGCCGACCGCCTCGCCGGCTGACCGCACCCGGTCACCGGGTGAGCAGGGCGACCGTGAGGCCGGGGCGGGGCCACACCTGGCGGACCGTGAAGGCGTCGCGCAGGGCGTCGCCCTTCGCGCCGGGCACCGCCGCGAGCGGGTCGGCGCGCCGGCCGGTGACCACCAGCCAGACCCGGTCCACGCCGGCCAGGCACTCCGCCGGGCGGTCGCACTCGGCCGCCCAGAGGTCCGCGCGCTGCCGCTGGTCGCGCACCACCAGCACGTCGCGCGGCCGGCGCGCCCCCAGGTGGTACGCCAGCCCGAGGTCCGGGAAGAGCCAGCTGTCCCGGGGCGAGTAGACGACCGCGTCGCCCGGCTGCTGCTGGTCGGCGACGATCCGGGCCACGCCCGCGTAGTCCACCGGGGCGGTCCGCGGCCACTCGTGGGTGCGCCGCAGCGCCGCCTGGTCCGGCAGCCCGAGCAGGCCGGCCAGGGTCACCACGGCCAGCGCTGGCGCCAGCCGTACGCCGGCCAGCGCTGCCCCGGCCAGCAGGCAGGCGAACGGCACCGTGAAGGTGAGGTACCGGGTCACCCAGAGCGGCACCGCCGAACCGGCGGCGAAGAGCAGCAGCACCGGCAGCACGAGGGCGGCCCCCGGCAGGAGCGCCCGCCGGCCGAGCCGGGCCGCCCCCAGCGCGGCGAGGCCGACCAGCAGGCCGCCGACCACGCCGCTCTGCGCCAGCGCGCCGGGCAGCGCGGCCAGGTCGTCGACGCGGACCAGGCGTACCCAGTCGAGTTGGCGGCCGCGCTGGCCCCGGGCCACGAGCACCAGCGGGGCGACCAGCACGGCCGCCGGCAGCAGTGCCACCAGCCAGCGCCAGAACAGGCCCCGGCCCGTCGGGCCGGCCCGCAAGGTGTCGACCCGCGCTCCGGTGTCCGGGGCGGCCTCCCGGGCTCTGGTGTCCGGGGCGTCCTCCGGCGCGCTGGCGTCCCGGGTCAGGTCTGAGCCGTCGGGCAGCGGCTCCAGGCCGGCCGCCCGCCGGCCCCGTACAGCCGCCAGCAGCACCACCAGGGCGTGCGCGGCGAGCAGGGTGAGGGCGATCAGGTGGAACAGCCCGAGGGCGGCGACGGCCACGGCGTACCCGGCCCAGCGCCGCCAGGCCGGCCGGCGCAGCGCCCCGACCAGCAGCAGCGTGGCGAGCACGGCGAACAGGGTGGCCGGCGCGTACGGGCGGGCCTCCTGGCCGTACCGGGAGGTGGCCGGCAACACGGCGAGGAGCAGGCCGGCGAGCAGCCCGGCTCGGGGGCCGACCAGTTGCGCGCCGAGCCGGGAGGTGAGTGCGGCCGCACCGGCCATGGCCAGTGCGGACGGCAGCCGCAGCGCCGTCGGCGAGGTCCCGGCGAGCGCGGTCCAGCCGTGCATGACCAGGTAGTACGGCCCGGTGGCGGCGTCGATGGTGCCGGCCAGCCGGACCAGGTCGGGGACCGGGCGGCTGGCCGCGCTCCAGGTCGCCAGCTCGTCCCGCCACGGCTGCGCGTGCCCGATCCCGGCGAGGGTGACCGCCAGCGTGAGCAGGCCGGGGATCGCCCACACCGGCCAGTCCCGGCCGCGGGGCGGCGTGGGCTCGGCGGACGGGATCACATTCCGCAGCGTCACACGGCGGCGGCGCCCGCAGGGCCGGTCCGCCGATTTGTCTCCACCCCCGGCTGCTGTCGCCACGCTGCCGGATCCCGGACAGCCTTCGCCGTGCCGGCGTCCCGCCACCTCGGAGATTGGTGTTGGGCGCCTTTCGAGCTGAGTCGCTGGTGATGTCACCCCCCGCGATCGGCCTTGCCACGCCTCGCCGCCCGGGACGTCACCTGGTGATCCGCGGCCTGGCCCCTGCCGTCCCGGCCTTCGCCGTCCGGGCCCTTCGCCGTCCGGGCCTTCGCGGTCCGGGGTGTTCGCGGTCCGGGGTGTTCGCGGTCCGGGGTCTTCGCGGTCCGGGGTCTTCGCGGTCCGGGGTCTTCGCGGTCCGGGGTCTTCGCGGTCCGGGGTCTTCGCTGTCCCGGGCCTTCGCGGTCCGGGGTCTTCGCTGTCCCGGGCCTTCGCTGTCCGGGCCTTCGCTGTCCCGGCCCTTCGCCATACCCGCGGGCCTCGTCGTGCCGGCGGGCTTTGTCGAGCCGGCGAACATCCCGCCGTCCCGCCCTTCGCCGTCCCGCGATCGTCGACGGCGATTTCCCGCGCGGCGCGGTGGCACCGCTGAGTCGTCTGAGACGTCAGCTCGAAAGGCGGTCGCGAGGTCGCCTAAGCCCGGGCGGGCCCCCGGACTACGCCTTGACGGTGATCCCGTGCGCGTCACACGCCGTGACCAGGCGGGGGACGGCCTCGTGCAGCGAGCGCCGGTACGACTCCGCGCCCGGCCCGGTTCCGCCGACCCGCTGGCTCAGGCCGACCGCCAGCACCCCGCTGGTCTTCAGGTCCTCGTGGGCGGAGTCCTCGAAGAGGCCGCCCACCCGCCTCAGCTCGGCCGGGTCCACCCGCTCACCCCGGTCGGCGCGGACCACCACCTCGGCCGAGCGGCAGGCCGTCACGCCCGGGTCGTCATCCGTCGTGCCGACCAGGCGGTATGCCAGCACGCCGCCGGCGGCGAGCACGAGGAGGCCGATCAGCACGGCGAGGAGGACCGGCCGACGGCTGCTTCGCGGTCGGCCTACGGTGGCGGGAGCCTCGACGGGCTGCTGCGTCACGGCAATCTCCAAAGTTGATGATGAAAGGCGGCGGACGGTACCACCCGGCACAGCCCGGCTGGTGCCCGTGATGTGGGATCACGCACTCGGTCATTGGCCGGTCATCGACGGCTGTGGGAGCATGTGGCCTATGACCGCCGCTGTCATCCGCCGCTTCGTGGCCCGTCGCCACGTCGATTACGGCCGTGTCCGCAGCGCGATCTGTCCGGCCCACTGACGACGCCCGACCCATCCGTCTCGGGCGCGTTCCGCGCCGGCCGTCATCGACATCGCCGTCCTCGGCCCTCACCCAGGGCCGGCCGCCGCGTCCGCGCTTTCAGGCACAGCAGACATCGGAGGACGCCGCGATGGCGGTCAGCAGCACTACCACGACCCGGCCCGACGCCCCGGCACCGGCAGCGCGGGCCCCCCGCCGGCCGCGTGGTGAGGGCCAGTGGGCGCTCGGGCACCGCGAGCCGCTCAACCCCAACGAGCGGATCAAGAAGGACGACGACCCGCTGAACGTGCGGGCCCGGATCGAGAACATCTACGCGCACCGGGGCTTCGCCTCGATCGACCCGCAGGACCTGCGCGGCCGGTTCCGCTGGTGGGGCCTCTACACCCAGCGCAGGGCCGGCATCGACGGCGGGCGCACGGCGGTGCTGGAGCCGCACGAGCTGGAGGACGAGTTCTTCATGCTCCGGGTGCGGGTGGACGGCGGTGAGCTGAGCCTGGCCCAGCTCCGGGTCGTCGCGGACATCTCCCGGGAGTTCGCCCGGGACACGGCCGACATCACCGACCGGCAGAACATCCAGTACCACTGGATCCGGGTCGAGGACGTGCCGGAGATCTGGCGCCGGCTGGAGGCGGTCGGCCTGCAGACCACCGAGGCGTGCGGCGACTGCCCCCGGGTCGTGCTGGGCAGCCCGGTCGCCGGGGTCGCCCGGGACGAGGTGCTCGACCCGACGCCCGCCGTCGACGAGATCGTCCGCCGGTACGTCGGCGACAAGGCGTACTCCAACCTGCCCCGCAAGTTCAAGACCTCCATCTCCTGGCTGGTCGACACCCCGTACGAGGCGAACGACATCGCCTTCCTCGGTGTCGAGCACCCCGACCACGGTCCCGGCTTCGACGTGTGGGTGGGCGGCGGTCTGGCCACCAACCCGATGCTGGCCAAGCGCCTCGGCGTCTGGGTGCCGCTGGCCGAGGTGCCGGACGTCTGGGCCGGGGTGGTCGGCATCTTCCGTGACTACGGCTACCGCCGGCTGCGCAACCGGGCGCGGCTGAAGTTCCTGGTCGCCGACTGGGGCGTGGCGAAGTTCCGCGAGGTGCTGGAGAAGGAGTACCTGGGCCGGGCGCTGCTCGACGGCCCGTCCGCGACGCTGCCGGCGAAGCCGGTCGACCACATCGGCGTGCACCCGCAGCGCGACGGCGGCAACTACGTGGGCGCCGCCCCGGTGGTGGGGCGGGTCTCCGGCACCCAGCTCGCCCGGCTCGCCGACGTGGCCGAGGCGCACGGCAGCGGCCGGGTGCGGCTCACCCCGTACCAGAAGCTGCTCGTGCTCGACGTGGCCCCGGAGCGGACCGACTCGCTGGTGGCGGAGCTGCGCGGGATCGGCCTGGAGGCCCGACCGTCGGCCTGGCGGCGCGGCACCATGGCCTGCACCGGCATCGAGTTCTGCAAGCTCGCCATCGTCGAGACGAAGCGGCGCGGCGAGGAGCTGGTGGCCCGGCTGGAGGAGCGGCTGCGGGACTTCGACGCGGACATCTCCATCCACCTCAACGGCTGCCCGAACGCCTGCGCCCGCACCCAGGTGGCCGACATCGGCCTGAAGGGCCAGCTCGTGGTGGGCCCGGACGGCCGGCAGGTGGAGGGCTTCCAGGTGCACCTCGGCGGTGGCCTGGGCATGGCCGCGGGGCAGACCGCCGGCTTCGGCCGCAAGCTGCGCGGCCTGAAGACCACCGCCGACGAACTTCCGGAGTACGTGGAACGGCTGGCCCGCCGCTACCTGGCCGGCCGGAGCGAGGGCGAGAGCTTCGCCAACTGGGTGATCAGGGTCGACGAGGAGGAATTGCGATGAGCGATGCCCGATCTGCGCCTCTCTACTGCCCGTACTGCGGGGAGGAGGACCTGCGGCCGCACGAGGCCGGGCACAGCGCCTGGGAGTGCCACGCCTGCGCCCGGGTCTTCACGGTCCGGTTCACCGGCCTGCTGAGCCGGGCGGTCAACCGATGAGCCCGCTGCGCTCCGCCACCGGCCTGGGCCTGGTCGGGGTGGGCGGGGCGGCACCGGCCGACCCGGCCCGACGCGACCCGGAGGAGCTGCGCGCGCTCGCCGAGCGGGCCGGCCGGGAGCTGGAGGGCGCCCCCGCGCTGGAGATCGCCCGCTGGGCCGCCGAGACCTTCGGCGACCGGTTCTGCGTGACCAGCTCGATGGCGGACGGGGTGCTCGCCCACCTGGTCTCCCGGGTCGCCCCGGGGGTCGACGTGGTCTTCCTGGACACCGGCCTGCACTTCCCGGAGACGCTCAAGGTCCGCGACGAGGTGGCCCGGCGGCTCCCGGTGACCGTGCGCTCGATCCGGCCCCGGATGACCGTGGGGCAGCAGGACGGCCAGTACGGCCCCCGGCTGTTCAGCAAGTCCCCGGACGACTGCTGCCAGCTGCGCAAGGTGGAGCCGCTGGAGCGGGCGCTGACCGGCTACGACGCCTGGGCCGCCGGGCTGCGCCGGGACGAGTCGCCGACCCGCGCGAACACGCCGGTGGTGGCCTTCGACGCGCGGCGCGGCAAGGTCAAGGTCAACCCGATCGCGGCGTGGAGCCAGCGGGACGTGGACGCCTACGTGGCCCGCTACGACATCCCGGTCAACGAGCTGTTCGCCCGCGGCTACGGCTCGATCGGCTGCTGGCCCTGCACCCGCCGCACCCGGGCGGGGGAGGACCCGCGGGCGGGCCGCTGGGCCATGTTCGAGAAGACCGAGTGCGGCCTGCACACCTGACCGCCGAGCCGCCGGTGGTGCTGGTCGCGCACGGCAGCCGGGACCCGCGGGCGGCGGCGGCGACCCGGGCCCTGGCCCGGGCCGTGGCGGCCACCCGTCCCGGCGTCCCGGTGCTGCCGAGCTGGCTGGACCACACCGACCCCGGTCCCGCCGCGGTGCTGCGGGACCTGGCCGCCGCCGGCCACTCCCGGGCCGTGCTGGTGCCGTTGCTGCTGACCGCCGCGTACCACCGGAAGGTCGACGTCCCGGCGGCGGTGGCGGCGGCCCGCGCGCAGGGCGCGGACATCGAGGTACGGGTGACCGACGTGCTGGGGCCGGCGGACGGGGTGGTGGACGCCCGGCTGCTGGCGGGGCTGCGCCGGCGGCTGGCCGAGGCGCAGCCGGGCCGATTCGACGGCGTGGTGCTGGCGGCGGCCGGCACCCGGGATCCGCGGGCGCGTGGTTCGGTGGGGCGGGTCGCCGCCGCGCTGGGCGCCGAGATGGGCGTGCCCTGCCAGGTGTCGTACGCCTCGGCGGCGCCCCCGGGGGCCGCCGTCGCGGTGTCCCGGCTGCGCGCGGCGGGTGCCCGCCGGGTGGCCGTGGCCGCCTACTTCCTGGCCCCGGGCCTGTTCCACGACGCGGTCCGCGCGTCGGCGGAGCGGGCCGGCGCCGTGGCGGTCGCCGACCCGCTGACCGACCTGCCCGAACTCGCCGACCTGGTGCTGCGCCGGGTCGACGCCGTGCCGGTCGGCAGCCCGGTGTGACGCGGGTCGCCATCATGATCAGCGGGGGTGGCGGCCGGGTAGCCGGGGGATCGTGTGCGGACAGCAGAACGCCCCGGCCGGGATCCGGCCGGGGCGTTCGCGTGCGTGCGAATCAGGCGGAGTGAGCGCGCAGCACCCGGAGCCCGCCGCGGCGCTTCACCGCGCGGCGCTCCTCCTCGCTCATCCCGCCCCAGACGCCGGCGTCCTGACCGGACTCCAGCGCCCACTGAAGGCAGTGGTCGGTCACCGGGCAGCGCCGGCAGACGGCCTTGGCCTGCTCCACCTGCAGGAGGGCCGGGCCGGACGTCCCGATCGGGAAGAACAGCTCCGGGTCCTCGTCGCGGCAGACGGCATCGTGGCGCCAGTCCATGGCGGCAACACTCCTCATTCTCAAAATGGGTGGCCAGATTACGCTTCGTTGCTATTCCTATATGCATCCGCATTGCCGATCAGTGACGGTCAGCATCCATCAATTCGGCGCTGCGTGAGCAGGCTTGCGACCCCGTGGACCTGCTGGAACAGCTCAACCTGCCGAGCATATCCAGGCAATGTCCCGGTAACACGACTTCGCTTGTGAATACTTTCACGAACTGTCTCGATGTCAAGGGTGGCGCTCGGAAAAACTCCGAACAGTGAGCGGGCTCACCACCCTTTTGTCCGGGTTTCAGAGCGCTCTGGTTACCCGGCGTGCCACAGTCGAGGATCAATATAGTACGGTCTGCGTGACGTTGCTGACATTTCCGGCACCTTCCCTCGGCGTGGCGGCCTCCGCACGAAGCGGTTGCGGTGGCCCGCGTCAACCGACGGCAGTACCCGAGACCTAGCAGATTACTCTCAGTGCGGCAGGGATGGATGCGAATCTGACTTTTTCCCGCTCGCCGAGGTAGTCACCGTCGAGCTGGAAGGCCAGCGGACGGGCCGAGAGCAGGGTGAACTCCGCCACGTCATGCAGCCGGAGCACCTGCCGGCCGTGCGGATCGGGTTCCCGGGCAAAGAACTGGGTCACCGTGCGTGTCGTGCTCGCCACCTTGAGCTGCCGCATCGCGAGCACGTCCAGCCCGAGGTCGAACGACGCCTCCGGGTTCGGGTTGATCTCCCGATCGCCCAGGTAGGTCCACGGGGCGGTGTTCTGGATGATGACCGTCCCGAGGTCGGTCTCGGCCGCCTCCCCCGGGCGCTCCAGCGAGATCGACGGATGGCGCCGATCCGAGGCGAGGAAGTACTGGCTCACCGTGGAGCGGAAGTAGAGCGCCGGCGTGGACACCCGGCCCCGCTTGCGGGCCCGCTCGACCCGCTGGATGACGGCCGCGTCGATGCCGAAGCCCGCGCAGAAGGTGAAGTAGCGGTCGTCCGCCCGGCCCAGCCCGATGGTGCGGGAGCGGCCCAGCCGCAGCCCTTCCAGGATCATGCTGGTCCCGTCCGGCCACTCCCGCGGCAGGCCCAGGGCCCGGGCGAAGACGTTGGTCGACCCGCCCGGGACGGTGGCCAGCGCCGGCAGCCGCTCTGCCAGGGTCCCCCCGGTGCGGAAGGTCGGCGGCTCGGCGGCCATCAGGCCGTTCACCACCTCGTTGACCGTGCCGTCGCCACCGAGCGTCACCACCAGGTCGACGCCCTCCTGTGCGGCATCCCGCGCCAGGTCCATGGCATGACCCCGCCGGCGGGTGTACCGCACCGACAGGTCGACTTCGCTGCGCAACGCCCGGACCAGCACGTCCCGGCTGCGCTCGCTGGTGGTGGTGGCCTTCGGATTGACCACCAGGACGGCCCGCATGGGCGGCACTGTACCGCGCCTACCCACGGGTATCGTGTCGCGCGTGACGATCGACTCCGGGCCGGTCCCCGGCACGCTCCGCTGGGCGGTGCTCCTGCTGCGCGCCGAGGCGGTGGCGCTCGGCCTGGTCGCGGCGTGGCTGATCTGGTCCGACCTGACGGCGCGCACCACCGACCTGACCTCGGCGCTGCTGGTGACCGCGTTCGCGGTCGCCGGGGCGGTCGCGCTCTGGGCGCTCGGCGCCGCGCTGGCCCGCCGCCGGTCCGGGGCCCGGGCCCCGGCCATCGTGCTCCAGCTCATGCTGCTGCCGGTCGGCTGGTACATGATCCAGGGCGGCCTGGGCTGGCTGGGCGTGCCGCTGATGGCGCTCGGCCTCGGCGTCACCGGCCTGCTGGTCAGCACGCCGACCAACCGGGCGCTCGGCTTCGACTGACGCGGCGCCGGCCGGGAGGGTCAGTAGCCGGAGGCGCGGCGGGTGAGCAGGGAGATGGTGGCCCGGCCGTCGGCGGCCCGGGCGCTCGCCGCCGTGGTCAGCGCGGTGAGCACCTTCCAGGCGAAGGACGACTCCGAGGGGAGCGTGGCGCCCCGCACGGTCGGCACGGTCACCTCGACGGTGAGCGCGTCGTCGGTGACCGCGAAGCGGCACTCCAACTCGGCGTCGCGGGTGGCGATGGCGAGCAGCATGGCGCACGCCTCGTCGACGGCGATGCGCAGGTCCTCGATCTCGTCGAGGGCGAACTGGAGCCGGGCCGCGAGACCGGCGGTGGCGGTGCGCAGCACCCCCAGGTAGCCGCCGTCGGCGGGCACCGTGAGGTGCACGATGTCGTCGTCCGTCATCGGCTGGCCGGTCAGTTGAGTCACGCCTCATCCCCCCGGTGCGGGACTCTACCCGGTCAGGCGTCCGCCCGCGTGGGGGCGGCCGTCGCCTGCGCCGCGAGATCGTGCAGCGCGCTGCCGGCCAGCCGGTACGGCACCCACTCGTCCATCGGGGCGGCGCCGATCGCGGCGTAGAAGCGGCCGGCCGGATTCCAGTTGATCATCCACCATTCGAGGCGCCGGTAGCCGCGCTCGACGCAGATCGCGGCGAGGGTCGCGAGCAGCAGCCGGCCCGCGCCGGTGCCGCGGGCGGCCGGCCGGACGTACAGGTCCTCCAGGTAGATGCCGTGCACGCCCTCCCAGGTGGAGAAGTTGAGGAACCAGAGGGCGAAACCGATCGGCTGGTCGGCGGAATCCACGGCGACGTGGCCGAACAGGGCCGGCGCGGGGCTGAAAAGCGCCGCCCTGAGCTGTTCCTCGGTGAGGTGGCACTGCTCGGGGGCGCGTTCGTAGTCGGCGAGTTCGTGCACCATCGCGACGACGGCCGGCACGTCCTCGGGACGCGCCGGCCGGATCGTCGGTGCCTGGGCGGGCAGGCTCACGCCTGCTTGGTCTCCCAGAAGATCTTGGAGATCTCGTCGATCTTCTGCAGCAGCTGGTCGGCGACCGCCGGGTCCATGCTGCCCTTGGCGCCGGCCGAGCCGGCGAGCTTGGTGGTCTCGTTGAACAGCTGGTGCAGGTGCGGGTACTTCTCGAAGTGCTGCGGCTTGAAGTAGTCGGTCCAGAGCACCCACAGGTGGTGCTTGACCAGGTCCGCCCGCTGCTCCTTGATCAGGATGGCGCGCGTGCGGTACTCCGGGTCGGTGTTGGCCTGGTACTTCTCGCAGATCATTTTGACCGACTCGGCCTCGATCCGGGCCTGCGCCGGGTCGTAGACGCCGCACGGCAGGTCGCAGTGCGCACTGGCGGTCACACGGGGCGTAAGGATGCGGGGAAGGCGCATCAGGGTCCTCCATGGGATGTTTGCGATGATCCAAGACGACACTACTCCTGGAGATGCTCCCCGGCGGGCGGGAGGTGAAACCCCATGGGTGCGGTGGATCACCAGTTGCGCGGGCTGCTCGTGCCGGTCCTCGTCACCGGCCCCTCCATGGCCCCGACCCTGCGGCACGGCGACGCCGTGCTGGTGCGGACCGGGGGCCGCCCGGTGCGCCCCGGCGACGTGGTGGTGGCCGTCTTCCGCAGCCGCCCCGACCTGCTCGTGGTCAAGCGCGCGGTTCGCCGGCAGGACGGCGGTTGGTGGCTGCGCGGCGACAACGACCTGGTCACCGACGACTCCCGGGCGTACGGGGTGGCCGACGTGCGGGGCCGGGTGGTCCTCCGGTACTGGCCGCGTCCCGGGCGGGTCACCGGCGGACCGCGTCGGATATGACCCCGATCACACCCTGGTGCGGCATGCCTGACTATGCTCGGAAAGTGCCCGGGTGACCCCCCGCACCGCCGCCCCGCTGGCCGCTGACCACGCGTGCCGAGCCGGCCGGTCCGTCTGCTCGACAGATCCTGGAGTCACCAATGTCTTCGTCCACCCCGGACCCCGCTGATCCCGTCTTCCGGCTGCACCTCGGCGGCAAGATGGCCGTCGCCTCGACCGTGCCGCTCACCAGCCGGGAGGACCTCTCCCTCGCGTACACCCCGGGTGTGGCCCGGGTCTGCGAGGCGATCGCCGCCGACCCCGACCTGGCCGACGACTACACCTGGGTGTCGCACACCGTCGCCGTGGTCACCGACGGTTCCGCCGTACTCGGCCTGGGCAACATCGGCCCGCGTGCCGCGCTGCCGGTGATGGAGGGCAAGGCGGTGCTGTTCAAGCAGTTCGCGGGCGTGGACGCCGTGCCGGTCTGCCTGGACACCCAGGACGTGGACGAGATCGTGGCGACGGTGCGGGCGCTCGCCCCCTCGTTCGGCGGGATCAACCTGGAGGACATCAGCGCCCCGCGCTGCTTCGAGGTGGAGCGCCGGCTGGACGAGGCGCTTCCCATCCCGGTCTTCCACGACGACCAGCACGGCACCGCCATCGTGGTGCTGGCCGCCCTGCGCAACGCCGCCACCCTCCTCAACCGCAAGCTGGGCGACCTGCGGGTGGCCGTCAGCGGGGCCGGCGCCGCCGGCGTGGCCGTGACGAAGATGCTGGTCGCCGGGGGCGTCAACCCGGACCAGGTGGTGGTCTGCGACTCCAAGGGCATCATCGGCCGGCACCGCGAGCTGACCGGGACCAAGGCCGAGCTGGCCGAGACGACCAACGCCGACGGGCGGCAGGGCGACATCACCGAGGCGCTGCGCGGCGCGGACGTCCTGGTCGGCGTCTCCGGCGGGCAGATCCCGGAGGCGGCGGTGGCCGGCATGGCGCCGGGCGGCATCGTCTTCGCGCTGGCCAACCCCACCCCGGAGGTGCACCCCGAGGTGGCCGCCCGGCACGTGGCCGTCGTGGCCACCGGGCGCAGCGACTACCCCAACCAGATCAACAACGTGCTGGCCTTCCCCGGCGTGTTCCGGGGCGCGCTGGACGCCCGGGCCACCCGGATCACCGACGGGATGAAGGTGGCCGCGGCCGACGCCATCGCCAACGTGGTGGCCGAGTCGCTGACGGCGGAGGCCATCGTGCCGTCCCCGCTCGACCCGCGGGTCGCCCCCGCGGTGGCGGAGGCGGTCGCCGAGGCGGCCCGCCGCGACGGGGTCGCCCGGCGCTGAACGTCGCGGAAGGGGACCATCCGCACGGCTTTTGTGGGGAAGGTCCCCTTCTGAACGAGCGCTCAGCTTGTTACGGTGCCGATCATGCGTGCTGCCTTCGCCTCGGCCTTCGACGCCGACAACCCGCTCGCCGCGCTCACCGTCGGCGACCGCCCCGAGCCGACCCACCCGGAGGACGACTGGGTCACCGTGCAGGTCCGGGCCAGCTCGCTCAACCACCACGACCTCTGGTCGCTGCGCGGGGTGGGCCTCAGCGCCGACCAGCTCCCCATGATCCTCGGCTGCGACGCGGTGGGCACCGACCCGGACGGCAACGAGGTGGTCGTCTACCCCGTGGTGCCCACCCGGGGCGACCCGCGCGGGGTCTCGATCCTCTCCGAGCACTTCGCCGGCACCTTCGCCGAGCGGGTGGCCGTACCCCGGGTGAACCTGCTGCCGCTGCCCGACGGACTCTCGGCGACCGACGCGGCCTGCCTGCCGACGGCCTGGCTCACCGCGTGGCGGATGCTCACCACCCGGGGCCGGGTCGGCGACGGCGAGTCCGTGCTGGTCCAGGGGGCCGGCGGGGGCGTCGCCACCGCGGCCGTCGCGCTCGGCGTGGCGCTCGGCAAGCGGGTGTACGCGACCAGCCGCGACGCCGCCAAGCGGGAGCGGATCACCGAGCTGGGCGCGACCGCGCTGGAGCCCGGCGCCCGCCTGCCCGAGCGGGTCGACGTGGTGATCGAGACGGTCGGCGCGGCCACCTTCGACCACTCGCTGAAGTCGGCCGCCCCGATGGCCCGGATCGTGGTCTCCGGCGCCACCGCCGGCCACGAGCCCAAGGTCAACCTGCGCCGGGTCTTCGCCATGCAGCTCGAGATCCTCGGCACCTCGATGGGCACTCCCGACGAGCTGACCCAGCTCCTGGCGTTCTGCGCCGAGCACGAGGTGCGCCCGCTGGTGGACAGCGTGGTGCCGTTCAGCCGGATCGAGGAGGCGTTCGCCCGCCTGCACTCCGGTGACGTCTTCGGCAAGGTCGTCGTCGACCACACCGCCTGACCGGCGACGCCACCCTGGGCGACCGGTCAGAGATGGTCGTCCAGGGTGGCCACGCCGCCGCGGGCGGCGTCGGCCGGGAGCCGCTTCTTCGCCGCCGCGTCGCCGTACAGCGTCCAGCGGAGGAACTCGACGGTGGTGTCGGCGACCACCCGCAGTGCCTTGCCGTCGCCGAGCAGGGCCCGCCCGTGGTCGCCGTCGGGCAGGCTGAGCATCGCCTTCGGCCACGGCACCGCGTCGTAGACCGCCTTGCCGGCGGCGTAACCCACCACCTCGTCGGCCTCGCCGTGCACGAACAGCTGCGGCGCCGCCGCCCCGGCGAACGCGGTGCCGACACCGAGCGCGGTGCCGGCGAAGACGATCCCGGCGTCCAGGCGCTCGTCCCGGCCCGCGGTGAACAGCCCGATCGTGGTCACCCCGCCCGCGCTGTGCCCGGTCGCGGCCACCCGCTCCGGGTCCAGCCGGCCGCGCAGCGGGTCGCCCGCCTTCCCGTCGAGGGCGAGCACCTGGGTCAGCACGTACGACACGTCGGCCGGCTGGTTGAGCACGTCGAGCGGGTTGCCGTCGCCACCGGCGCCGGTGTGCGGGAACTTCGGCGCGGCCACCACGAACCCGGCCGCCGCCCAGCGGGTCAGCAGCACCTGGTAGTCCTCCGGCCGGCCGCCCAGCCCGTGGCTGAACAGCACCACCGGGAACCGCCCGGCCGCCGCCGGCGCGGACCGCTCCGGCGTGCCACCGGCCTCGCCCCGCGCCGGGTACCAGAGGGTCACCGGCAGCGGGCGGTCGCCGTCGCGGTTCAGCTTCAACTGGCGTACGCCGACGGCGAAGCTCTTGCTGGGGGCGTGCCCGGCGGGCACCCGCGGGGCGGGCGTGGTGGCCTTCGGCGGGGCGTCGGGGGCGGGTCGCCCGGCCGGGGCGGACCCACCCGAGCAGCCGGCCAGACCCGTGCTGAGCAGGGCGGCAGCGGTGACGAGGGCGGCAGGACGACGGCGCATGAACACGATTGTGCCTCGCGCTCCCGGGTGACCGGCCGGCATCGCACCCAGGGTGACGCGATCGCCTCAACCGGTCGGCGGCCGCCCCGCCCGCAGCCGGGCCAGGTCGGCGGCGTCCTTCCCCCGGCGGGGCCGGTCGGGCATCCAGACCGGGTACATCTCCTTGAACTCGATCTGGGCGGCCACGCTGATCACCGGGGCGGTGTCCGGGCCGATCCGGCCCGGCGGGGCCTCCAGCATCCCCTCCGGCAGCGGCGTGCCGGTCCACGGCCCGGCACCGACCACCACCCGACCCGCCGGGTCCCGGTCCAGGTACGCGAAGCTCAGCTCGACGTCACCCCGGACGAGGTCGAGCTGCTTCTCGACCGGCATCCGGGGGTCGGGAGCCCAGCCCTGCCCGCCGAGCCGGGCCGCCAGCGGGCCGGCGTCGCGCCGCCAGCAGTACCAGTCGACGTCCACGTGCGGCCGGCTCACCGCGCCGAGGTGGAAGTCCATCGCCCACCCGCCGCGCAGCCACACCGCGATCCCGGCCGCGCCGGCCAGCGCGACCACCTCGCGGATCGCGTCGAGTTGCCGCCCGGCCAGCCCGTCCACCCGCGCGACGCTACCGCCCGCCCGCCGGCCGGCCGCACCGCCCCGCGCGGCGGGCTCGCCCGCTGGCCGGCCGCGCCGCGTCGCGCCGCGGGCTCGCCCGCTGGCCCGTGCCCACCGACCACGTCGGCGGGTCGCGGCGGTCCGGCGGGTTGATCGACTCCGGCTCGGCGAGGTGGCGGGGTCCGGGGCCGTCGGACACCGCCAGGTCGCCGAGCCGGAGTCGATCACGCGGTTCGCCGGGCTCAGTCGGGCATGGCGCGCGTCGTGAGGGTGGTGACGCCGGGGAGGCGGGCGTCGACGGGCAGCCGGTCCCGCGAGCGCCGGTCGTCGTAGAGGGTCCACCGGAGGAAGTCGGTGCTGGCGGCGAGGACCTGCGCGAACCCGGGGAGGCCCGGGGTCAGGTACTCGCCGTGGCCCTGCCCGGGGAGGCTCAGGAAGGCGGCCGGCCCGAGGCTGCGGGCGTACGCGGCCCGGCCGACCGACTCGGGCACGACCGGGTCCGCGCCGCCGTGCACGAAGAGCAGGGGCGCCACCGGGCCGGCGAAGCTGCCGGCCAGCCCGCCGCCGGCCATGACGATGCCGGCGCGCAGCCGCGCGGAGTGCCCCGAGGTGAACATGCCGGCCGTGGTGAAGCCGCCCGCCGAGTGCCCGGCGGCGGCGAACCGGTCCACCGCGAGGTGCCCGGCGAGCGGGTCCCCGCGCCGGGCGTCGAGGCGGACCAGGTGGCGGATCAGCCGCCAGCCGTCGGCGGGCTGGTTCCGCACGTCGGCCCGCGTGAAGTCGCGCGACCGCAGGTTGGTCCGCGGGTAGGCCGGCGCGGCCACCACGAACCCGGCCGCCGCCCAGCGGGTCGTCAACGCGGCGTGCAGCTCGGGGAGACTGCGCAGGCCGTGGCTGTGGACGACCACCGGGAACCGCCCGGCCGCCACCGGCGCGCCGGGCCGCGGAACCGGCCCGGCGCCGTCGGTCGAGCCGGTCGCTGCGCCGTCGGTCGGGCCAGGTTGTTGGTCGGGGCGGGTCAGCGCGCCGTCGGTCGGGCCGGTCACCGCGCCGTCGGTCGGGCCGGTCTCTGCGCCGTCGGTCGGGCCGGTCTCTGCGCCGTCGGTCGGGCCGGCTTGTTGGTCGGGGCCGGTCACCGCTTGGTCGGGGCCGGTCACTGTGTTGCCGGTCGGGTCGGGCGTCGATCGGGCGGTGGCGGGGACCGGGGTGGCGGGCTCCGCCGGGTACCAGACGGTGACCGGCAGCGGCCGGGGGCCGTCGGGATCGACGACGAACTGGCGAACCCCCACGGCGTACGGCCGCAGCGGCGCCGGGTGGAAGGACGGGACCCGGTCGTCGGGGGCGGCGGCCGCCGGGCCGCAACCGGCCACCAGCGCCACCAGCAGCGCGGCGGTCGGCCGCTGCACCCTCACCCCCTCACGGTAGGCGGCCGGCCGGCCGGTCCGGCCCCGCCGACCGGGCCGACGCGCCTCCACCGCCCGGACCGGGGTGACCGTCACCGGCCCGGCGGGATCATCCGCGTCGCTCGGCTTCGCTAGGGTCACGCCCATGGCTGAGAACTACACCGACCCGAGTGGCAACACCGCACAGTTCCGTGCCTTCGTGGACTCGCCCGAGAGCGCGTCGACGGCGGCCGGGACACCGTCCCGGCTGCCGCTGTTCGCCGGCATCGGCGTCGCCGCCGTCGTGGTGGTCGCCCTCATCGTCTGGCTGGCCCTGGGCTGATCCCCTTCGTGCGTTGACCATGAGGTTGACGGCGCGGGTCGCCTGAGTTCGTGCCGCCAACCTCATGATCAACGGGGCGAAATGCCGGTCAGAGGTCGAGCACGTCCCGGGTCTGCCGGGCGATCTCGCGCTCCTCGTCCGTGGCGACCACGCAGACCGTGACCTCGGCGCCGTCGGGGGAGATGACCCGGTCGCCGGTGCCGGCGTTGCGCGCCGGGTCCACGGCGATGCCGAGCCGGTCCAGGCCGGCCAGCACCGCGGCGCGGACCGGGGCGGCGTGCTCGCCGACCCCGGCCGTGAAGGTGACCGCGTCGACGCGCCCGAGCAGGGCGTAGTACGCGCCCACGTACCCGGTGATCCGGCGGCGGTAGACGTCGAACGCGAGCGCGGCGGCTCGGTCGCCGGCGTCCCGGCGGGCCAGCACCTCGCGCATGTCGTTGACCCCGGTGAGCCCGAGCAGGCCGCTGCGGTGGTTGAGCAGGTCGTCGATGTCGTCCACGCCCATGCCGGCCTCGCGGCGCAGGTGGAAGATGATCGTCGGGTCGAGGTCCCCGCTGCGGGTGCCCATGACCAGGCCCTCCAGCGGCGACATGCCCATCGAGGTGGCCACGCTCCGCCCGCCCTGGACGGCGCAGGCGCTCGCCCCGTTGCCCAGGTGCAGGGTGATGGTGTTCAACTCGCCGTACGGCCGGTCGAGCAGTTCCGCCGTGC
Source organism: Micromonospora sp. NPDC005305 (assembly GCF_040607315.1). Lineage (NCBI taxonomy): Bacteria > Bacillati > Actinomycetota > Actinomycetes > Micromonosporales > Micromonosporaceae > Micromonospora > Micromonospora sp. NPDC005305. The sequence goes on along the minus strand of NZ_JBEXGL010000007.1, from coordinate 108,204 downwards.
GCCGCGAAACGTACGCGTGCGAGGTGCCGTGGAAGCCGTATCGGCGCACGCCGTACCGTTCGGCGACCTGCCGGTCGATGGCGTAGGTGGCGGCGGCCTCGGGCAGCGTGTGGTGGAACGCGGTGTCGAAGACGGCGACCTGCGGGGTGTCCGGCAGTGCCTCCCGGGCCACCCGGATGCCGGCCAGGTTCGCCGGGTTGTGCAGCGGTGCGAGCGGGATGAGGTCCTCGATGGCCGCGACCACCGCGTCGTCGATCCGCACCGGCGCGCTGAACTTACGCCCGCCGTGCACCACCCGGTGCCCCACCCCGGTCAGCCCCGCCAGGTCGAGCCCCTCGATGATCTGCCGCACCGCGCTCTCGTGGTCGGCCGGCCCGCCGCCCGGCTCGGCGACCCGCTCGACGGTGCCCTTGTCGCGGACCTCGTCGCCGTCGTAGAGCCGGTACTTGACCGACGAGGACCCGCAGTTGAGGACCAGGATCCGGTTCATTCCGACTCCCCGGCGGCGGCCTGGATGGCGGTGATCGCCACCGTGTTGACGATGTCCGGCACGGTGGCCCCCCGGGACAGGTCGTTGACCGGCCGGCGCAGGCCCTGCATGACCGGGCCGACCGCCACCGCGCCGGCCGAGCGCTGCACCGCCTTGTAGGTGTTGTTGCCGGTGTTCAGGTCCGGGAAGATGAACACCGTGGCCCGCCCCGCCACCGGGCTGTCCGGCAGCTTGGTGGCCGCGACCTGCGGGTCGATCGCCGCGTCGTACTGGATCGGGCCCTCCACGAGCAGCTCCGGCCGGCGCTCCCGGACCAGCTTGGTGGCCGCCGCGACCTTCTCCACGTCGGCCCCGAAGCCGGAGTCGCCCGTCGAGTAGGACAGCATGGCCACCCGCGGTTCGATGCCGAACCGGGCGGCCGTGTCGGCCGAGGAGACGGCGATGTCGGCGAGCTGGGCGGCGTCCGGGTCGGGGTTCACCGCGCAGTCGCCGTAGACCAGCACGCGGTCGGCGAGCAGCATGAAGAACACGCTGGAGGCGACCGAGACGCCCGGCACGGTCCGGATGATCTCGAAGGCCGGCCGGATGGTGGCCGCCGTGGTGTGGGTGGCCCCGGAGACCATGCCGTCGGCGCGGCCGGTCTGCACCATCATGGTGCCGAAGTAGTTGGGCTGGGCCACGATGTCGTGCGCCAGCTCGACGGTCACGCCGCGGTGCGCGCGCAGCTCCGCGTAGACGGCGGCGAACTCGTCCCGCCACTCGCTGGCGACCGGGTCGACCACCTGCGCGTCGCCGACGTCGATCCCCAGCTCGCGGGTGCGCCGCGCCACCTCGTCGGGGCGGCCGAGCAGGGTCAGGTCGGCGACGCCCCGGCGCAGCAGCACCTCCGCGGCGCGGAGGATGCGCTCCTCGGTGCCCTCGGGCAGCACCAGCCGGCGGCGCTGCCCCCGGGCCCGGTCGATGAGGTCGTTCTCGAACATCAGCGGGGTGACCCGCTCGGACCGGCTGACCCGCAGCCGGCGGGCCAGGTCGGCGGTGTCCACGCAGCGTTCGAAGGCGCCCAGCGCGGCCTCCACCTTGCGGGGGTTCGCCACGCTGGGCCGGCCCTCGATGCGGCTGGACGCCGCGACCGTGTCGTAGCTGTCGCTGGTCACCGACAGCACGGCCAGCCCGGTGTTCAGCGCCTCGAACAGCCGCATCGCCCGCGGGTCGGGTTGCTCGCCGAGGGTGAGCACGAGGCCGGCCAGGGAGACCTGCCCCGCCACGTGCGCGGCGCCCGCCGCCACGAGCAGGTCGTCCCGGTCGCCCGGGGTGATCATCAGCGCCCCGTCGGTGAAGTGGTCCAGCAGGGTGGGCACGTGCGCGGCGCCGACCACGTAGTCGAGCACGTCGCGATCCAGCGCGGCCTGGTCACCGGCGAGCAGGGTGGCGCCGAGCGCCGCCGAGACCTCCGCCACCGTCGGCGCCGACACGGTCGGCACCTCCGGAATGGCGTACGCGGGGACGGGCAGCTCGGGCAGCGTCATCGGCCCGGGGACGCGGTTGGCGACCACCGCCACCACGGTCGCCCCCAGGTCCTCCAGGTCGTGGTACGCCCCGCGCAGCGCGGCCGCGATCGCCTCGGGCGGCTGCCCGAACCCGTCCACCACGGGCACCACCACGCTGCTGAACTCGGTCGCCAGCCGGGCGTTGAACGCCAGCTCGCGGGCGCCCGCGCCGTCGCCGTCGGCGAAGTCGCTGCCCACCACGACCACCGCGGGGCAGTGCCGCTCGACCGCCCGGTAGCGGGCCACGATGCGGGCGATCAGCTCGTCCCGGCGGCCGTCCGCGACCAGGGCGGCGGCCTCGGCGTAGGTCGCGCCGTGCAGCTCGTCGATCGGCAGCCGCACCCGGTAGCGCTCGGTGAGCAGGGCGAGGATCGGGTCGGGGCGCTGACCGGAGACCAGCGGCCGGAAGGCGCCGATCCGTTCGACCTGCCGGGACAGCAGCTCGGCCAGCCCGAGCGCGACCGTCGACTTGCCCCCGCCCGACCCCACGCTGGTCAGGTACACGCTGCGCGCCACGACCTCACGCTACAAGATCGCGGGGTGCCTCGCCCGGGTCCTCCGGCCCGTCATCCGGGCCCCGGCAGCGGCGGCTCAGGCGGCCGGTGCCAGCTCCCGCTCGTACACCTGCCCGGTCAGCTCGGCGCCGAAGCTGTGGTGGGTCTCCTCCTCGACCAGGCGGAAGCCCCGGGAGAGGTAGATCCGGCGGGCGGCGACCAGGGGATGGTTGGTCCAGAGCCGGATGCGGGCGTATCCCGCCCGCCGGGCGAAGGCCAGGCACTCGTCGACCAGCCGCTCGCCGAGCCGCTGTCCCCTGGCCGCCGGGTCGACCAGCAGGATGCGCAGCTGGGCCGTCCGCTGGTCGGCCGCCACGCAGAAGACGCAGCCGGCCCGCTCGCCGTCGACCTCGGCGATCCAGGCGGCCTCGCGGGCCGGGTCGTGGCCGGCCGCGTAGTCGGCGACGATGCGCGCCACGAGCGCCTCGAAGCTGGTGTCCCAGCCGAACTCGGCGGCGTACGTCTCGCCGTGTGCCAGCACCACCCAGCCGAGGTCGCCGGGACGGCCCAGCGGACGAATGAGGATCTCCGCGCTCATCGACACCCCTCCACTACTGAAACAGTCGTTTCAGTGGCAGAGTAGCGCCGTGAGCCAGCACGAGCGACCCCGCAGCGCCCGCCGCGACGAACTCCTGGAACAGGCGTACCGGTACGCCCTGGCGCACGGCCTGGCCGAGCTGTCGCTGCGCCCGCTCGCCGCCGCCATCGGGTCCAGCCCCCGGGTCCTGCTGTTCCTGTTCGGCTCCAAGGACCAGCTCATCCGTGCCCTGCTCGGCCGGGCCCGGGCCGACGAGCTGGCCGCGCTCCGGGCGGCCCGGGAGGCGGGCGGCGGCGACGACCTCGCCGCCGCGGTGCGCGCCACCTGGGGCTGGCTCGTGGACCCCGCGCACCGGCCGATGCTGGTCCTCTGGGTCCAGGCGTACGCCCGCTCGCTGAGCGAGCCGGACGGGCCGTGGGCGGGATTCGCCCGGCAGACCGTGGAGGACTGGCTCGGGCTGCTGGGCGGGACCGACGGCGGGATCGACGGCGGGACCGCCGGCGGCACCGATGCGGCCCTCGGCCTGACGGTGCTGCGCGGCGCCCTGCTCGACCTGCTGGCCACCGGCGACGTCGAACGGGCGACGGCGGCCGTCGAGCGCTACCTGTCCCTGATCGGGTCGCCGGCCCGCTGAACGCGGCGCGGCGTCCTACTCGTCGTCCTCGTCGTCCAGCCGCGCCAGCCAGGTGGCGAACCGCTCGATCGGGGTCTCGAACTCCGGGTTCAGGTCGACGAAGTCACGGAGCCGCTCGCCGAGCCACTCCAGGCTGACCTGCTCGTCGCCCCGGCGTTGGACCAGTTCCTCGATGCCACGGTCGGTGAAGTACATGTGCGTCCTCTCGCGGGAGAAGGGGCCGCCACACCGACGAAGGGCAGCGGCCGTCGTGCGGTCGCTGCCCCTCGTGCCGGCGGTGCGGTCAGGTCACGGGCGGGGGAGAGCCGCCTCGATCAGCGCGTTCTGCTCGACCTCGTGCATCTTCGCCGAGCCGACCGACGGGGCGGCGGCGGCCGGGCGTGAGATGCGGCGCAGTCGGACCTCGGGCAGGTGCTCCAGCAGGTTGAGCGCGACGAACGACCAGGCGCCCTGGTTGGCCGGCTCCTCCTGGACCCAGGCGAAGTCCTCGGCGTTCGGGTACTGCGACAGGGCGGCCCGGACCTCCTCGACGGGCAGCGGGTAGAGCTGCTCCATCCGCAGGATCACCGTGTCGGTCACGCTCCGCTCCTGCCGGGCCTGGAACAGGTCGTAGTAGACCTTGCCCGAGCAGAGCAGCACCCGCTTCACCTGCTCCGGCGCCGGGGCGGCGGTGTCGGCCAGCACCGGCTGGAAGGTGCCCGTGGTGAAGTCCTCCACCTGCGACACGCAGAGCTTGTGGCGCAGCAGCGACTTCGGGGTGAACACCACCAACGGCTTGCGCTTCGGCGACAGGGCCTGGCGGCGCAGCAGGTGGAAGTAGTTCGCCGGGGTGGTCGGGATGGCCACCCGCATGTTGTCCTCGGCGCAGAGCTGGAGGAACCGCTCCGGGCGACCGGAGGTGTGGTCCGGGCCCTGGCCCTCGTGGCCGTGCGGCAGCAGCAGGGTGACCGCGGAGCGCTGGCCCCACTTCACCTCGCCCGACGAGATGAACTCGTCGATCACCGACTGGGCGCCGTTGACGAAGTCACCGAACTGGGCCTCCCAGGCGACCAGCGCGTTGATGTTCTCCACCGAGTAGCCGTACTCGAAGCCCATTGCCGCGTATTCGGAGAGCAGCGAGTCGTGCACGAAGAAGCGGGACCGCTCGCCGTCGGCGGTGAGCGACTTCAGCGGCAGGTAGTCGTCGCCGGTCTTCGCGTCGACCACCGACGCGTGCCGCTGGACGAAGGTGCCCCGGCGGGAGTCCTGCCCGGCGAGCCGGACGGTGACCCCGTCGTGCAGCAGCGCGCCGAACGCGATGATCTCGCCGAAGCCCCAGTCGATGCCGCCCTCGACGGACATCTTGCGCCGCCGCTCCAGCAGCTGCTGGATCCGCTTGTGCGGGGTGAAGCCCTCCGGCAGGTTGACGTGCGCCTCGCCGACCGCCTTGACCACGGCGGCGTCGGTGGCGGTGTCGACCTGCGGCTCCGGCTCCTCCTCGCGGCGCGGCCGGCTGAGCTGGCGCGGCGTGGTGGCGGCGTCCCGGGTGGCCTTGAAGACCCGCTCCAGCTGCGACTGGTAGTCGCGCAGCAGCTCCTCCGCGTCCTCCACGGTGATGTCGCCCCGCCCGATGAGCTCCTCGGTGTAGAGCTTCCGGACCGACCGCTTCGAGTCAATGATCTTGTACATCTGGGGGTTGGACATCGACGGGTCGTCGCCCTCGTTGTGCCCGCGCCGGCGGTAGCAGACCATGTCGATCACGACGTCCTTGTTGAACGCCTGCCGGTACTCGAAGGCGAGCCGGGCCACCCGGACGACGGCCTCGGGGTCGTCGCCGTTGACGTGGAAGATCGGCGCCTGGATCATCCGGGCCACGTCGGTGCTGTAGAGGCTGGACCGGCTGTATTCCGGGGCGGTGGTGAAGCCGACCTGGTTGTTGACCACCACGTGCACGGTGCCGCCGGTGCGGTAGCCGCGCAGCTGGGACAGGTTGAGGGTCTCGGCGACCACGCCCTGGCCGGCGAAGGCCGCGTCACCGTGCACCGCCAGCGGCAGCACGGTGTAGCCCTCCAGCTTGAGGTCGATCCGGTCCTGCTTGGCCCGGACGATGCCCTCCAGCACCGGGTCCACGGCCTCCAGGTGCGACGGGTTCGCCACCACCGACACCTTGACCGCGTGCGCGCCGTCCGGGGTGGTGAACTTGCCGTTCTGGCCGAGGTGGTACTTCACGTCGCCCGAGCCCTGGGTGGAGCGCGGGTCGAGGTGCCCCTCGAACTCGGAGAAGATCTTCTCGTACGGCTTGCCGACGATGTTGGCCAGCACGTTGAGCCGGCCGCGGTGGGCCATGCCGATCACGACCTCGTCCAGGCCGCCCTCGGCGGAGCACTCCAGCACCTCGCCGAGCAGCGGGATCAGCGATTCGCCGCCCTCCAGCGAGAAGCGCTTCTGGCCGACGTACTTGGTCTGGAGGAAGGTCTCGAACGCCTCGGCCGCGTTGAGCCGGTTGAGCACGTGCTTCTGCTCTTCCGCGCTGGGCTTCTCGTACTTGCGCTCGACCCGCTCCTGGATCCAGCGCCGCTCCTCCGGGTCCTGGATGTGCATGTACTCGATGCCGACGCGGCGGCAGTAGGAGTCGCGCAGCACGCCGAGGATCGAGCGCAGCTTCATCCGCTGCCGGCCGGCGAAGCCGTTGACCGGGAACACCCGGTCCAGGTCCCACAGGGTCAGCCCGTGCTGGAGGACGTCCAGGTCGGGGTGCTTGCGGATCTTGAACTCGAGCGGGTCGGTGTCGGCCATCAGGTGGCCGCGCACCCGGTACGCGTGGATCAGCTCGTGCACCCGCGCGGTCTTGTTGATCTGGCCCTCGGAGTCGACGGCCACGTCCTGCACCCAGCGCACCGGCTCGTAGGGGAGGCGCAGCGAGGTGAAGATCTGGTCGTAGAAGCCGCGCTCGCCGAGCAGCAGCTCGTGCATCACCTTGAGGAACTCGCCGGACTGCGCGCCCTGGATGATCCGGTGGTCGTACGTGCTGGTCAGCGTGATGATCTTGCTGACCGCCAGGTCGGCCAGGGTCGCCTCGCTCATGCCCTGGTAGGGCGCCGGATATTCCATGGCGCCGACGCCGATGATGGCGCTCTGGCCCTGCATGAGGCGCGGGATCGAGTGGACCGTGCCGATGCCGCCCGGGTTGGTCAGCGAGATCGTGGTGCCGGAGTAGTCCTCCATGGTCAGCTCGTTGCGGCGGGCACGCCGGACCACGTCCTCGTACGCCTGCCAGAACTGCCGGAAGTCCATCTGCTCGCAGCCCTTGATGGAGGGCACCACCAGGTTGCGGGAGCCGTCCGGCTTGGCCAGGTCGATGGCGATGCCCAGGTTGACGTGCTCGGGGCGGACCATCGCGGGCTTGCCGTCGACCTCGGCGAAGGAGTTGTTCATCTCCGGGTGCTCGACAAGCGCCCGGACCAGCGCGTAGCCGATCAGGTGGGTGAAGCTCACCTTGCCGCCGCGGCCGCGGGCCAGGTGGTTGTTGATCACGATGCGGTTGTCCACCAGCAGCTTCGCCGGCACCGCGCGGACGCTGGTCGCGGTCGGCACGGCGAGCGAGGCGTCCATGTTCTGCACGATCTTGGCGGCGATCCCGCGCAGCGGGGTGGTGCCGGCGGCGCTCGCGGTCGGCGCCTTGGCGGCCGGCTTGGCCGGGGCGGCCTTCTTCGCCGGAGCCGGCTCCGGGGCCTTCGCCGCCGGCTTGGCGGCCGGCTTCGCGGGGGCGGGCTTGGCGGCGGGCTGCTGGGTGACCGTGGCGACGGCCTCCTGCTGCTCGGCCGGCTCGGGGCGGACGGGCGGCTTGGCCGGGGCGGCCTGGGCCTCGGGGCGCGGGGTGGCGGCACCGGGCGCCGGCCGGTAGTCGGCGAAGAAGTCGTGCCAGGCCGAGTCGACGCTCGAGGGGTCGGCGAGATAGCGCTGGTACATCTCCTCGACGATCCACTCGTTCGGGCCGAAACCCGCCAGTGGGTTCTCCTGCGAAGTCTGCTGGGTCGACACGGCCGCTAATCGCCTCTTTCACGCGGTTGTGAATGTCACGCGGGCGCTCCCGGGCCCGTCTCCGGGCGCACGAGAGACGGGTCCCAGGCTACGCCGTGCGATCGACGCAGGCATTCTCGCCTCCGGCTGGTGGTCCGTTTCACAGAAGATGCCAGAAGTTCGGCAAACGCTGCGTGTCCCCTCCACTCCTGCTAGACAGCGACGGCCCCGGCCGGTGACGCAGGGTCACCGGCCGGGGCCGTGTCGGGTAGCCGACTCAGGAGATGTCGCGACGCCGGATGGTCAGCACGCCGATCACGCCGGTCAGCACGGCGTAACCGATCAGCACGGCGGCGCCGGCCCAGCGTGGCGGGTTGCCGGGAATCTGGGTGTCGCCGCTCACCATCAGGCCGGACGCCAGCGACGGCACCAGCAGCTGGAGCTTGTTGATCCAGTCGCCGAAGCGCTGGGCCAGCAGGCTGATGGCGATGGCGGCGCCGATGGTGCCGCCCAGGTAGAGCAGGATCCCGGTCACCGTGGCCCCGATCTGGCTCCGGATCAGGACGCCGAGGCCGACGCCGAGCACGGACCAGAGCAGGTAGGCCAGCCCGTTCAGCGCCATCGCCCGCCAGACCGCCCCGCTGCCGAGCTGCGTGCCGACGTCCGTGGCGTTGAGGACCAGCGGCGCGAAGATCAGGTTGAGCACGGTGGTGCCCACCCAGAACACCAGCGCCAGCACGCCGGCGGCGGCCAGCTTGGCCAGCATCACGGCGGTGCGGTGGGGCGCCGTGAGGAACGTGGTGGTCACCGTCTGGTGGAAGAACTCGCTGGTCACCACCACGATGCCGAGCAGCATCACGATGAGCAGGCCGAAGAACTGCCCGTTGGTGTAGAGGTTGGCCGCCAGGTTGTCCGCGGCCCCGGCCGCCTGCAACGTGTCGGCCTGGTCGGCCGGCACGTCGCCCACGTTCCCGCTGGTGAGGGCGTCGGTCTGCAACCAGTTGAAGAGCAGCGCGAGCGCCCACAGCGGCACCGTGATCAGCGCGAAGATCCACCAGGTGTTGGTGGAACGGATCTTGAGGAGCTCGGATCGGACCAGGTTCATCGGATCTCCGCCTTTCCGGCCGTCAGCTCCAGGAAGACCCCTTCGAGGTCGGGGCGTTCGGTGGTCAGCTCGTGCAGCTCCACCTTGGCGGCCAGGGCCACCCGGCCGACCGTCGGCGCGTCCGCCCCGCTCACCAGCAGCGCGCCGTGCCCGTCGGCGTCCACCGTGGCCGCCTGCTCGCGCAGCGCCGCGGTCAGCTCGTCGGCCTGCGGGGTGCGCACCCGCACCCGGGCGCCGTGCGTCATCGACGCCATCACCTGCTCGACCGGGCCCTGCCGGACCAGCTTGCCGGCCGCGATGATGACCACGTCGTCGGCGAGCAGCTGCATCTCGGAGAGCAGGTGGCTGGAGACCAGCACCGTGCGCCCCTCGGTGGCCAGCCCCTTGAGGAAGCCGCGCATCCAGCGGATCCCCTCCGGGTCCAGGCCGTTGGCCGGCTCGTCGAGGATCAGCACCCGCGGGTCACCGAGCATGGCGGCCGCGATACCGAGCCGCTGCTTCATGCCCAGCGAGTAGCCCTTGAACTTCCGCTTCGCGGCCGGGGTCAGCCCGACCAGGGCGAGCGCCTCGTCGGCCCGCTGGCGGGGCAGGCCCGCCGCCGCGCAGATCACCCGCAGGTGGTTGATCCCGGTGCGGCCCTTGTGCGCGCTGGACGCCTCCAGGACCGCGCCCACCGTGCGCAGCGGGTCGGGAAGGTCGGCGTACCGGCTGCCGCCGATGGTGGCCTCACCCGCGGTCGGCGTGACCAGGTTGAGCAGCATGCGCAGGGTGGTCGTCTTCCCGGCGCCGTTCGGGCCGAGGAAGCCGGTGACCCGCCCCGGCTGGACGGTGAAGGACAGGTTGTCCACCGCCCGGACGTTCTTGTATACCTTCGTCAGCCCGGACACCACGATCTGGCCGGTCCCGGCACTGGGGCTTGGCTGCCCGTCGGACATCGTTCTCCTCTCCTGCCCCGGCGGGCTCGACGCACGCCGGTGGGGGGCGCCGTTGCGGGGGCGCCGTGCACAGCCTTCCAACCCGGCGCAAGAGGGTCAATCAGGCGGGATGCGTACGCCCTCCTCCCCCGGGGGCAGGAGCGGATCATCCGCAGGGAGGAGAGGTCAGGCCGGCGGCAACGCGATCCAGGTGGCCCGCGCCTGCCCGAGCAGCGCGCCGTCCGGCCCGTAGAGGCTGGAGTGCACCTCGGCCTTGCGTCCCGCGCCGCCGACCATCGCCCCGGTCACCACGCACTCGTCGCCGGGGCGCGGCAGCGCCGTGACCTGCGCGGCGATCCGGCCCAGGACGTACGGGCGGCCGGGCGCGATCACCGCCCAGCCGCCGGGGCAGTCCAGCGCCGCCCACACGGTCGCCGGCACCACCTCGGCCGGGGCCCGGAACGGCGCGGCCGTCCGCCCGTCCGGCAGCCGGCCCGGGAAGATCCGCAGCCCCGCCGGGTTCGCCGGCCCGCAGACGTAGCAGCCGGGGAAGGGATGGTCCACGAGACCCGGGTACGCCGTGGCGGCCGCCTCCGCCGTCGGCCGGTCCACCGGCGGGACCACGGCGTCGACCGGCTCGACCCGGCGTACCTGGGCGATCACCTGACCGTCCGGGTCGCGGACCTCGCCGTCCGTCGCGGTCAGCGGGGTCTCCAGCGGCGGCGGCCGGCGCAGCGTGACCTCCACCGGGCCCCGGTCGTCCACCGCGGCGGCGAAGATCCCGGCGCTCCAGCCGCCGTTGCCCGAGCCGTCCGGTCCGTGGAAACGGGACTCGATGATCACGTGACACCTCCCGGGGCTCCGGCGGCCGGCCCTCGTCGCCGGTCCGCCCGGGCAGCCTCGCACGCCGGTGCCGACCCGGCGCAGGTGAGGGGCGTGCCGGAGCGCCGACCGGCGTTCACCGGATCGACACCCCTCAGCCCCGGTGCCGGCACCCGGGCACCTTACACAGATACCCATGGCCGTTCTGCACGCCGCTGGCGCACCCCTCACGACCAGCGGATACACCCTGCTGATCGCCGACGACCCGACCCTGGTCGCGGCCGCGCAACGCCTGCGCCACGAGGTGTTCGCCAGCGAACTCGGCGCCACCCTGCACCCGGGGGCCGCCGGGCTCGACACCGACGAGTTCGACGCGCACTGCGACCACCTGGTCGTGCTGCGCGAGGGCACCGACGAGGTGGTCGGCACCTACCGGCTGCTGCCGCCCGGACGCACCGACCGCCGGTACGCCGACGGCGAGTTCGACCTGACCCCGCTGGCCCCGCTCCGCGACGGCCTGGTCGAGGCGGGCCGGTCCTGCGTGCACCCGGACCACCGCTCCGGCGCCGTGATCAACCTGATGTGGGCCGGGATCACCCGCTACCTGCACCTGCGCGGCTCCCGGTGGCTGGGTGGCTGCGCCTCGGTGCCGGTGGCGGACGGCGGGATCGCCGCCGCCGAGGTGTGGTCCCAGGTCACCGCGCGGCACCTGGCCCCGCCGCCGCTGCGCGTGACGCCCCGCCGTCCCTGGTTCGCCGAGCCGGCCGCCGCCGGCCCCGGCCGGTCGCCCGACGGCTCCGGGTCCCGGCCCGGCCGGCCGGAGTTGTCGCCCGACGGCTCCGGGTCGCGGCGCGGCGACCGACGCGCCGAGCTGGAGTTGTCGCCCGCCGAGCGACGCGCGCTCGTCCCGCCGCTGCTCCGCGGCTACCTGCGCCTCGGCGCCTGGGTCTGCGGGGAGCCGGCCTACGACCCGGACTTCGCCTGCGCCGACTTCTATGTGCTGTTCTCCCTGGACCGGATGAACCCGCGCTACCTGCGGCACTTCCTGGGTGGGGCGGCGTGACCGGCGACGGAGGGCTCTGGCGTCCCGCGTCGGGCTGCGGGCCGGGCTGCCTGCCGGCGGCCGTGCCGGACGTGTCGCTGCCGCGCCGGGTGGGGCGCCTGCTCGGCATACTCGGGATGCTGGTGGCCGGGGCCGGCTTGGCCGCGCTGCTGCCGCTGCTGCCGGCCCGCGACCGGCGGGCCGCCCTGCGCGGCTGGGCCCGGGGCACGCTGCGCGCCCTCGGCGTGCGGCTGGCGGTGCGGGGCCGGCTGCCGCGCCCGCCGGCGCTGCTGGTCGCCAACCACGTCTCCTGGCTGGACATCCTCGCGGTGCTCGCGGTCTCGCCGGCCCGGATGCTGGCGAAGCGGGAGGTCCGCGACTGGCCGGTGCTGGGCCCGCTGGCCGCCGCGGCCGGCACGGTCTTCGTCGACCGGTCCCGGCCGCGCGACCTGCCGGCCACCGTCGGCCGGGTGGCCGGCGCGCTGCGTGCCGGCCACTCCGTGGCGGTGTTCCCGGAGGGCACGACCTGGTGCGGCGCGGCCGCCGGCTGCCGGCCCGGCCGGGGCTTCCGCCCGGCGGTGTTCCAGGCCGCGGTGGACGCGGGCGCGCCGGTGGTCCCGCTCCGGCTCGCCTACCGGTACGCGGGCGACGCGAGCACGCTGCCCGCCTTCCTCGGCGAGGAGACGCTCTGGGCGTCGGTCCGCCGGGTGCTGGGCGTGCGGGACCTTGCGTGGCCGTGACGGTGGCCGCCGCGCTGCACCCGGCCGCCGGGGCGGACCGGCGGCTGCTGGCCCGGGCGGCCGAGTCGGCGATCCACCTGACCCCGGTCCGCGCGCCCGCCCGACGCCCGGCGACCGGCGCGCGGGTGGTCCGGCAGGTGGCGCCGGTGGGGGCGGAGCTGGACCTGGCGGCCTGACACATACGCGACACAGTCGCGACAGTCTTGTTCAGTCGCGATGTATCGCGTTATGCTTCCCCCGTCACTCGACGCGCCGCCGACCGGCGCGTCACCGAGGGGAGGACGCCATGACCACCTGGATGGTCGACAGCCCGCAACGGCTCACCCTGGACGAGCCGGTCACCCGGCTGGACGTCCGCCTCGTCAGCGGCCGGCTCAACGTGGTCGCCACCGACGGACCGGCCCGGGTCGACGTCACCCGGATCAGCCGCCAACCGGTCCGCGTCGAGCTGCGCGACGGCCGGCTCACCGTCGGCCACGAGCGGATGCCCCGCTGGCCCGGGGTGCTCTGGTGGCTGGGCCAGCTCGGCCGCCGCTTCCGGGCCGAGGTCTCCATCGCCGTCCCCGCGCACGTGCTGGCCGACCTTCAGCTGGTGGACGGCTCGCTGGTCGCCTCCGGCCTGCGCCGGGACACCCGGGTCAACGTCACCTCCGGGCAGGTCACCCTCATGGGGCTGCGCGGGCACACCTCCGCGAAGGTCACCTCCGGGCCGGTCGAGGCGCTCGGCGTCGGCGGCGACCTCACCCTGGAGACGGTCTCCGGCGAGCTGATCCTCGCCGACAGCGCGCCCGAGCGGGTGCGCGCCCACGCCGTCTCCGGGTCGATCACCTGCGACCTGGACAACCCGCGGGGCAGCGACATCCGGCTCAGCGCCATCTCCGGCAGCATCACGGTCCGGGTCCGCGAGGACAGCGACCTCACCGTCCACCTGCACACCACCTCCGGCCGGATCACCAGCGGCTTCCCCCAGCTCTGCGGCGGCCAGCACGGGTTCGGCGCCGTGAAGGACAGCCACGGGGTGCTCGGTGGGGGCGCCGGTAAGCTCTGGGCGTCCGCGACATCCGGCAGCATCGCGCTGCTCGCCCGTCCCGTCGGGGACGCCGACGACGTGGAGGAGCTGCCGTGACCGCCGTGTTCAGTCACGGGCGGCTCCGGCTCTACCTGCTCAAGCTGCTCGACGACGGCCCGAAGCACGGCTACGAGCTGATCCGCCTGCTGGAGGACCGCTTCCTCGGCCTCTACGCGCCCAGCGCCGGCACCATCTATCCCCGGCTGCAACGGCTGGAGGTGGAGGGGCTGGTCAGCCACACCGCCGCCGGTGGCCGCAAGGTCTACGAGATCACCGAGGCGGGCCGGACCGAGCTGCGGCAGCGCGCCGACGAGTTGGCCACCCTGGAATCCGACATCACCGCCTCCGTCGAGGACCTCTCCGCGCTGGCCGGCGAGATCCGCACCGAGGTACGCGGCTCGGTGCGCGACCTCAAGCGGGAGCTGCGCGAGGCGGCCCGGCAGACCCGGCAGGCCCGCTGGGCACCCCCGCCGCCTACGACCCGCCCGCCGAGCAACGGCGGCCCGGGCCGGACCGCCGAGTCGCCCCTGCTGGCCGAGTTCGACCAGCGGCTGGCCGCGTTCACCGTCGAGGTCGGCGCGCTGGTGCGGGCCGGCCGGCTCACCGACACCCAGCTCCGCACGGCCATCCGCCTGCTCGACGGGGCCCTGGAGGGGCTCCGCCGGCTGCTCCGCTAGGGCGCGACGCCGCGGGTGTCTCGCACGGGGGAGACACCCGCGGCGGCTCACAGGTTGTTTCCAGGATCCACCCAGCCCGGGCGCAGCCGGGGCGCGGATGATGGATGCCATGGTGGCTACCCAGACCGAGGCGCGACTGCTCGTCGTCGAGGACGATCCCAACATCCTCGAACTGCTCTCCGCGAGCCTGCGCTTCGCCGGCTTCGACGTCGCCACCGCGACCAGCGGCAGCGCGGCGATCAACGCCGCCAAGGACCACCGGCCCGACCTGGTCGTGCTCGACGTGATGCTGCCCGACCTGGACGGCTTCGAGGTCATCCGGATGCTCCGCGAAGGCGGCACGCGCACCCCGGTGGTCTTCCTGACCGCCCGGGACGCCACCGACGACAAGATCCGCGGGCTCACCCTGGGCGGCGACGACTACGTCACCAAGCCGTTCAGCCTGGAGGAGTTGACCGCCCGGATCCGGGCCGTGCTGCGGCGCACCGCCACCGGCGAGCACGCTCCCTCCCGGCTCACCTTCGCCGACCTGGAGCTGGACGAGGAGACCCACGAGGTGCACCGCGCCGGGCAGCGGGTGCAGCTCTCGCCCACCGAGTTCAAGCTGCTGCGCTACCTCATGCTCAACGCCAACCGGGTGCTCTCCAAGGCGCAGATCCTCGACCACGTCTGGAACTACGACTTCCGCGGTGACGACAACATCGTCGAGTCCTACATCTCGTACCTGCGGCGCAAGGTCGACAACACCCAGCCCCGGCTGATCCACACCCTGCGCGGGGTCGGTTACGTGCTGCGCAAGCCGGCGGCGTGAACGCCGTCCACGACGCGAAGGGCCGGCTGCGCAGCATCCCGCTGCGGGTGAAGCTGGTCGCCTCGGTCCTCGCGCTGGTCGCCGCGGCGCTGGTGGTGATCAGCTCGCTCACCGCGTTCTTCCTGCACAGCTACCTGGTCGGGCGGGTGGACGACGAGCTGAACTCCTACCTGGCCCGTGTCGAACAGACTTCGCCGAGCGACACCAGCGCCGGCAACAGCCTGCCCAGCGACTACATGGCGGTCATCGCGACCTCCAGCGGGGGCAAGCTCTACTACGACAAGTCGCTGGCCGAGGACGACCTGCCGGGCTCCCTGAAACAGCTCGCCTGGTATCAGCAGCACGCGGACCAGGGAGCCTTCACCACCGACGCGGCCGACAAGCACCTGCGCTGGCGAGTGGTCATCAAGCAGGTCGGAGACGGTCAGTTCATCGCCGTCGGCCAGAACATGATCGACATCGACATGGCCGTGAAGCAGCTCGTCTGGATCGACCTGCTGGTGGGCGGGGCCGTGCTGATCATCCTGGCCTCGGTCGGGGCGGGCATCGTGCGTACCAGTCTCAAGCCCCTCGTGGAGATCGAGCGGACCGCGGCGGCCATCGCCGGCGGTGACCTGACCCAGCGGGTGCCGGACCCCGAGGAGGGCCGGCCCTGCCCGACCTCCGAGCTGGGTCGGCTCTCCCGGGCGCTGAACGCCATGCTCGCCCAGATCGAGGCGGCGTTCACGGCGCGGGCCGCCTCCGAGGCGGCGGCGCGCAGCGCCGAGGTGAGCGCCCGGGACGCCGCCGCCTCCGCGCAGGCGTCCGAGGCGCGGGCCCGCCGCTCCGAGGAGCGGATGCGGCAGTTCATCGCGGACGCCTCGCACGAGCTGCGCACCCCGCTGACCACCATCCGCGGCTTCGCCGAGCTGTACCGGCAGGGCGCGGCCCGGGAGCCGGACCAGACCGCCGGGCTGCTGCGCCGGATCGAGGACGAGGCGTCGCGGATGGGCCTGCTCGTCGAGGACCTGCTGCTGCTGGCCCGGATGGACCGGGAGCGGCCGATCGCGCTGGCGCCGGTCGAGCTGCCGGTGCTCGCCTCGGACGCGGTCCAGGCGGCGCGGGCCGTGGAGCCGGACCGGGGCATCGCCCTGGAGATCGAGCCCGGGGCCGGCCCGCTGGTGGTGCTAGGCGACGACGCCCGGCTGCGCCAGGTGATCGGCAACCTGATGACCAACGCGCTCACGCACACCCCGCCGGACGCCGCGGTGACCCTGCGGCTGCGGGCGGAGCCGGGGAACCTGGCCGTGGTGGAGGTGGCGGACACCGGCCCGGGCCTCACGCCCGAGCAGGCCGAGCGGGTGTTCGAGCGGTTCTACCGGGTGGACGCGGCGCGCACCCGGCGGGCGGGCGGGCCGACCAGCACCGGGCTCGGGCTGGCCATCGTCGCCGCGCTGGTGGCCGCGCACCACGGCACCGTCGAGGTGGCCGAGACGCCGGGCGGCGGGGCCACCTTCCGGGTGAAACTGCCGCTGCTGCCCGAGGCGCCCGAGCCCGGCGAGTGACTTTCAGAAAACATTCAGGGGGGTTCCAGCATGGTCGCAGTGCCGGGGGAGAAGGTGGAGTCATGACCGACCACGAAACCGATCCGCAGCGGTCGCCGGTTCCCGCCGACGCCGAGCCGTCGCACCCGACCGCCGAGCTGCCCCGCGCCGGGAGCGGGCAGTCGGACCCCACCGTCACCCCGGCCGCCGCGCCGGTTCCGGCCGACTCCCCGGCCGCCGGAACCACCGCCCCCGCCGGGCCCACCGAAGCGGCCACGCCCGCCAGCCCGTACGCGCCGCCGGCGGCCACGCCGTACCCGGTCTCCGGGCAGCCGCAGCAGCACCCCTGGTACGGGGCGCAGCAGCAGGGCGGCTGGGCGCACCAGGGCGGCACCGGCTACGCGCCACAGGCCGCCGGGCCGGTCCCGCCGTACCAGCAGCACCAGCCGTACCAGGCCGGGCAGCAGCCGTACCCGCAGCACCAGGCCGGGCAGCCGGCCCCGCCGTGGGGCCCGCAGCAGCCGGCGCGGCCCAGCCGGGCCGGGAAGTTCATCGGCGCCGGGGCGCTCGCGCTGGCGCTGATGCTCGGCTCCGGCGTGGCCGGCGGCGCGCTCGCCCTCGCCCTCGACGGCGACGGGACGGTGACCCGCACCTACTCGGCCGCTCCCGTGCTCAACAGCGCCGACCTGCCGAAGATCGCGGCCGCCGTCCAGGACAGCATCGTCACGATCATGACGGACAGCGGTGAGGGCTCCGGGGTGATCCTCAGCGCCGACGGGTACGTGCTGACCAACAACCACGTGGTCGCCTCCGCCAGCGGGGACACGGTGAAGGTCGTCTTCGCCGACGGCAAGACCGCCCAGGCGAAGATCGTCGGCACCGACCCGAAGACCGACCTGGGCGTGGTCAAGGCCAGCGGGGTGAGCGGCCTGAAGGCGGCCAAGTTCGGCGACAGCGACGCCATGCAGGTCGGCGACCAGGTGCTCGCCCTGGGCAGCCCGCTCGGCCTCCAGGGCTCCGTCACCGCCGGCATCCTGAGCGCCCGTGACCGCACCATCCAGGCCGGCGAGGGCGGCCAGCAGCAGGCCCCGCAGCAGGGCGCCAGCTCGATCTCCGGCCTGCTCCAGACCGACGCCCCGATCAACCCGGGCAACTCCGGCGGCGCGCTGGTCAACACTCGCGGCGAGGTGATCGGCATCAACACCGCCATCGCCACGGCCGGGCAGGGCAGCAACGGCAACATCGGGGTCGGCTTCGCCATCCCGAGCAACAAGGCCAAGGACGTCGCCGAGAAGCTCCAGCGCGGCGAGAAGGTCAGCCACCCGTCCCTCGGGGTCAGTGTGACCGGCGCCGAGGACGGCGGCGCGCTGGTCTCCGACGTGGTCGCGGGCAGCGCCGCCCAGAAGGCCGGGCTCCAGCGCGGCGACGTCATCACCAAGTTCGGCGACAAGGTGATCAACGACTCCAACGACCTGGTCGGCGCCGTGCAGGCCGGCAAGGTCGGTGACCGGGTCGAGGTCCAGTTCAAGCGGAACGGTTCGGCCCAGTCGGCAACCGTGACGCTCGCCGAGACGTCATAACACCAGACCTGCCTCCTCCACGGGCGGCGGGTGACGGAGCCAAGGGGGTTGGTTCCGTCACCCGCCGCCCCTTTTTCCGCCCCTCACCCGGTCGGGGTGAGCCGGGCTCACCCCGACCGGCGGCACCCTCGGGGCATGACGACCACCTTCGCCGTCCGCACCGACCAGGACATCCAGCGGGACGTGCTCGCCGAACTCGACTGGGACGCGCAGACCCGGCCGACCGAGATCGGGGTGACCGTCGCCGACGGCGTGGTCACGCTGACCGGCCAGGTGGACAGCTACGCCCGGCGCTGGGCCGCCGAGCGCTGCGCGCACCGGGTCCGCGGGGTCCGCGCGGTCGCCAGTGACCTGGACGTGGAGCTGCCGGTCACCGACGAGCGCACCGACGCCGACATCGCGATCGCGGCCAGCCGGGCCCTGGAGTGGGACAGCTTCGTCCCCGCGGAGCGCCTGGACCTGACGGTCGCCGACGGCTGGGTGATGCTCCGCGGCGAGGTGGAGTACGGCTTCCAGCGCCGCACCGCCGAACGGGAGCTGCGCCGGCTGCGGGGCGTACGCGGCGTGACCAACCTCGTCGAGGTGCGCCCGCCGACCCCGCCCAGCGACGAGCAGAACCGCCGCGACCTGCAACGCGTGCTGTTCCGGCGGACCGGCACCGAGCGCGTCGAGGTGCGGGTCAGCGGCGACACGGTGGTGCTCGACGGGGTGGTCCGCTCGTGGTGGCAGCGGGAGGAGGCGGAACGGGCGGCCTGGGCCACGCCGGGCGTGCGCGAGGTGCACGCCCGGATCGTGGTGGCCGGCTGAGCCGCCGTTTACCGCGCCGAGCGTCGGGAAACCGCCGCCGGTCACGTACGCCGGGGGACGCATCGGGGAGGACTCGTGGCCGTGAACCAGCCGCCGTCGCATGATGCCCGGGCCGGGCACCTGCGGATCGCCATGGTGGTACCGCCCTGGCTGTCCGTGCCGCCGGCCGGCTACGGCGGCCTGGAGCACCTGGTGGCCGGGCTGGTCGACGCCCTGGTGGACCGCGGGCACGCGGTGACCCTGTTCGGCGCCGGGCGAGAGAACGGCACGACCGGTGACTTCGTCTCCACCTGCGCGGACCTGCAGTTCCACCGGATCGGCGAGTCGCTGCCCGAGCTGGCCCACCTGGCCCAGGTCAACCGGCTGGTCGACCCGGCCGACTTCGACCTGGTGCACGACCACAGCACCATCGGCCCGCTGCTCGCCGGCCGCCGCCGGGTCCCCACGGTGGCCACGGTGCACGGCAACCCGGTGGGCGAGTACGGCACCGTGCTGAGCAACATCGACGAAGGGGTGGGCCTGGTGGCGATCTCGCACGCCCAGCGCCAGGCCAACCCGGACCTGCCCTGGGTGGGCACGGTGCACAACGCGATGGCGTTGCGGGAGGTGCCGCGCAAGCGCGGGCCCGGCCGGGGGCCGGTGCTCTGGCTGGCCCGGTTCAGCCCGGACAAGGGCCCCGACGTGGCGATCCGGGCCTGCCGAGAAGCCGGCCTGCCGCTCACCCTGGCCGGCAAGTGCAACGAGCCGGCCGAGCGGCGCTACTTCGAGCAGGTGGTCGAGCCGTTGCTGGGCGCGGACGTCACCGTGGTGTTCAACGCCGACCGGGAGGCCACCCAGCGGCTGCTGTACGACGCCCGCTGCCTCATCATGCCGATCCAGTGGGCGGAGCCGTTCGGCATGGTGATGGTGGAGGCGATGGCGACCGGCACGCCGGTGGTGGCGCTGCGCCGGGGCGCCGTGCCGGAGCTGGTCCGGGACGGGGTGACCGGGTTCGTCCGCGACCGCGAGGACGAACTGCCGGCCGCGCTGCGCGACGTCTCCGGTCTCGACCCGGCCGACTGCATCATGCACGTGGCGCAGCACTTCTCGGTCGAGCGGATGGCCGCCGGTTACGAGGCGGTCTACCGGAGCTTCCTCGCCGACCGGGCCGCGTTCACCGGGCGGCCCGAGGCCGCGCCGGTCGCTGCCGGCTGACCCCTCAGGTGCGTCCCGCCGCCAGGTCCGCGGCGGCGGCGTCGAGCTGGCGGGCGTACCCGGGGCTGATGCTGCCCTCGCGCCGACGGTCGGCGATCTTGTCGCGGAGCTGGTCCACGGCGCCGGCCAGCGCGCCCTCGCCGGTTGTGGCGGTGGCTTTGCGCAGCAGGTTGCGCAGGTCCACGCCCACGTCGTCGCGGATCTGGCCGGCCGCAAGCCCGGCCTCGATGAGCCCCTCCACCCGGTGTGCCGCCTCGACCACGTCGCCCCCGGCGGGCGGGGTCGGCGCGCGGGTCGCCGCCGGCCGGCGGGTCGGACCGGGCGGCGGCGTGGTGGCCGGCGCGTCCGGGCTCGGCGTCGCGGTGGACGGGGCCACCACGGGCCCGGCGGTGGGCGACGACCGCGACGGCGCCCGCTCGTCCGGCAGCAGGGCGGGCACCAGCAGCGCGGCGCCGGTGACCACCACCACCCCGGCCGCCACGAGGGGCAGCGCCCGGCGGCGGGACGTCGGGGCGGCGACGGGCGCGGGAGCCGCGGGCTCGGCCGGCGGTCGCGGCGGGGCGGGCGGCGCCGGCAGGGTCACGGTCGGGGACAGCATGGTGGCGGCCTGCGGGTCGGCGGGCAGCAGCTGGTCGCGGAGCACGGCCGCCACCTGGCGCGCGGTGGGCCGGCGCCGCGGGTCGCGGGCCAGGCAGCGCAGGCAGATCTCCGCGACCGGCGCGGGCAGCCCGGGTACGCCGTCCAGTGTGGGCGCGGCGTCCTCGGCCAGCGCCGCGCTGAGCTGCTCCCAGGTGTCCGCCGGGTACGGCGGCTGCCCGGTCAGCGTCTCGAAGAGCAGCACACCCAGCGAGTAGACGTCGGTGGCCGGCTGCGCCGGTGCCCCGTCCAGCCGTTCCGGCGCCACGTACGCCGGGGTGCCGAACGTGCCGCCGTCCTCGTCCTCGTCGGGCGCGCCGACCCGGGTGGCGATGCCGAAGTCGAGGACCTTCGCGCCGACCCGGGTCATCATGACGTTCGACGGGGTGATGTCCCGGTGCACGATGCCCAGCCGGTGCGCGGCGGCCACGGCCTCGGCCACCTGCGCGCCCGTCTCCACCGCCGCCGGCCAGGGCAGGGGCCCCTCGGTGAGCCGGTGTTCCAGTTCCTCGCCGCTGAGCAGCTCCATCACCACGAAGGACGTGATGGAGCCGTCCGGCGCGACCGTCTCGCCGTAGTCGTGCACGGCGGTGACGTGCGGGTGGACGAGCTGGGCGGCGGAGCGGGCCTCCTCGCGCACCATGTCCCGGAACCGGGCGTCGGCGGCCAGCGAGGGGGCGAGCACCTTCACGGCCACCACCCGGTCGAGCACCTCGTCGCGGGCCCGCCAGATCACCGACATGCCGCCGGCCCCGATCTGGTCGATGAGCCGGTACCTGCGGGCCAGCAGCCGGCCGGCGTGCAGCGTCGCCTTCACATCGCACCTGCCTGGGCTTGGGAGCGCTATCAGGTTGCGGGAATGTGTCCGGCGTGTCAACGGGTGTCCGTTCTCCGGTCGCGTCCCGCGCCGCGCCGGTCGCGCGCCGTGACGTCCCGGCCGGCCCCGGCCGGCGCGACGGGGCGGACTGTGCGGCCCGTGCCAGGATGAACGGCATGGCAGGCGGTCCGGTGGCGTTCGTGCTCGGCGGCGGGGGAGTGCTCGGCGCCGTCGAGGTGGGCATGCTCCGGGCCCTGTTCCGCGCCCGGATCCGGCCCGACATGGTGCTCGGGACCTCGATCGGCGCGGTCAACGGCGCCCTGGTCGCCGCCGACCCCAGCGAGGCGGTCACCGACCGGCTGGTCCGGCTCTGGGCCTCGCCGGAGGCGAGCGAGGTGTACGGCGACTCCGTCGCCCGGCAGCTGCGCCGCTTCGCCGCGCGTACCCACCTGCACTCGCCCCGGCCGCTGCGCCGGCTGCTGGAGAGCGAACTGGGCGAGGAGACCACCTTCGCCGACCTGAAGGTGCCATTCCGCTGCTGCGCCGCGAACATCGAGCGCGCCGCCGAGCACTGGTTCCACAGCGGACCGGTGGTGCCGGCGGTGCTCGCCTCCGCCTCGGTGCCCGGGCTGCTGCCGCCGACCCAGATCGACGGCCAGCACTACATCGACGGCGGCGTGGTCAACTCGATCCCGGTGGGTGAGGCCGTCGCGGCGGGCGCGAGGAGGATCTTCGTGCTCCAGGTGGGCCGGATCGAGCGCGAGCTGAGCCCGCCCCGCCGGCCCTGGGAGATCGCCCAGGTGGCGTTCGAGATCGCCCGCCGGCACCGGTTCGCCCGGGAGATGGCGGCGCTGCCCGAGGGGGTGGAGGTGCACGTGCTGCCGACCGGCGGCCTGGAGCCGCGCGACGACAGCCCCTGGGCGTACCGGGACATCGCGGCGGTGGGGCGGCGGATCAGCCGGGCGTACACGGCCTCCCGCCGCTACCTGGACACCGCGCTGGAACGCTGATGCCGCTGCCGCCGCGGTGGGTACGCCGGATGCTGCTCGCGCCCGGCGTGGTGCTGCTCGCCGTCGCCGTGGTGACCACCCTGCCGGCCTGGGCGCTGCTGGCCCTGGCCGCGTCGCCGCTGGTGCCGGGGCGCCTGCGCCCGCTGCGGCTGCTCTGGATCGGCACCGTCTACCTGATCTGGGACGCGGCCGCGCTGCTCGCCCTCTTCGTGCTCTGGCTGGCCTCGGGCTTCGGCGCGCGCAAGCGGTCGCCGGCCTTCCAGCGGGCCCACTACGTGCTCGCCGGCCACTTCCTGCGGGTGCTGTTCTGGCAGGCCCGCTGGACCCTGCGGCTGCGCATCGACGTGGTCGGCACCGACCCGGACACCGCCCTGCCCGGCCGGCCCGAGCTGGTGCTCTGCCGGCACGCCGGGCCGGGCGACTCGTTCATCCTGATCCACGCCCTGGTCAACTGGTTCCACCGGGAGCCCCGGATCGTGCTCAAGGAAGCCCTCCAGTGGGACCCGGCGATCGACGTCCTGCTCAACCGCCTGCCCAACCGGTTCATCGCGCCCGGACCGGACGGGCGGGAGTCGGCGATCCGGCAGATCGGCCACCTCGCCACCGGCCTGGACGACGATGACGCGTTCGTGATCTTCCCGGAGGGGGGCAACTTCACCCCGAAGCGCCGGCTGCGGGCCATCGCCCGGCTGCGCACCCTCGGCCTGGAACGGATGGCGCTGCGCGCCGAGCGGATGCGGCACGTGCTCGCGCCGCAGCCGGGCGGGCTGCTCGCCGCCCTCGACGCCGCACCGGACGCCGGGGTGATCTTCGTGGCGCACACCGGGCTGGACCAGATGCGCACCGTCGCCGACGTGTGGCGCGAGCTGCCGATGGACAAGCGGATCGCGATGCGGTTCTGGTCGGTGCCGCCCGAGGAGGTGCCGGTCGGCAAGCAGGAGCGCATCGACTGGCTGTTCGACTGGTGGGCCCGGATCGACCGGTGGATCGCCGCCAACCGGGACGGGGTGGCCGCCGACTGACACCGGTTCGGTGCGTGTGCAGCGGACGGCCAGGAACGCCACGTAGGGTGCGCTGGTGGAGCAGATCTGCGTGGTGACGACGGTGGTGGACGCCCGCTCCGTCGCGGACGTGCTGGCGGCCGCGGCCGTCGCCGGCCGGCTGGCGGCGTGCGCCCAGGTCGGCGGACAGGTCGACAGCACCTACTGGTGGCAGTCGGCGATCCAGACCACCGGCGAGTGGTCGGTTCAGTTCAAGACCGCGCCGGACCGGGTGGACGCGCTGGTCGACCAGCTCCGCGCCAACCACCCGTACGAGGTGCCGGAGATCCTGGTCACCCGGGTGGAGAGCGGCAACCCCGACTACGGGGCCTGGGTGCACGAACACACCCGCCCCTAGGTACGCCTACTCTGTCCGCCCGCCCCGCCGCTCAGGATGCTGGCGGGGTGGAGAACACCGGCTACCCCTGCCCCGGCTGCGGCGCTCCCGCCGACCTCGCCTCCGGCTGTCCCGGTTGCGGCCGCCCGCCGTACCCGCCCGCCGCCGAGGTGGTCCGGCTGGACCGCGAGATCGCCGGGCTGGCCCCGCGGGTCGAGGCGGCCCGGGCCGCGTACCAGGAGCTGTCCGGCCGGCTGTCCACGGCCCGGCAGCAGCGGGCCGACCTGGCTGCCCGGATCCGGCTGGAGATCCCGGCGCCGCGCCCGGCCCCGGCCGCGCCGGCGGTGCGCCCGCAGCCGGCCGCGGCCCGACCCGGTGGGGCGGAGACCTCCACCCGGGCCGTGCAGAGCCTGCTGTTCGTCCTCGGTGGACTGCTGCTCGGCACCGCGGCGGTGGTCTTCACGGCGGTCGCCTGGGCCGCGTTCGGTGTCGCCGGGCGGGCACTGATCCTGCTCGCCTTCACCGTCCTGGCCCTCGCCGCGCCGCTGGTGGCCCGGGCGCGCGGGCTGCGCGGCACCGCCGAGACCTTCGCGGCGGTGGGCCTGCTTTTGGTGCTCCTCGACGGGTACGCCGCCTGGTCGGTGGACCTGTTCGGGGTGGCCGGCTGGCCGGGGAGCCGGTACGCCGCGCTGGTCGGGGGAATCGGCGCGGCGGTGGCGGCCGGGTACGCGCGCCTGAGCCGGCTGACCGTGCCCTGGTTCGCGGCGCTGCTGACCGCCCAGCCGGTGCTGCCCCTGGCCGCGACGGCCGCCGAGCCGTCCGCCGCCGGCTGGGCGCTGGTCCTGACCGCGCTGGCGCTGGGCGACCTCGTGGTGGTGGTCGCCCTGCGCGGCCGGGTCGGCTCGACCGGCCCGGTGGCCGGCGCGGGCGCGGGGGCCGGGTCGGCCGGCCCGTCGGGTGCCGGCGCCGGGGTCGGGTTGGCCGGCGGGGGGCCGGTCCAGCCCCACCCGGGGGCGGGGATCGGGGGAGCGGCGGCCGGCGGGGGGCCGGCCGCCGCACCGCCCCTCCCGGTCCGGCCCGGTACGCCGCCCGTGCTGCTGGCCGGGTGGGTGCTCGGCTGGGCCGGGCACGGCGTGGCGCTGGCCCTGGCGGCCGGGTGCGCGCTGGTGCCGCTGGCCCTCGGGCGGGCGGCCGGGACGCCGCTGCTGGCCGGCGGTCCGCTGCTGGTGGTGGCGCTCGCCCTGGCCGCCGGGGCCCTGGCCGCGGGCGGCCGGACCTACCGGGCGATCGCCGCCGGGCTGCTCGTGCCGGTGCTGGCCGGCGCGCTGATCCGGCCGGTCGCCGTCCTGCGCCCCGGGTTGCTGCTGCTGGCGGCGGGCCTCGTGGTGGTCGCGCTGGCCGGCGCGGTCCGGGCCCTGCCGGCCGGGTCGCGGACCGGCCCGCGACTGGGCGCCGTCCTGGTGGCCGCCGGCCTGGGCCAGGTCGCCACCGTCCTCACCGGACTGGTCGCCGCGGCCACCGCGGCCGCCGCCTTCCCCGCCTGGCAGGGCGGGCGGGCCGCCGCCGTTCCGTCCTGGGGATGGCAGCTCCCGGTGGCCGTTCTGTGCACCGCCGGGGCGGTCGCCCTGCTGGCGCCCCGGGCACGCCGGCCGCTGGTCGGGGTGGTCGGCGGTGCGCTGGCCGTGCTGGCGGCGCCGGCCGTGGCGGCCACGCCGTGGCCACTGGTGCTGGTCGCGGACCTGGCGGCGGCCACCGTGCTGCTGCTGGCGGCCGTGGGCCGGCCGCGCCGCTCGTACCCGATCGTGGTGGTGGCCGCGCTCACCGGGGCCGTCCTGCTCGGGCACGCCCTGCTGGTCGGGTGCGCCGCGCCGGGCGGCGCGGCCGCCGTGCTCGCCGTCCTGGCGGCGCTCGGCGCGGTGGTGGCGGCGCAGGGCCGCCGGGGCCGGGGCGCGCAGCCGGTCGTCGCCGGGGTGGCGCTGGCCGTGGCGCTGCTCGCCGTGCCGGCGGGGGTGGCCGTCGCGCTCTTCGGCCTCGGCGCGCCGCCCTGGTGGCAGCTCCGGGGCGCGACCGCCGCCGTCGCGGTGCCGGTGGTCGCCGTGCTCGCCGTCCGTCGCCAGTGGCCCGACCTGCACGGGTACGCCTCGACCAGCCTCGCCGTGGCGCTGGCGGCGGTCGGCCTCGGGCCGCTGGTCGTGGCGGGCGGGGAGCCCGTGGCGCTCTACGCCACCGCCGGTGCGCTGCTGGCGCTGGCCTCCGGGGGCGGCGTCCGGCCCGCTTCCGCCCCGCGGGCGGTCGGTGCCGTGCTGGCCGGCCTGGCGCTGCTCACCGCCGCCCCGACCGCCCTGGCGGTGCTGCTGGACCTGCCCGTCCGGCCCTGGTCCGGGGTGCCCGCCGTCGAGCCCGCGCCGGGGGCGGGGCGCGCCGGGCTGGTGCTGCTGCTGCTCGGGGCCGCCGCGGCGGCGTACGCCCGGATGGCGCCCGCTCCGGGTGCCGGCGCGGCGCCGGAGACGCCGGGCCGGAGCGGCCAGCGCTGGCTGCCCGCGCTGGCCGGGCTGCCGTTCGCCGCGGTGGCGCTGCCGGTCCTGCTGGCGGCGGCCGGCGCGCCCTGGCCGGTGGTGCCCGCGCTGGTCTTCGGGGCCGGGGTGGCCGCGCTGGTGCTGGCCGCGCTGGGCGGCCCGCGCCCGGCCGCGCCGGTGGTCCTGCTGCCGCTGGGGTTCGCCCTCACCGCTCCCGGGCTGGGCGGCCTCGTCGCCACCCGCGCCGGGACCCTCGCCGGGCTGGGGGTGCTGGTCGTCGCGGCGGCCGTGGCGGGGGCGGCCGGCCGGCCGGCCGAGGCCCGGCTCGCCGGCTGGCTGAGCGCCGTGGCGGCGGCCACCGGCTTCGCGGTCACCGCGGCGCTGGCCGGCGGGCTGCCGCTGCGTACCGCCGGGTTCGCGGTGCTCGCCGTCGCGGCGGTGACCCTGCACGCGACGCCGGCGCTGCGCGCCCGGACCGCCGGCTCGCCGTCGCCGCAGGCGGCGGGCTCGGCGCGGGCGGTCGGGGCGGTGGCGCTGGAGGCGGCGGCGCAGGCGGTGGCCCTGCTGGCGCTGCTGCTCACCGGCGGTGCGCTGCGGCACGCGGCCGCGGTCTGCGTGCTGTGGGGCGTGGTCGTGGCCGTCCGGGTGCTGCGCCGGGGCGAGACCCCGGCCCGGCGGTGGGGCCTCGCGGCGGTCGCCGGGGGCAGCGAACTGCTCGGCGGCTGGCTGCTACTGGCCGCCGGCGGGGTGGCGGTGCTGGAGGCGTACACCCTGCCGGCGGCGGCGCTCGCCCTCGGCGCGGGCCTGCTGGCGCTGCGGACCCGGCCCGGGCTGAACAGCTGGCTGGCGCTCGGCCCGGGACTCGGCGCCGCGCTGCTGCCCAGCCTGGTGTCGGTGCTGGCCGCGCCGGACGCGCAGCCGGCCCGTCGGCTGGCCCTCGGCCTGGTGGCGCTCGGCGCGGTGCTCGGCGGGGCGGTCCGGCGCTGGCAGGCCCCGGTCCTGCTGGGCGCGGCGACCCTCGTCCCGCTGGCCCTGCACGAGCTGGCCCGGGGCTGGGACCTGCTGCCCCGCTGGATCTTCCTGGCTCTGGGCGGCCTGGCGCTGATCGCCCTCGCCGCGACCTACGAGCGGCGCCGGCGGGACCTGGCCCGGCTCCGGGCCGCCGTGGGCGGGATGAGGTAGGGCTAGCACCACCCCGGGCTGGGGGGTTGCCAGGATTACCCAGCGCAGTCGTGCCCCGCAGAATCGGTTACGCAGAGTCGTCCCGCCGGCGTGGCGGGCGAATCGAGGAGCGGGGGAGCGGATGACCTCATCGACGTTGACGGCACCGGCGGCGCGACGGGGCAGCGACTACGCGCGGCTGTCCCGCCGCGTGGCGGCCGCCGGCCTGTTCGAGCGGCGGCCCGGCCGGTACGCGGCCCGGATCGCGCTCACCCTGGGCGCCTACCTGGCCGGCTGGGCCGTGGTGGTGGCGGTCGGCGACTCCTGGTGGCAGGTGCCGCTGGCGGCGCTCATGGCGGTGGCCACCACCCAGGTGGCGTTCCTCGGGCACGACGCCGGCCACCGGCAGATGTTCCGCCGGCGCGGACCGAGCGAGGCGGCCGGCCTGGTCGCCGGGAACCTCGCGGTCGGGCTGAGCTACGGCTGGTGGGTGGACAAGCACAACCGGCACCACGCCAACCCGAACCACGCCGACGAGGACCCGGACGTCGGCGCGGGCGCGCTGGTCTGGACGTACGAGCAGGCGGCGGCGACCCGGGGCCTGAGCCGGTGGATGGCCCGGCGGCAGGCGTGGCTGTTCTTCCCGCTACTGCTGCTGGAGGGGCTCGCGCTGCACGTGGCCAGCGTGCGGGCGCTGGTCGGCCGGGAGCCGGACGGCCGGTGGCGCACCCCGGTCCGGCACCGCGCGGTGGAGGGGCTGCTGCTCCTCGCGCACGCCGCCGGCTACCTCGGCCTGCTGTTCGCGGTGATGTCGCCCGGCAGGGCGCTGCTCTTCGTGGCCGTCCACCAGGGGCTGTGGGGGCTCTACATGGGCTGCGCGTTCGCCCCGAACCACAAGGGCATGCCGATGCCCACCGCCGAGGACGAGCTCGACTACCTGCGCAAGCAGGTGCTCACCTCCCGCAACGTGCGCGGCGGGCGGTTCGTGGACGTGGCGCTGGGGGCGCTCAACTACCAGATCGAGCACCACCTCTTCCCGAACATGCCCCGGGCGAACCTGCGGCGGGCCCGGCCGATCGTCCGCGCCTACTGCGCCGAGCAGGGCATCCCGTACGCGGAGACCGGGCTGTTCGAGTCGTACCGGCAGGCGCTGGCGCACATGCACGAGGTGGGCCGCCCGCTGCGGCGGGGCTGAGCCGCCGCCGGCGAGCGACGGAGTTCGATTTCCGGCGTGCGTCGCGGGGCGCCGGTCGGCGCTGCCGGTAGGGTCGTCGCATGGCAGACCTGCTCACCGCGGCGGCGGTGCGAGCCGAGGCGGGGCGGCCGGCCCCGGCCCGGCGGACCGACGACACCGTCCGGAGCGCGGCATGAGATTCGAGATCAGCAAGGTGCTGGACGCCATCGAGGGTCGGGTCAGCACCGACCCCTCGCTGGCCCGGGCGGTCGTCGACCTCGCCGAGGTGATCCGCTGGCAGGACCTGGACGGTGGGCGGCCGGCCAGCCTGCTGCGGCTCGGCATGGTGATCGACGCGCTGTCCCGGCAGATGGAGGAGGACAGCGTCCCGGTCTACGCGATCGTGCACCGGGCCCTGCTCTCCGACGCGGACCTGACCTCCAACGAGCGGATGGTGGTCCGGCGCTGGGCCGACGACGGCCTCGTCGAGGTGCTCGACCACCCCGGCGACCGGATGCTGGAGGTGGCCGACCTGCTCGGCCTGCCGGTGCTCACCCGGCTCCGGTTCGACGGGCTGGGCGGCCGGTGGCCGTGGCTCGGCCAGGCCGGCCGGGTGCTCGCCCCGGTGCCGGGCGCCGGCGGCCCCGTCTTCATCGCGCACGTCGGCGGCGGGCAGACCCCGGCCACCGGCAGCCGCTCCCCGGTCGGCGCGAAGCTGCTTGCCCGGCAGTGGCGCTGCCCCGAGCCGGGCTGCGCGCTGTTCGGCGGCGGTGGAGGCGGCGGCGCCTTCGCCGACCTGGCCCGGGTGGACCGCGCCCCGGCCGGGCAGCCGCCACCCACGCTGCGCAACGGCGTGCCGACCTGCCCCCGGCACGGCACCCGCCTCGGCGACGCCGGGCCGCGGCCGCGTACCGCCGTGCTGGCGGTGCGGATCGGCGGGCTGGTCCGGCAGCGGTTCGCGCTCACCGAGAACCAGCCGGTCGCGATCGGGCGGGCGCCCGAGGCCACCGGCGGGATCGTGCTCGGCCAGTGGCTCAACGACGAGGCGCGGCGCTGGATCAGCCGCAACCACGTCCGTCTGGAGCTGAGGGTGGGCGAGGTGGTCGTCACCGACACCAGCACCAACGGCTCCGGCGTGCGACCGGGCGGCTCGATGGCCGAGCCGGACCGGATCGCGCTGGCCCCGCAGCAGTCCCGGGTGCTGGGCGAGGGCGACCTCGTCGAGCTCTACCCGGGCGTGCAGGTCGGCCGCGCCGACGAGATGGCCAGCGACGCGAAGTTCAGCCCGACCTCGGTGATGGCCGAGGCGCCGACCATGGCCATGCGGCTGCCGCGTCCCTGACGCGACGCGAAAGGGCGCCGGGACCGTCGTGGTCCCGGCGCCCCTCTCGTACGCGGATCAGCCGGCCAGCACGGCGGCGAGCTGCGCCACCGCGTGGTCGATCTCCTCCTCGGTGATGACCAGCGGCGGGGCGAGCCGGATGGTCGAGCCGTGGGTGTCCTTGGCCAGGACGCCCCGCTCCATGAGCCGCTCGCAGGCCTCCCGGCCGGTCATCAGCGCCGGGTCGATGTCCAGCCCGGCCCAGAGGCCCCGGCCCCGGACCGCGACCAGGCCCTTGCCGATCAGACCGCGCAGGCCGGCGTGCAGCCGCTCGCCCAGCTCGGCCGAGCGGCGCTGGAACTCGCCGGTGGCCAGCAGCCGGACCACCTCCGTGGCGACCGCGCAGGCCAGCGGGTTGCCGCCGAAGGTCGAGCCGTGCTGGCCCGGCTTGAGCACCCCGAGCACGTCGGCGTTCGCGGCGACCGCCGAGACCGGCACGATGCCGCCGCCGAGCGCCTTGCCCAGCAGGTACATGTCCGGGACGACGCCCTCCTGCTCGCAGGCGAACGTGGCGCCCGTGCGGCCCAGGCCCGACTGGATCTCGTCGGCGATGAAGAGCACGTTCCGCTCGGTGCAGACCTCGCGGACGCCGGGCAGGTAGCCCTCCGGCGGCACCACGACGCCCTGCTCGCCCTGGATCGGCTCGAGCAGCACGGCCACCGTGTTCTCGTCGATCGCGGCGGTCAGCGCGGCCAGGTCGCCGTAGGGGACCACCGTGAACCCCGGTGTGTACGGCCCGAAGTCGGCGCGGGCGTCCTCGTCGGTGGAGAAGCTGACGATCGTGGTGGTCCGGCCGTGGAAGTTCCCCTCGGCCACCACGATGTTGGCCTGGCCCGGGGTCACGCCCTTGACCTGGTAGCCCCACTTGCGGGCGACCTTGATGCCGGTCTCCACCGCCTCGGCGCCGGTGTTCATCGGCAGCACCAGGTCCTTGCCGCAGAGCGCGGCCAGCTCGCGGCAGAAGTCGGCGAACTGGTCGTGGATGAACGCGCGGCTGGTCAGGGTCAGCCGGTCGAGCTGCGCGTGCGCGGCCTCGATCAGCTTCGGGTGCCGGTGGCCGAAGTTCAGCGCCGAGTAGCCGGCCAGGCAGTCCAGGTAGCGCCGGCCGTCCACGTCCGTCAGCCAGGCGCCCTCGGCGGACGAGATCACCACGGGCAGCGGGTGGTAGTTGTGCGCCGTGTGACGCTCCGCGTCCCGTACCGCGGCGGGCGTCCGCAGCATGTCGTCGATGATCACTTGAGTGCCTTTCCCTGACGGAGTCGCAACGTGCAGCACTTCGGTCCGCCGCCGGCCTTGCGCAGCTCGGACAGGTCGATACCGATTGTCTCGTAGCCCCGGTCGCGCAGCTTCGCGGCCAGGTCGGTGGCCTGCGCCGGCAGCACCACGTGCCGGCCGTCGCTGACCGCGTTCAGCCCCAGCACCTCGGCGTCGGCCATGGTGGCGTGGATCGCGTCCGGGAAGAGCCGGCGCAGCACCGCGCGGCTGCCGGGGGAGAACGCCTCCGGCAGGTACGCCACGGTCCGCTCGTCGAGCACGGTGAGCGCGGTGTCCAGGTGGTAGAAGCGCGCGTCCACCAGCTGCATGGTGATCACCGGGTAGCCGAAGACCTCCTGGAGCTGCGCGTGCGAGGCGTGCGCGGTGCGGAACCCGGTGCCGGCGAGCAGGTGGTCGCCGACCAGCAGGACGTCGCCCTCACCCTCGTTGACGTGCTTCGGGTCGTACATCTCGAAGCCGGCGGCCTCGAACCAGGCCCGGTAGGCGGGCGCCTCGTCGGCGCGCTGCGGGTCGCGGAACTGCACCGCCATGGCCTTGCCGTCGATGACCGTGCCGCCGTTGGCCGCGAAGACCATGTCCGGCAGGCCGCCGACCGGGTCGATCAGCTCGACCTCGTGGCCCAGGTCGACGTACGTCTGGCGGAGCTGCTCCCACTGCCGGATCGCCAGGTCGGCGTCGACCGGGGCGGTGGGGTCCATCCACGGGTTGATCGCGTAGTCGACGGCGAAGTACGTCGGCCGGCACATCAGAAAGCGCTGGCGGGTCGCGTCCATCGTCATGTCGTGCTCCCAGGGTCGGGCGCGCCCGGCCACCGTCGGCCCACGGGCTGGCGCCGTGGTCCAACGGTATGCGGCCCGGGTAGACGACATCCACCGCCGGAAGTTGCGTACGCCGACGCTTCGTTGCGTCTGGTCCACCTTCGGCGGTGGATCGTTGCGTATGTGCCCCTGAGGGCGTCCCGCGGCCGACCGACCCCGGACGCACTTCGGGGGCGGCGAACCGCCGCCCCCGAAAGAGGTGTGCCCGGCTGGTGAACCACCAGAGCTGATCGGGCGTGCCGGCGCTGCGCCGGCGACCGGGAAACTGCCCGTCAGAAGAGACCGGCAAACTGTGAGTCGAGCCACCCCCGGAACCGCCCGACCCAGTCGCCGTCGGTGGTCGGCCAGTCGAACTGGCCGGTCATCGCCACGATGCCGAGCACCACGGCGGCGAGGCCGACGACGATGCCGATCAGCGCGTCGGTCTTGCCGGCCACGTGCCGGCGGCGGGTGGCGACCAGGCCGAGCACGGCGAGCACCGCGCCGACCGCGCCGAGGCCGATGCCGTAGCCGGCGAGGGTGCCGGAGAGCACGAACAGCGCGCCGACCACCGAGACGATCAGGCCGAGGGTGGCGAGCAGGCTGGCGCGGGGCCGCTTCGTGGTGACCGGCTCGACCCGCTCCACGGCGGCGTCCCGGTCGACCGGCCGGTCCGGCCGGCCGTCGCGGTTGAGGTCGACGGTGCGCTCAGTGGCCGGCTCCGGGTCGGGCCCCGTCCCCGCGGTCCGGTCACCCGCGGCCGGCCGGCGGCCGGTGGCCGCGCGGGCCGCCGCGGCCCGGTCCGCCGCCCGCCGCTCCGCGTCGGTGGTCCGCTCGCTCCCGGTCGCGGTGGCGCGCTCGTCCTCGGCCGTCGACGCGGCGTCGCGGACGCGCTCGCCGTCGGTCGCGGTGGCGGCGCTCCGGTACGTGGTCCGCTCCGCGTCCCGGTCGGTGACCACGGGCGGGTCGTCGCCGCTCCGGTCGCGGTCGTCGACCACCCCGTCGCCGTTCACGTCATCAGTACGCGCCGGGTCGTTCCGGCGGGACAAGATCTTCACTTCGACACCTCCTGAACTCCGGCGCGGAGACCGCGCGTGATGCTCATGAGGTACCCCGTGGCGGACACGTCGACACCCGTCGACGTGGCTGCCGCTCCTGGTCGGCGGTGTCCCGACCGGCGGGCTACCGTTGCCGTCGTGCCAGAGGGACACACCATCCACCGCCTGGCGGCCCGGCACGCCGAGCTCTTCGCCGGCGACAAGGTGCACGCCGCCAGCCCGCAGGGCCGCTTCGCCGAGGGCGCGGCCCAGCTCACCGGCACCGTCCTGGACGGCACCGAGGCGTACGGCAAGCACCTGCTGCACCACTACGCCGGCGAGCTGACCCTGCACGTCCACCTCGGGCTCTACGGCAAGGTCACCGACGGCCCGGGCGAGCCGCCGCCCCCGATCGGGCAGATCCGCCTGCGGTTGACCAGCGACGGCTCCAGGTCGCGGCGCGGCGGCAGACGCGCCGAGCTGGAGTCGTCGGACGACCGGCACTGGCTGGACCTGCGCGGGCCGACCGCGTGCGAGCTGCTCACCCCGCCCGAGGTGGCCGCCCTGCGGGACCGGCTCGGCCCCGACCCGCTGCGCGCCGACGCCGACCCCGAGCGGGCGTACGCCCGGATCCGGCGCAGCCCCACCCCGCTGGCCGCGCTGCTGCTGGACCAGTCGGTGGTGGCCGGCACCGGCCTGATCTTCGTGACCGAGGCGCTGTTCCGGGCCGGGCTGCCGCCGCTGCTGCCCGGGCGGAACCTCACCCCGGCCGGCTGGGCGGAACTCTGGGCCGACCTGGTCGCACTGATGACCGTCGCCGCCGAGCGGGGACGGATCGACACCGTGCGCGACGAGCACCTGCCGGACGCCATGGGGCGGGCGCCCCGGGTCGACCGGCACGGCGGCGAGGTCTACGTCTACCGCCGGCCGGGCGAGCCCTGCCACGTCTGCGGCACCGAGGTGAGCCGGGGCGCGCTCGCCGGCCGCAACCTCTACTGGTGCGCCACCTGCCAGGCCGGCTGACCGGCCCGGTCAGCCGACGGCGCGGAGGGTGCCGTGCCGGCGGTGCCGGAGCCCCTCGACGGCCCGCGCGGTCGCCTCGTCGGCCGGCAGCAGGACGACCAGTTCCTGGGCGTCGGTGCTCGGCAGTTCCAGCTTCTCCCGGTGCCAGCGCAGCTCGCCCGCGACGGGATGGACGAGCCGGAGCGGGACCTGGGGCGGCGGCAGGTGCTGGCGGAGCCGCCGGGTGAACTCCGGACCGGCGACGGGCGCGAGCTGGACCGTGAACCATTCGGAGGCTTCGGCGGACGGCCCGAGCCACAGGTCGAAGGCCTGCTCGTCGGCCACCTGGTCCCAGTCGGGGAACACGGTCCGGGCGCGGGGGTCGGTGAAGACGTAGCGGGTCAGGTTGGCCGCGTCGGCGTCGAGCAGCCCGGTCGCGCCCATGACCAGCTCGAACCCGCCGGTGTGGGCGAGCACGTCGCCGAGCCGGTTGGTGACGAACGCGACCCCGGGTTCGAGCAGCCGGACGGTTTCCCGCACGGTGGGCCGGACCTCGCGGTTGGGCGGGGCCGGCGGCCGGTGCCCGGGGCAGGCCCCGCCGGTGATCTTCGCGAGGTAGCGCAGGTGATGGCGTTCCCCGGCGTCGAGGCTCAGGCCGTCCGCGAGGGCGTGCAGCACCGAGTGCGAGGGGTTACGGTCCCGGCCCTGCTCGATGCGGGTCAGGTACTCCACGCTGATCCCCGAGCGGGTGGCCACCTCCGCCCGGGTCAGGCCGGGGGAGCGGCGCCGGCCCCGATCGGGCAGGCCGAAGGACTCCGGCTGGAGGCTGTCGCGCTTGGCGCGGACGAAGTCGCCCAGTGGCGTACCCATGGGTGGGAAGTCTAGGCCGGGTTCCGGCCGCCCCGGCCGGCGTAGCGTGGCCCTGTGGGGGCCAGCCTGCGCCCGGTCTGGTTGCCGCCGTCCGGGCGGCGGACCGTGGAGCGCATGAACGAGAAGCACAGGTTGGTCATCGTCATCGGAAGCGTCCGCGAAGGCCGGTTCGGGCCGGTCGTCGCGTCCTGGGTCGCCGAGCGGGCGCGCGAGCACGGCGGGTTCGACGTCGACGTCGTCGACCTGACCCAGGTCGAGATCCCGCTGGAGTTGCCTGCGGAGTCCCCGAAGTTCGCGGGCGACGCGTACCCGCGCCCGGCGGCCATGGCGCCGCTGACCGCCGCGTTGCGGGACGCCGACGCGTTCGTCCTGGTCACCCCCGAGTACAACCACAGCTACCCGGCCGCGCTGAAGGCCGCCATCGACTGGCACTTCACCCAGTGGACGGCCAAGCCGGTCGCCTTCGTGAGCTACGGCGGGGCGGCCGGCGGCCGGCACGCCGTCCTGCACCTGGAGAACGTGCTCACCGAACTGCACGCGGTGACCATCCGCGACGGGCTGGCCTTCCCGAACTACTTCACGGCGTGGCAGGACGGCCAGCCCCTCGATCCCGCGGCGGCCGGCTACGCCAAGACCCTGCTGGACCAGCTCGCCTGGTGGGCCGGGGCCCTGCGGGCGGCACGCGAGGCGGTCCCGTACCCGGCCTGACCGCCGCGGTCTGCGGCGTGACCGGGCCCGGAACGGTCACGCCACGCCCAGCAGCCAGCGGACCGTCTCAATCTGCTGCGGGAAGACCTGGTCCTCGCCGATGCTCCAGGCCAGCGTCTGCCCGACCGCCCAGCCGCGCACCCGGTCCCGGTCCAGGCCCAGCTCGGCGCTCAGCCGGTCGAGCCGGTGCCGCACCGCCGCCGGGGAGCGGCCCAGCTCCGGACCGCGGACCAGCGGCACCACGGCGAACTCCCGCTCGCCGACCAGGGGCTTCGGGTCGATGACCAGCCACGGCTCGCGGCCGGCCGACAGCACGTTGCCGGCGTGCAGGTCCTGGTTGACCAGCACCTGCGCGCCCTGGCTGGGCGTCAGGTCGGCGAGCATCCCGAGCGCGGCGTCGAGCAGCCGCCGCTCGTACGGCCGGTTCAGGCGTTCCCACTTGGCCGGCATCCGCTCGGCCCAGCCGGCCGCCTCCTCGGCGAGCGGGGTGAACGGCGGGCCGGCCGGCACGCCGAGCCGGGGGAGCAGCCCGATCGCCACGTCCAGCGCCGCATCCGGGGACAGCCCGTGCAGCGGGGTGCCCGGGTCGCACCGCTCGACCAGCAGCGCGCGGCGCTCGGCGTCGTGGGCCAGCAGCCGGATCGCTCCCCGGCCGGCCCAGTGCGCCAGCGCGGTCGCCTCGTGCACGCTGTCGTCGTCCGGGTACTGGAGCTTGAGCACCGCCCGGGTGCCGTCGGGCAGCTCCGCCGGCAGGGCCAGCGACGCGAACGCGTACGCGAAGGGTGGGCCGACCCGCAGCTCCCAGCGCGCCACGCACCCGGCCAGCCGCTCCGGCAGGGTGGCGAGCCACTCCCGGCCGGCCGGATGCCGCTCGGTCCAGCGCAGCCCCTCGGGGATCTCCAGATGCACCCGACCATCCTGGGTTCCGGTGGCGGTCGCGTACAACCGATTCCGGCGCGATGCCGTCTGGAACAGCGAACCCCACGGAGGTGGCCGGATGCCGGACGCATCGGACCAGGAATACATCGAGTACGTCACCGCCCGCCTGCCGGCGCTGCGCCGGCTGGCGTACGCGCTCTGCGGTGACGCCGACCAGGCCGACGACCTGGTGCAGGAGACCGCCACCCGGCTCTACCTGCGCTGGGCCCGGATAGGCGAGGTCGAGCAGCTCGACGCGTACGTCCGCACGGTGCTGGTGCGGCATTTCCTGGACACCCGGCGGCGCGGCTGGTGGCGGGTGCACCTGTTCGGCGGGCCACCCGACATGCGGTTCACCGAGGACCGGGGCGTCGAGGAGCGGACCGTGCTGCGCGACGCCCTCGCCAAGGTGCCGCCCCGCCAGCGGGCGGTGCTGGTGCTGCGTTTCCTGCATGACCTGCCGGTGGAGGAGGTGGCCCGGGCGTTGCGCTGCTCGCCCGGCACGGTGAAGAGCCAGACCTCGCACGGCCTGGCGGCGATGCGACGGCTGCTCGGGGACCGCGAGCTGGCCGGCCGGACCGGAGAGGAGCGGTGAGCATGAGGACCGATGAGGAACAGGTCGCCGACCGGCTGCGGTGGCTGGACGACGAGCCGGCCGGCCCGCCCCGGATCGACCTGCCGGGGGCGATCCGGGAGGCCCGTCGGCGGCGGCGCAACCGCCGGGTGGCGGCGGCCGGGGCGGCCGCCCTGGGCGTGCTGGCGATGGCCGCGCTGCCGGCGGCGCTGGGTGGGGACGGGCGGGCGGCGCCTGCGCCGGCCGGGAGCCCCAGCCCGTCGACGCCGTTGCCGGAACCGCGGCCGACCGGCGCGTGGCAGGGCGTGTGCAGGGCCGAGCTGCTGCCCGTTCCGGGCGACCCACGGGGCGCGGTCACCGGCGGTGACCCGGACGGCCGGTGGCTGGTGGGCCGCCGGGCCCCGCAGGGGCAGGGTCGCGTGGATTTCGGCCTGCTGATCTGGGAGGGGGACCGGGTCCGCGAGGTGGAGATGCCGGGCTCGGGGCAGGAGCTGACGGATGTCAACCGGGCAGGCGTGGCGGTGGGTTCGTCGTTAGGGGCCGGCAGCGGGTTGCGGGCGTGGGTGGTGCGCAACGGCGAGGTCATCGGCCTGCCCGGGGAGATGCCCGCGGGTGCGATGGCCGTCAACGACGCCGGCCGGATCGTCGGCTACCGCAGCCTCGGAGCCCCCTGGGAGCCGGGGACCAGGCGACTGCCGGTGGTCTGGGACTCGTACCAGAGCCGGCCGGTCGACCTGCCACTGCCTGGCCCGCGGTGGGAGGGCACGGCCGTCGACATCGACGAGGACGGCACCGTCCTGGCGGCGATGTCGGACGGGCACCCGGACAAGCCCACCCGCGCGGTGGTGTGGCGTCCGGGCGCCGCGCGGCCGGAGGTGTTGCCGTTGCCGCGGGTGCCCGGCGGGAAGGCCGACCGGTTCCTGCCCCTGTCGTTGGCCGGTGGCTGGGTGACCGGCACCGCCGAACGCGACACCAAGGTGGTTCCCCGCAACGGCATAACCAGGTACCCGGTGCGGATCGACCTGCGGACCGGGCGGGCGGAGGTGCTGGAGGGCGTCCTCTGGGCCGGGACCGGCAACGGTCGGGGCTGGCTGGCCGGTTGGGTCGCCGATGACGTCCCCGGCGTGATCACCGATACGAGGTCGGTGAAGCTGCCCGTGCCGGACGGCTGGCGCGGCGACCGGCAGGGGAGCGTGAACAGTTTCAGCGACGACGGCCGGGTGCTCGGCGGGAAGCTCGGGTCCGACGACCAGGTCCGGCCGGTGCGCTGGACCTGCCGGTGACCGGTCCGGGGGCGGTCCCGCACCGCCCCCGGACCGGAGCTTGTCAGCGCAGCCGGCGGATGTCGCCGTACGCCCGGTAGAAGCCGCCCCGGCCCGCCTCCCGGACCTCGGTGACCAGGTAACGCGCCCCGGGCTCCCGGATGCCCTTCGGGAACTGCACCGGCCAGTCGCGCCGGAAGCCGTCGGAGAGCACGTGGATGCGCAGCCGACCGCCCTGCTCCACGCACTGCACCACCACGCCGGCCCGGTCGTCGGTGGTCACCTCCACGCTGGTCCAGGCGGCCGGCTCCGGCAGGCGGGCCGGGGCCTTCACGTCGACCACCTCGGGCACGCTGCCCGCCTCGGCCGCCCGGATCGCCGGCTCGCTGGCGTCGACGCAGGCCAGGTAGCCGCCGGTCGTCACCACGTAGAGCCGCTCGTCGTGGTATTGCATCGAGTAGGCCGAGCCGCACCCGGTGCCGAGCTTCCACAGCCGGTTGCCGGCCTCGTCGAAACAGTAGATCGAGGAGGCGCTGTCGCCGGCGAAGACGTACCGGCCGCCCTCGGCCGTGGCGCAGGAGAAGACCGCCGAGTCGCACCGGTAGGTCCGCTCGGCCCGCCCGTCCTTGCGCAGCCGCACCACCTCGCGGGTGCCGGTGCCGGCGAACACGGCGTCACGCTCCTGCCAGCCGAACAGCACCGCCCCGGTGCGGGTGTGCCACAGCTCCCGCCCGGTCCGCCAGTCGTAGCCGGTGACCCCCTGCGAGTGGCCGTGGTAGAGGGCGTCGCTGTCGCAGCGCACCATCCAGGCGGAGCGGCCCCGGCCCGGCCGGCGCCAGAGGAACTCGTCCTCGTGGTCCACCGCGGCGATGCCGCCCTCGCGGTCGGAGACGCCCAGCACGCCGTCGTGGATGTCCAGCCAGTAGATGTCGATGTCGGGAGCGATCGCGTACGCCACCCGGGGCACCTTGCCGGAGAGGTCGTAGACGTTGCCGTCGTCGCAGCCCGCGTAGATCCAGGCGTCGTCGGCGACGATGCACTTCACCCCGTCGGGAAGCCGGACCTGGTGGAGCACCCGCGCGTCGTGGTCGAGCGTGGTGATCACCCCGTGCTCGTTGCCCACCATGCAGGTCTGCCCGTCGATGAAGATGCCGAACGCGGGCGCGCCCGAGGCGTAGCGCCAGAGGACCGGGGCGGTGCGGGCGGTCGAGCGGGTGCTCACGATCTGCCGCCGGGAGATCGCCCGCTTCGGGCGTACGCCGGGCACCGCCGGCGCGTACCCCTTGCGGACCTTCTCGCCGATCTTCTTCGCGGCGGCGGCCCGGGCGCGGGCGTTGTCCGGGAAGGCGCTGGTCTTCACCTGACCCTGGTCGCCGATCCGGCCGTAGCGCACGGTCATCGTGATGTCGTCGACCACGACCTCGTAGAACTTGTGCGCTCCTCCGTCCACTTCGGACAGTTCGAGGTAAGTCGTCTCCTGCGACATGAAGAGCCTCCGAGGGGAAAGTGCCGGACCCGGCAAAGCCCTCACAAGGTAAACCGGCCCACCGACAAAGAACCTCGGGTGCGCCTGGTGCCGCTGGAACGACAACAGGCGCACCCACAACGGCTCAGTCCTTCGGGGATCCCCCACCGCATCCGGCCGTCCTCGTGGCTTCCCTGGCTGCCGGCGGTCCGGTGTGATCGTCGCGTCTCACCCTGCCACTGGCGCA
This sequence comes from Micromonospora sp. NPDC005305, assembly GCF_040607315.1. Lineage (NCBI taxonomy): Bacteria > Bacillati > Actinomycetota > Actinomycetes > Micromonosporales > Micromonosporaceae > Micromonospora > Micromonospora sp. NPDC005305. Next base: position 67,931 of record NZ_JBEXGL010000007.1, on the reverse strand, counting down.
ATTCCGGTTCGCGTGGCTATCTCGCGGACGATGCGGGGATCGACAGATGCCGGCGAGCACACGACGAGGTCCTCCGGGGCGTGCACGGCGGCACTCGTCCGGGGATGCCATACGAGCACGCCGCCCACCGGAAGGAATCCCACGATCTGGCCATAGGGATGCTCGGCCGTCGCACCTGGGTCATCGGGTGCGGAGGGCCGCACGATCATTCCTTCCGTCAGCCAGGGCGGCCGGTCGACGACGAGCGAGATGTCCACCGGCGCCGATCCGTACAGGCGGGTAGCGGCCTCTTCGGCCATCCGCCCGAGGTCCGCAGAACGTCGGGTGCTGCCGACCTCAACCGGACCGTCCGGCCCGGCGAGCAGGAGACACATGGAGTGGTCCGGGTGGAAATGCACGTGGCCGGTGATGCTGCGGGACACCCTTCCGCCTCCGCGCTCTACCGGCCGGCGTGGGAGAGGGCGTCGACGGCCTTGCGGGCCGCGATCAGCACCGGGTCCCAGACCGGGGCGTACGGCGGTGCGTAGCCCAGGTCGAGCCCGGTCATCTCGTCCACCGTCATGTTGTTCCACAGCGCCACGGCCAGCGCGTCGATCCGCTTGGCCGCCTCGGACCAGCCGACGATCTGGGCGCCCAGCAGCCGGCCGCTGGGCCGCTCGGCGATCAGCTTGACCGTCATGGGCCGGGCGCCCGGGTAGTAGCCGGCCCGGTTGGTCGACTCGGCGAGCACGGTGACGAACTCGAAGCCGGCCGCCCTGGCGTCCCGCTCGCGCAGCCCGGTCCGTCCGACCTCCAGGTCGCAGACCTTGGTCACCGCCGTGCCGATCACGCCGGGGAAGGTCGCGTAGCCGCCGCCGATGTTGATCCCGGCGACCCGGCCCTGCTTGTTGGCGTGGGTGCCGAGCGGGATGTGCATCGGCAGGCCGCTGACCCGGTGCAGGCTCTCCACGCAGTCGCCGGCCGCCCAGACGCCGTCCGCCCCGGGCACCCGCATCCGCCGGTCGACGCGGATCGCCCCGGACGGGCCGAGCGGCAGGCCGGCGGCCGTGGCGAGCGCGACGTTCGGGCGTACGCCCAGGCCGAGCACCACGACGTCGGCCGGGATGGGCCCCTCGTCGGTGACCACCGCGGCGATCCGCCCGTCCCGCTCGTCGAGGCCCGTGACGGTCAGGCCGGCGCGGATGCCGATGCCGGTGCCGCGCATCGCCTCGGCCACCAGCTCGCCCATGTCCGGGTCCACCGTGGACATCGGCTGGTCGGCCTGCTCGACGAGGTCGACCGAGAGCCCGTGGTGCAGCAGCGCCTCGGCCATCTCGACCCCGATGTAGCCGCCGCCGACCACCACGGCGCGGCGGGGGCGGGGCTCGCGTTCCAGCCAGTCCAGCAGGGCGGTGCCGTCGTCGAGGGTCTGCATGCCGAACACCCCGGCGACCCCGCCCCGCGCCCACTCGGGCTGGATCGGGGTCGCGCCGGTGGCGTAGACCAGGGTGTCGAAGCCGGTGCGGACCTCGGCGTCCCTCTCCAGATCCCGCGCGACCACCTCGCGGCGGTCGAGGTCGATGGCGGTGACCTCGTGCCGCAGCCGGACGTCGATGTCGAACTTGTCCCGGAAGGTGGCCGGGTCGCGGGCGACAAGCTGGTCCCGTTCCGGGACCAGCCCGCTGACCCAGTAGGGGATTCCGCAGGCCGAGTAGGAAGTGAAATGACCGCGCTCGAAGGCGAGGATCTCCAGGTCGTCCCGGTCGCGGAGGCGCCGGGCCTGGGACGCCGCCGACATCCCGGCGGCGTCCCCGCCGACGACGACCATCCGCTCCACCACGACGCCCATCCTGTCACGCGCGCCGGGCCGGCGGGGGCGCTCAGCCCCGGGTCTGCCGGGCCACGTCCGCGACCACGTCGACCAGCTTGCCGGTACGCGCGAACACCGCCCGTTGCCGCGCCGCGCCGCTGCCGTGCCGGCGCAGCGCGCCCAGCAGGTCGGTCACCCGGTCGAGGTCGCCGTGCCGCTCCAGTTCCGGGCGGACCCGCTCGACCAGCCCGTCCAGCAGTTCCCAGGCCGGGCGCAGCTCGCCGTCGGTCAGGTCGACGCCGTCGCCCTCCAGCCCGTCGTGGGCCGCCCGCCAGTGCGCGGCGACCAGCAGGTGGTGGTCGGTGTTGATGGCCGGCCGCCCCTCGGCGATCTCGGTCATGGCGGTGGCCACCAGGGCCCGGACCAGGGCGGCGACCAGCACGGCGTCGTCCACCGACGGGCAGACGTCACCGATCCGGATCTCCACGGTCGGGTACTTGGCGGACAGCCGCGCGTACCAGTAGAGCATTCCCTCGTCGAGCATCACGCCGCTGGCGATGAGCTGCCGGATCAGCCGGTCGTAGTGCTCGTGCGACTCCAGCCAGGGGGTGGGCGCCACCGACGGCCAGCGCTCCCACTCGACGGAGCGCCAGCTCGCGTAGCCGGTGTCCTCGCCCTTGGCGAAGGGGGAGTTGGCGGTGACCGCGTGCAGGATCGGCAGCCAGGGCCGGACGTGGTTGAGCACCTGCACGCCGGTCTCCGCGTCCGGGATGCCGACGTGTACGTGCATGCCGTTGTTGCCCGGGCCCGGCACCAGCAGCCGGAACCGCTCGATCATCCGGTCGAAGCGGGGCTTGTCCACCACCGGGGGCACCGGCCCGTCCACCGGCCCGGTGCCGATGGCCAGGAGCAGGACGCCGGCCCGCTCGGCGGCGGCCGCCAGCTCGGCGCGGAGCATGCCCAGCGAGTGCCGGATCGAGGAAAGCTCCAGCCCGGGCGGGCTGCCGATCTCGATCTGGCTGGTCTGGAACTCCCGCTCCACCTGGCCCCGCAGCTCGGCCGGCACCTGCTCCATGACCAGGTCGACGGCGGGCACCGCGGTCCCGGTGTGCGGGTCGACGAGCAGGAACTCCTCCTCCACGCCGACTGTCAGCAGGTCCGTGCCGCCCGGTGCGGCGCTCCGTTCCTGCTCCGCCACTGACCCGCTCATCGCGACCACCGTCCACTCCGCACCGGCCGCGGCACCGTGCCGCGGGGTCGATGTCCTGTTACCCACCGTGTCGACGGGAGGAAACGCGCCGGACGGCGTGTCGCCGGCTACGCGCGGTTCACGTCCCCCGTTCGTGGGTCGCGGAGCCCGGCGGGAACGCGGATTCCGCCCGCGGCGACGAGCCGCACGCCGCCGCCGGCGGTCGCGCCCGCCCTCGGCGCGTCGCGTCGCGCACCGTGACGACCGGCGCCGCGGGGGTGGTCGAACGGGCGGCGGCGGCGATCGCGTCCCGGGACGTGACAGCGGGTTCTAGAGTCGGCGTGTGGTCGGGATGCTGGTGACCGGGACGTGGGCGTACGCGCTCACGCTGCTCGCGGACCGCCCGGCCGGCCTGCTGGCCGGCGCGGCGGTGGCCGCCGCGCTGCTGCTCGCCACCTTGCTCGCGCTGCGGGTCCGGGCGCTGCCCACGCCTCCCGCCGGCCGGCTCGCCGTCGCCCTGCGGGCCCGGGCCCGGCACCGCCGGGTGCCCCGCCAGGTCGACCCGGACGCACCGGGGCGGCCGCGTCCCCGCGCGCCCGGGCTGCGCCCCTCGGCCGCGTAGCCAGCTCGCCGGGTCCTTCTCCGGCGCATCCTCGCCGCGCGGCCGGTTCCGTCGTCATCCGTCCCGCGGGACCGCCGTCCCGCCGGGGCATCCGGAATCGGACCGAGGGGTCACCCCATGCTCGCCTTCGCACCACTGCACGCCGCGGCGTCCGCCGCCGGCGCCGTCGTCACCTGGCTCGCCGGCACGCTCGCCCCGCTGGCCGGCGGGGCCGCCACGGCCGCCGCGATCGTCCTGTTCACCATCGGGGTCCGGCTGCTGATCTCGCCGCTCACCCTGGCGCAGGTCCGCGGGGAGCGGCGCCGCGCGGCGCTCGCCCCCGAGGTCCGCGAGATCCAGCGGCGGTACGCCGACGACCCCGGCCGCCTGCAGAGCGAGTTGTTCGCGCTCTACCGCCGGGCCGGGGCGAGCCCGGTCGCGGGCTGCCTGCCGGCACTGTTGCAGGCGCCGTTCTTCCTGGTCATGTACCGCCTCTTCGCCACCGGCGACGGTCACCCCCGACTGCTGGACGAGAAGCTGGCCGGCGTACCCCTGGGGTGGCATCTCGGCGACGGGCTCACCGGCCCGGTGGTGGCGGTCTTCGGGGTGCTGCTGGTGGTGCTCCTGGTGCTGGCCTGGTGGTCGTCCCGGCGGGCGCGCCGGGCGGCGGCGGCCACCGGCACCATCGCCGGCGCGCCCACCGAGGGCCCGGGTGCCGCGGTGCTGGGCCGGCTCGTGCCGCTGCTGCCGTTCACCACGGTGCTGGTGGCGCTGGTGGTGCCGCTCGCGGCGGTGCTCTACCTGGTCACCACGACGGCGTGGACGGCGCTGGAGCAGGCGGTGCTGCGCCGGCCCCAGCCGGAAGGCATCGACGCACGTTGACAAGTGTGGGGGCGGGCGCGTAGAAATCGCTCTCAAGAGAGCGCTCTCTCATGCCCGTCCCCGCAGAGAGGCACCCCGATGAACCCTGTCCCGGCGGCCACGGCCGCCCCCTCCGCCGTGCGCCGGTCCCGCCGGCGGCTCTCCCTGGCGGCCGCCGTGCTCGCCACCACCACCGCCCTCGCGACCGTCACGATGACCGCGCACGCCGCCGTGCCGCCGCCGCCCGCCGGCTGGAACCTCGTGTGGAGCGACGACTTCACCGGCGCGGCCGGCACCCTGCCCTCGTCCGCCAACTGGATCATCGACACCGGCACCAGCTACCCGGGCGGCCCGGCCAACTGGGGCACCGGTGAGATCCAGACCTACACCAACAGCACCGCCAACCTGGCCCACGACGGCGCCGGCAACCTGCGGATCACCCCGCTCAAGGACGCCTCCGGACGGTGGACCTCGGCCCGGATCGAGACCGTCCGCGCCAACTTCAAGCCGCCGGCCGGGGGAGTCCTGGCCCTGGAGGGCCGGATCCAGATGCCGAACGTGACCGGCGCGCAGGCCGCCGGCTACTGGCCGGCCTTCTGGGCGCTCGGCGCCCCGTACCGGGGCAACTACCAGAACTGGCCGGGTGTGGGCGAGTTCGACGTGATGGAGAACGTCAACGGCATCAACTCGGTCTGGGGGGTGCTGCACTGCGGCGTCGCCCCGGGCGGGCCGTGCAACGAGTTCAACGGCCTCGGCGCCTCCCGCGCCTGCCCGGGCAGCACCTGCCAGTCGGCGTTCCACACCTACCGTTTCGAGTGGGACGCCTCGATCAGCCCCCAGCAGCTGCGCTGGTACGTCGACGGCCAGCTCTTCCACACGGTGAGCCAGAACCAGGTCGGCGAGCCGTACTGGGGTCAGATGACCAACCACAGCGGCTACTTCATGCTGCTGAACGTGGCCATGGGCGGCGGCTTCCCGGACGGGGTGGCCGGCTCCGCCACGCCCACGGCGTCCACCGTCTCCGGCCGGCCCATGATGGTCGACTACGTGGCCGCCTACACGCGCGGTGGCGGCGGCACGCCGTCGCCGACCCCGACCACGCCGCCGCCCGGCGGGGTGGTGGACGCGTACTCGACCATCCAGGCCGAGGCGTTCAGCGGGCAGAGCGGGGTGCAGGTGGAGACGTGCGCCGAGGGCGGCCAGGACATCGGCTGGCTGGCCAACGGCGACTGGGCCCGCTACGACAACGTGGACTTCGGCGGCACGCCGCCGAAGGACTTCGTGGCCCGGGTCGCCTCCGGCGCGCCGGGCGGGGTGAGCGGGCTGGTCCAGGTGCGGGTGGACAGCCCGACCAGCGCGCCGATCGGCAGCTTCGCGGTCGCCAACACCGGCGGCTGGCAGAGCTGGCGCTCGGTGCCGGGCAACGTCGCCGCGGTCACCGGCCGGCACACCGTCTACCTGACCTTCAGCAGCGGCCAGCCGGCCGACTTCGTCAACGTCAACTGGTTCACCTTCCGGCGCTGAGCGGCCGGTCCGGGGGTCCCCGCGGGGGACCCCCGGTCTGCCTCTGGACAGAAACAGTTAACAGTCTTAATAATGAGCGCACGTCGACGGTCGTAAATGCCCACCCTCCACCACAACGGTCCCCTGGAGGACGCCGTGAGACTCCGCTCCACCCGCCTGGCGACATTCGCCGTCGCGCTCGCCGCCGCCCTGGTCGCCGGCACCGTGCTGGCCGCGCCGCCCGCCTCCGCCGCCACCGCGGCCTTCGTCCGCACCTCCAGCTGGAGCAGCGGGTACGAGGCCAAGTTCACCGTCACCAACAACAGCTCGGCCGGCATCTCCTCGTGGAACGTCCAGTTCGACCTGCCCGCCGGCAGCACCCTCGGCTCCTTCTGGGACGCCCGGCTGACCACCTCCGGCCAGCACGTCACCGCCGTGAACCAGTCCTGGAACGGCGCCCTCGCACCGGGCGCCAGCACCAGCTTCGGCTTCATCGTCAGCGGCACCGGTGACCCGATCAACTGCACGGTCAACGGCGGCTCGTGCAGCGGCGGGGGCGGCGGCAACCCGGGCGCCCCGGCCACCCCGGGCGGCCTCCGGGTCACCGGCACCACCAACACGTCGGTCTCGCTGGCCTGGAACGCCGTCTCCGGCACGGTCACCGGCTACCGGGTCTACGAGGGCGGCACCGTGAAGGCCACCGTCACCGGCACCTCGACCACCGTCTCCGGGCTGGGCGCCTGCACCGGGCACAGCTACACGGTGGCCGCGTACAACGCCAGCGGTGAGTCGGCGAAGTCGGCGGCGGTGTCGGCCACCACCACCGGCTGCACCGGCGGGGGCGGCGGCGCGATGGCCGCGGCGCCCTACCTCTACCCGGGCTGGGGCGACCCGCCCGCGCCGTCGACGGTGATGGGCGCGACCGGGATCAAGTGGTTCACCATCGCCTTCGTGCTCTCCGGCGGCGGCTGCACCCCGGCCTGGGACGGCAGCGGCCCGCTCACCGGCGGCGCGCACGCCAGCACCATCGCCGCGATCAAGGCGGCCGGCGGCGACATCATCCCGTCCTTCGGCGGCTGGAGCGGCAACAAGCTCGGCCCGAACTGCTCCTCGGCGAGCGCGCTGGCCGGCGCCTACCAGCAGGTCATCAACGCCTACGGCCTCAAGGCCATCGACATCGACATCGAGAACAGCGACGAGTTCGAGAACGAGGTGGTGCAGGACCGGATCCTGGACGCCCTGAAGATCGTCAAGCAGAACAACCCGGGCATCAAGACGATCGTCACCTTCGGCACCTCGACCACCGGGCCGTCGTACTACGGCACCCGGCTGATCAACCAGGCCGCCGCGAAGGGCGCCAACATCGACGTCTTCACCATCATGCCGTTCGACTTCGGCGGCGGCGCGAACATGTACCAGAGCACGGTCAACGCCGCCGAGGGCCTGAAGAACGCCCTGAAGACGGCCTTCGGCTGGTCCGACGCCACCGCCTACGCCCACATGGGCCTCTCCGGCATGAACGGCCTCTCCGACCAGCAGGAGCTGACCACGCCGGCCACCTGGACGCAGATCCGGGACTGGGCCAAGGCCCGCGGGCTCGCCCGATTCACCTTCTGGTCGGTCAACCGGGACCGGCCCTGCCCGGGCGGCGGGGTGGTCTCCAACTGCTCCGGCATCGCCCAGAACACCTGGGAGTTCACCAGCATCACCGCGGGATTCTGATCCCGCGCCGCGGTCAGCGCCCGGCGGTCACCGACTGCCGGGCGCGCCGCCGGCGTACCTTCTTGACCACCCAGGCCGCGACGGTCACCGCGAAGACCGCGAAGATCGCGTAGTTGAACCAGTGGCTGTAGTGGTCGACCTCCTGCCACCGCGAGCCGAGGGCGAAACCGGCCCCGACGATCAGCGCGTTCCACACCCCGCTGCCCAGCGTGGTGAGCACGATGAACTCGCCCAGCGGCATGCGGTTGGCGCCGGCCGGCACGGAGACCAGGCTGCGCACCACGGGCACCACCCGGCCGAACAGCACCGCCCACCGGCCGTGCCGCTCGAACCAGCGGTCGGCCTTCTCCAGGTCCTCCCGGTCCACCAGGGGGATGTGGTCCAGCCAGCGCTTCAGCCGTTCCTCGCCGAGCGCGGCGCCGAGCCAGTAGAGGACCAGCGCGCCGAGCAGGGAGCCGGCCGTCGCCGCCAGCACGATCAGCACCACGTTGAACCGGCCCTCGGCGGCGAGGTAACCCGCCATGGCCAGCACGACCTCGCTCGGGATCGGCGGGACGATGCTCTCCAGGGCGACCAGCAGGGCCACCCCGACCGCGCCGAACGAGTCGATCACGGTCGCCACCCAGCCGGTCAGCCCGGTGAACTGGTTCGGGTCGACGTCTTGGGCGAGTGCCATGGGCGTCCTTCCGCGCGGTGCCGGGGATCCGGAACTGGTACCCGGATCAGGCCCGGTCACACCTGCCGGTTGCCGGCCGCCGGCTCAGCCCTCCGGGTGCAGCGCGGCGTCCGCCGGCCCCCGCCGCCAGCCGGTGAAGCGGACCACCAGGCCGCCCCGGCTGGGCGAGCAGCAGTACGGCCCGGCCGCCGCCTCGGCCTCCGGGTCCAGCGGGGCCACCCGGACCAGGCGCCACGGCTCGGCGGCCACCCGCGCGCGGACGGTCAGCGCGTCCCCGGCCCGGCTGACCCGGACCGTCACGTCCCGCCCCGACCACTCCGGCACCGGGGCCACCGACCAGTCCGACCGCTCGTCGGTGACCACGGCGCCGACCTGCGGCTGCCCGTCGCTCACCTCCACACCGGCCTTGGTCCACCGCCGCTCGTCCACCCGGACCAGCACGCCGGCCTGGTCGAACTGGGCGGCGTAGTCGAGCCGGAAGCTCACCTCCACGGCACTGTCCACGGGGAACGGGGCGAGCAGCGCCGAGCCGTCGTCGTGCACGAAGCCGTAACTCGTCCGCCGCCAGAAGTCGCTCCCCCCGCGCGGCTCGACGAGCAGCGCGTCACCGGCGGACCCGGTTCGCTCCGGGGGGTTGAGCCAGGTGCCCGCGGACCAGTCGAGGGCGTGCGTGGCGGCGTTCATGCGGGCACCGTACCGGCCCGGCGGCGAGCCGTGGGTTTGCCGCAGTCGCGGACCGGAGAAGTAGACGGGGCATGGGTGACAGGTGGTACCAGGAGGCGGTCGTCTACTGCCTCGACGTGGACACGTTCGCTGACTCCGACGGCGACGGGGTGGGTGACTTCCGCGGCCTCATCGGCCGGCTGGACTACCTCGCCCGGCTCGGGGTGACCTGCCTCTGGCTGCACCCGATCCATCCCTCGCCGAACCGGGACGACGGCTACGACGCCACCGACTTCTACAACGTCAGTCCCCGGCTGGGCACCCTCGGCGACTTCGCCGAGTTGCTGCACCAGGCGCGGAACCGGGGCATCCGGGTGATCATCGACCTGGTGGTCAACCACACCTCGGACGAGCACCCCTGGTTCCAGTCCGCCCGCTCCTCGCCCGACTCGCCGTACCGCAACTGGTACGTGTGGAGCGCCGAGGCGCCGCCGGACCGGCACCAGGGCATGGTCTTCCCCGGCGAGCAGAACGAGACGTGGAGCTACGACCGCACCGCGAAGGCGTGGTACTACCACCGCTTCTACAAGTTCCAGCCGGACCTCAACGTCGCCAACCCCGAGGTCCGTGCCGAGATCAAGAAGGTCATGTCGTTCTGGCTCCAGCTCGGCGTCTCCGGTTTCCGGATGGACGCGGTGCCGTTCATCATCGAGCTGACCGAGCCCGGCAACCCCAACTCGCCCAAGGACATGGACTTCCTCACCGAGCTGCGCCAGCACGTGCAGTGGCGGCGGGGCGACGCCGTCCTGCTGGCCGAGGCGAACGTCGAACCCGACCAGCTGCCGGTCTACTTCGGCGACAGCGGCGGCTCCGCCAACCGGATCCACATGCTCTTCGACTTCATGATGAACGGGCGGCTCATGCTGGCCCTGGCCCGCCAGGACCCGGAGCCGGTGATCGAGGCGCTGCGCGACACCCCGGCCCTGCCCGAGGGCGGGCAGTGGGCCACCTTCCTGCGCAACCACGACGAGATCGACCTGTCCCGGCTCACCGCCGAACAACGCAACCAGGTGTACGCGCAGTTCGGCCCGGACGAGGACATGCGCCTCTACGGCCGGGGCATCCGCCGCCGGCTGGCCCCGATGCTCGGCAACGACCGCCGCCGGATCGAGCTGGCGTACGCGCTCCAGTTCTCGCTGCGCGGCACGCCGGTGCTGCGCTACGGCGAGGAGATCGGGATGGGTGAGGACCTGTCGCTGCCCGGCCGGGAGGCGATCCGCACCCCGATGCAGTGGTCGTACAAGGAGAACGGCGGCTTCTCCACGGCCGACCCGGAGAAGCTGGTCCGCCCGGTGCTCGACAAGGGCGAGTACGGCTACCAGAAGGTCAACGTGACCGCCCAGCGCAAGGACCCGAGGTCGCTGCTGGGCTGGTTCGAGCGGATGATCCGTACCCTCCGGGAGGCCCCGGAGATCGGCTCGGGGAGCACCAGCCACATCGACGTGCCGATGCCGCCCGGGGTGCTCGCGCACCGGGCCGACGGGCCGACCGGGACGATGGTCTTCCTGCACAACCTCGGCACCGAGGACGCCGAGGTCGACCTGAGCGTCCTCGCCCCCGAGGCCGACCTGCCGATCGACGTGTTCACCGACCGCAACTACGAGGAGGTCGGCAAGCTGGACCGGCTGAAGCTCGCCGGCTACGGCTACCGGTGGATCCGCATCCGCCGGGGCAGCGGCCTCTGACGGTGGGTCCGTTAAGCTCCTTCGATCGAGCCCAAGTTACCGGGAGGTAATCATGTCGGAGGAGCCCCGCGTCGCCATCGTGACCGGAGCCGCGCGCGGCATCGGCGCGGCCACCGCCCGACGGCTGGCCGCCGACGGCATGGCCGTCGCCGTGGTCGACATCGAGGAGTCGGCGACCAAGGAGACCGTGGACGCCGTCGCCGCGGCCGGCGGGCGGGCGCTCGGCGTCGGCGCCGACGTGTCCGACCGGGCCCAGGTGGAGGCCGCCGTGGAGCGGGTCGCCGCCGAGCTGGGCGCGCCGACCGTGCTGGTCAACAACGCGGGCGTGCTCCGCGACAACCTGCTGTTCAAGATGACCGAGGTCGACTGGGACACCGTCATGGGCGTGCACCTGCGCGGCGCGTTCCTGTTCAGCCAGGCCACCCAGAAGCACATGGTCGAGCGGAAGTGGGGCCGGATCGTCAACCTCTCCAGCACCTCGGCGCTGGGCAACCGGGGCCAGGCGAACTACTCGGCCGCCAAGGCCGGCCTGCAGGGCTTCACCAAGACCCTCGCCATCGAGCTGGGCCCGTTCGGGGTGACCGTCAACGCGGTCGCGCCCGGCTTCATCGTCACCGACATGACGGCCGCCACCGCGGCCCGGATGAAGGTCGACTTCGCCGCGCTCCAGCAGCACGCCGCCGCGGAGATCCCGGTGCGCCGCGCCGGCCGCCCCGAGGACGTCGCGCACACCATCTCGTTCCTGGCCAGCGAGGGCGCGTCGTTCGTCTCCGGCCAGGTCATCTACGTCGCCGGCGGTCCGAAGGACTGAGCCGGCCGCCCCGCGCCCGGCGCGGCCCCTCAGGCGGGGTCGTGCCGGGTGCGCCAGAGCCAGAGCAGGCCGAGCACCGGCAGCACCAGCGGGATGTAGCCGTAGCCGCTGCCGAAGCCGGACCAGACCGTCTCGTCCGGGAACAGCTCCTTGTCGGCCAGGCTGAGGATGCCGACACCGACCACCCCGACCAGCTCCACCGAGCAGCAGGCCAGCGCGACCCGGCGGCCGGCGTGCCCGGCCCGGGCCAGCCCGACCGCCGCCACGATGTAGATCAGCGCGGCGAGCGCGGAGAGCAGGTACGCCACCGGGGCCTCGTCGAACTTCGTGGCGATCTGGAGCCCGGCCCGCGACGTCGCGGCGATGGCGAAGAGGATGTAGACCGCGATCAGCAGCCGGCCCGGCCCCCGGTTCGTCGCCCGCTGCTCAGCCACCGACGACCTCCCAGGTCTGCTGCAACCGGACCACCACCACCGGGGTGACCAGGCAGACGGCGCAGACGATGGCCGAGCCCCACCGGGTCGGCTCCATCCGCGCCAGCACCCAGGCCAGCGGCGGCAGGCAGACCAGCGTCACGAGGTAGCCGAAGAACGCCCCCGGCTCGCCCGGCCGCTCGCCGCCGCCGAGCGCCACCAGCGCCACCACGGCGAGCGCCAGCAGGGCCACCTCCAGCACGGCCAGGCCGACGAACTGGAGCCGGTCCGGCGCGCGGTGGCGTACGGCCGCCACCAGGGCCCAGACCGCGATGAGGAGCGACAGCACGATCGAGGCCGTCGCGAGGATCCCGTCCACCGGCGAGCCGGCCGCCGCGGCGGTGGTCATCGACGCCGTCCCGGCGCAGTCGAGTTCACCGGCACAGCCTACTAATCGTCGTAGTAGCCACCGTCGACCGGCTCTCCCGCGGGGTCGCGGCGCGCCGGCCGGGCCGGGCGACTAGCGTGGATCACGGCCACCGGCGTACGCCGTGGCGGAGGACGACAGCAGGGGGTCCTGGTGCGGTTCGGCTTGTTCGGCACGGGTCACTGGGCGGCGGAGACGCACGCCGCGGCCATCGACGCGCACCCGCGGGCCGAGCTGGCCGGGGTCTGGGGGCGTGACCCGGCGAAGGCCGCCACGCTGGCCACCCGGCACGGCGTGCCGGTCTTCGAGGACGTGGACGCGCTGCTCGACGCCTGCGACGCGATCGCCGTGGCGCTGCCGCCGGACGTGCAGGCCGAGATCGCCGTCCGGGCCGCCAACGCCGGGCGGCACCTGCTGCTGGACAAGCCGCTGGCGCTGAGCCTCGCCGACGCCGACCGGGTGGTCGCCGCAGCGCAGGCGTCCGGCGTGGCCTCGGTGGTCTTCTTCACCCAGCGGTTCCACCCGAACGTCACCGGCTTCCTCGCCTCGACGGCGGCGGCCGGCGGCTGGCAGCACGCCCGGGGGACCATGTTCGCCTCGATCTTCCAGCCGGGGAACCCGTACGGGAACTCGCAGTGGCGGCGGGACCGGGGCGCGCTCTGGGACATCGGCCCGCACGCGCTGTCGCTGATCCTGCCGGTGCTCGGCCGGGTCAACCGGGTCACCGCCACGGACGGCCCGAGTGGCCTCGTGCACCTGCTGCTCACCCACGACGGCGGCGCCACCAGCTCGCTCTCGCTCACCCTCGACGCGCCGGCCGAGGCGGTCACCCGGGATTTCGTCTTCTTCGGCGAGAACGGCATCGAGACCGTCCCGCCCGGCGACGGCAGCGTGCTCCAGGCGTTCGGCACGGCCATCGACCAGCTGCTGGAGGAGGTCGACGCGGGCACCCGCGATCACCGCTGCGACGTCCGGTTCGGGCGTGAGGTGGTGGCGGTGCTGGACGCCGCCGAGACCGCCCGCAGCCAGCGGCGCACCGTCGACCTCTGAGGAATTCCGTCGCGGGCCGGCCGGGCCGCCGCTAGCCTGGCCGGCATGTTCACGCATGCCCTGATCGACGTGGCCGTCGCGCCGGCCGCGCGGGGGCTCCTCCTGGTCGCCCGCCCGCGGGTCCGGCGCCCGGCCCTGGCCGGCCGGGACGCCCACCGCGCCTGACCTGACCGTCCGCACCGCCGGCCCCTGACCGGGCCGGCCGTCGCCGGCTGCCCACGTGCGCCGCCGCCCGCCCCGATCCGGCGCGTGGCCGTCGCGTCCCCGCCGAACTTCCAGGGTCGTCCGAGTCCCGATCCGCTCGGACAGGCCCGCCTTCGCGCCGCCTGTCCGTTCCCGTCGCCGTCCGGCGACAGACAGGACGATCCAGTGGCGCCCCGCCGATTCCGTACCACCGCACGCGACCGGTCCCGTCGCGTACTGTCCCAGAACTTCCTCGCCGACCCGGCCGCCGTGGCGCGGGTGCTCCGGGCGGCCCGCCCCGGCCCGGACGACCTGCTGCTGGAGGTGGGCGCCGGGCGCGGGCAGCTGACCCGGCCGCTCGCCGACCGGTGCGGCCGGCTGGTCGCGTACGAGGTGGACCCGGCCGTGCTGCCGGAGCTGACCGCGGCCTGCGCGGGCCTGCCGCACGTCGAGGTCCGGGCGGCCGACTTCCTGGCCGCCGTCCCGCCCGGCGAGCCGTTCGCGGTGGTCGGCAACATCCCCTGGTCGCTGACCGCCGCCGTGGTCCGCTGGTGCCTCGCCGCGCCCGGCCTGCGGTCGGCCACCCTGCTCACCCAGCTCGACTACGCCCGCAAGCGCACCGGCGACCACCGCCGGTGGAGCCGCCTCACGGTGCTCACCTGGCCCGAGCACCACTGGCGGCTGGCCGGCCGGGTGCCCCGGGGCGCGTTCCGGCCGGTGCCCGCCGCCGACGGTGGGCTCCTCCGCCTGGACCGCCGCCCGGAGCCGCTGCTGCCCCGGGCCGCGCTGCCCGCGTACCGGCGGATGGTGGAGCTGGGCTTCGGCGGGGTCGGCGGCTCGCTGGCCGCCTCGCTGCGCACCGGCTACCCGCGCCGCCGGGTCGACGGCGCGCTGCGGGCCGCCCGGCTCGCGCCGGACACCCCGGTCGGTCTGGTCTGGCCAGAGCAGTGGCTGGTCCTGTTCCGGCTGCTGCACGCCGTGGACCCCGGAACGGCCCGGTGGTGAACCGGCTCAGACCAGGGTGTTGAGCGCCTCGCCCAGCTCGGCGGGGGTGTCGAACTCCTCCGCCGGCAACGCCCTGAGCATCTGCAACATCTCCGTGCTGGCGCCGTTCTCCTGACCCCAGCGGACCAGGTCCGCGCGGGAGACCGGGTAGTCGAGCCCGGCCAGGAACTCCTGCAACTGCACCCCGGTGACGGTCATGCCGGCGGGCTACCCGCTGCGCGGGTCGCCATGCCCGCCGGCCCGGCCGCGCCGGCGGTTTGCCCGGACGGGTCCCGGGTAGCCGCTCGCATGCTGGTACAGCGGCTCGGCGCGCCGAGCGACTTCGACCCGCTGCTGGAACGCGTCCGGGATGCGCGGATCGTGATGATCGGCGAGGCGACGCACGGCAGCTACGACTACTACCGGCTGCGCGAGCAACTGACCCGGCGGCTCATCGCCGAACAGGGCTTCGACTTCGTCGCCGTGGAGGGGGACTGGCCGGACTGCGACCGGGTGAACTGCTCGGTGGTGGGAGCACCGGGCGGGTCGGCCGATCCGCAGACCGCGCTGGAGGGTTTCGAACGCTGGCCGACGTGGATGTGGGCCAACGCGGAGGTGGCCCGGTTCTGCCGCTGGCTGCGGGCGTGGAACCTGGAACGCCCCGAGGGGGAGCGGGCCGGCTTCCACGGGCTGGACGTCTACAGCCTCTGGGAGTCGATGCAGGCCATCTTCGACTACCTGGGCGAGGAGGAGCCGGCCTCGCTGGAGGCGGCGCAGGAGGCGTACCGGTGCTTCGAGCCGTACGGCAAGCGGATCGAGGACTACGGGGCGGCCAGCCGGTTCGTCTCGGCCCGGTGCGAGGAGGAGGTCGTCCGGCTGCTGGCGCGTACCCGGGAACAGGCCGCCGCGGACGGCCCGGACCGCTTCGCGGCCTGGCAGAACGCGGAGGTGGTGGCCGGCGCGGAGCGCTACTACCGGGCCATGGTGGGCGGCGGCCCGGAGTCCTGGAACATCCGCGACATCCACATGGCCGACACGCTGGACCGGCTGCTCGACCGTTACGGCCCGCAGGCGCGCGGGATCGTCTGGGCCCACAACACGCACGTCGGCGACGCCCGCGCCACCGACATGGCGGCGGACGGCCTGGTGAACATCGGCCAGCTCGGCCGGGAACGGCACGGCCGGGACGCGGTGGCGCTGGTCGGCTTCGGCAGCTACCGGGGCACGGTGGTCGCCGCGCCGCGCTGGGGTTCGCCGGCCGAGGCCATGGTGGTGCCGCCGGCCCGGGAGGGCTCGGTGGAACGGCGGCTGCACGAGCTGATGCCGGAGCGGGCGGTGCTGGTCTTCGGCGGCGAGGACCAGCCGGAGTGGGTGACCGCCGAAACCGACCACCGGGCCATCGGGGTGGTCTACGACCCGAGCTTCGAATCCTGGGGCAACTACGTGCCGACCCGGCTGGGCGAGCGCTACGACGCGTTCATCTGGTGCGACGAGGCGACCGCGCTGCACCCGCTGCCGGCGCTGGCCACCCCGGGCGAGATGGAGACCTACCCGGCCGGCGTCTGACCGGCCGGGCAGGTCCCCGCGTCACACCTGGGCGGGCTCGCGCTCGGCGAGGTGGGCGCGCAGGCCCTCGCCCTCGACGTCCACGTTGGGCAGGACCTTGCCCAGCCAGCGCGGGAGCCACCAGGCGGCGTTGTCGAGCAGCGACATCACCGCCGGGACGATGGTCATCCGGACCACGAAGGCGTCGATGGCGACACCGATCGCGAGCGCGAAGCCCATCGACTTGATGACCGGGTCGTCCAGGAAGACGAAGCCGCCGAACACCGAGATCATGATCAGGGCGGCGGCGGTGACCACCCGGGCGCCGTGCCCCATCCCGTTGATGGTGGCCTGGCGGGCCGTGTCCCCGTGCACGAAGTCCTCGCGCATGCGGGACACCAGGAAGACCTCGTAGTCCATGGCCAGGCCGAACAGGATGCCGATGAGCAGGATCGGCAGGAAGCTGACCAGCGGGCCCGGGGTGTCCAGCCCGACCAGGTCGGCGAGGTGGCCCTGCTGGAAGACCGCGACCGTGATGCCGAAGGTGGCCGCCACGGTGAGCAGGAAGCCCAGCGCCGCCTTCACCGGCACCAGGATCGACCGGAACACCAGCATGAGCAGCAGCACCGACAGGCCCACCACCAGCAGCAGGTAGACCGGGAGCGCGTCGGAGAGCTTCTCCGACACGTCGATGCCGATGGCGGTCACGCCGGTCAGCAGCACGTCGGCGCTCTGGATGTTGCCGACCTGCGCCCGGATGTCGTGCACCAGCGTCTCGGTGGCCGCGTCGGTCGGCCCGGTCTTCGGGATCACCCCGAGCAGTGCCGTACGGCCGGTCTGGTCGAGCTGCGGCGGCGCCACCGCCAGCACCCCGTCGGTCTTCTGGATCAGCGCGGTCACCTGCGGTACGGCGGCCTGGGTGGCCTGCGGCGAGTCGGCGGTGACGACCACCGCGAGCCGCCCGGTGAAGCCCTCGCCGAAGCCCTCCCGGATCAGGTCGTTGCTGACCCGGGCCGGGCTGCCCTCGGCGGCCGCCGCGGCGTCCGGCAGGGCCAGCCGCATGTCCTGGGCGGGGATCGCAAGCAGGCCGAGGCCGAGCAGGCCGACCAGGATGACCGGGATGCGCAGCCGGGTCACCCAGTGCGCCCAGCGGAAGCCGAAGCCCGAGCGGTCCTCCGAGCCGGTACCCGGGTCCTCGACCGCCTTGCGGTCGCGCAGCTTCCGCGGCAGCACCTTTCGGCCGGCGAACCCGAGCAGCGCCGGGGCCAGGGTGATCGCCACCAGGACGGCCACGCTGACGGTGCCGGCGGCGGCCAGGCCCATCACGGTGAGGAACGGGATGCCCACCACGGCCAGGCCGGCGAGCGCGACCACCACGGTGGCGCCGGCGAAGACCACGGCCGAGCCGGCCGTGCCGACCGCCCGGCCCACCGCCTCCTCGGGGGAGAGGCCGTCGAGCAGGTTCTGCCGGTGCCGGGAGGTGATGAAGAGCGAGTAGTCGATGCCGACCGCGAGGCCGAGCATCAGGGCCAGGATCGGCGCCGTGCTGGTCAGCTCGACGGCGCCGCTGAGCGCGTACAGGCCGGCCATGCCGACGCCGACGCCGATCAGCGCGTTCAGCATGGTCATCCCGGCCGCCACGAGCGAGCCGAAGGTGACGATCAGGACGATCGCCGCGACCAGCACGCCGAGGGCCTCGGTGGAGCCGACCTCCGGCTCGCCGTTCAGCACCTCGCCGCCGGGGGCGATCTGCCAGCCCTGCGCCTCGGCCTGCGCGCCGACCCTCTCGTACGCGTCGCGCTGGGCGTCGGTCACGTCGTCGGCCCGGCCCTGGAACTGCACCTGGATCAGCGCGAACCGGCCGTCCGGGGTGAGCGCCTGCGCCTGGTACGGGTCGACGGCGCCGACCACACCGGGCAGCGTGGCCGCCTCCTGGGTGACCTGCTTGACGACCGCCTGGCCCTCCGGCGTGGTGAGCTGGCCCGCCTGGGGGGCCTTGACGGCGATGGTGCCGGTGGCGCCGCTGGCCGCCGGGAACCGGTCGGCGAGCAGGTCGATCGCCTTCTGCGACTCGGTGCCCGGCATGGTGAAGTTGCTCGCCGTCGGGCCCTTCAGGGTGGCCGCGGCGAGGCCGAGGCCGACGAGTACGACGAGCCACACGACGGCGACGAGCCGCCGTCGGCGCAACGATGCCCGGCCGAGCCGGTACAGCAGGGTCGCCATGGGTTTCCTTGTCCTCGGGGTCGGATCGGGGATCAGGTGACGGGTTCGAGGGCGCGCCGGACGACGGCCAGCAGGGCGGGCCGCAGTTCGTCGTCGGGGACGTCGATGAACTCGGCGCACGTCTCGGCGATGCCGGCGAGCACCACGAACGCGGCGATCTGTGCGGAGGGCCGGCCGGAGTGGCCCGCGAACGCCGCGATGAGCCGTTCGGAGATCTGCTGGATGTGCGCGAACGCGGGCTGCTGGAGCAGGTCGGGAAACTCGCCCCGGAGCAGGGCGATCTCCCGCCGGAAGCGCACCGCCAGGTCGACGAAGCCCTCGCCGGCGATCTCCTGGGCGGCCGCGCCGGTCGTGCCGGCGAGCCGGGCGTCGAGCGCCTCCAGCACCGCGATGGCGGGCGCCATCAGCTCGCAGAGCAGAGCTTCCTTGTTGGCGAAGTGGTAGAGCACGGTCGCCTTCGAACAGCCCACCGCACGGGCGATGTCCTGGAGCGAGGTGCCCTTGTAGCCGGTGACGGCGAAGCGTCGCGCCGCCGCCGCGAGGATGTCGCCGTGGGTCTCCGGTACCGCCCGTGCCATGCCCTCCAGCATGCCTGACCGATCGGTCAGCACCTGACCGATCGGTCAGACGGATTGGGTGGCCTTCGCCACAGCGGCGCTCAGTCGACCGCCGCCCCGTGCTCCCGGTCGTACGCCGCCCGCGCCGCGCTGATCCCCTCGCGGTGCCGTTCCGCCCAGCGGGTGAGCGCCACGAGCGACTCGTAGAGCTCCCGGGCCATCGGGGTGGCCGTGTACTCGACCCGGGGCGGCACGGTGGGGTGGACGCGCCGGTGCAGCAGGCCGTCGCGCTCCAGGTTGCGCAGGGTCAGCGTGAGCATCCGCCGGCTGATCCCCTCCACCTGGCGCTCCAGTTCGGTGAAGCGGATCGGGCCCTGGGAGGCGGCGATGAGGATGCCGATGCTCCACTTCCCGCCGACCCGGTCCAGCGCCTCCCGCACGGTGCAGGCCCGCGCCTGGTCGGCCTGGATGGACACACACCTGTTCCCCTGGGACATCACAGTGCCTCCTTCCGCTCGGCCTCATGGTCACAGACGATGGCCTCAGTAACAAACCGTGCACCAAGGAGGACCTCCACCATGACGGGGACCAACCGCTGGCCCGCGCTGCTCGTGCTCAGCGCCGGCAGCCTGATGATCATCCTGGACGGCAGCATCGTCGCCGTCGCGCTGCCGGCCGTGCAGGCCGACCTCGGCTTCCCGGCCGCCGGGCTGGCCTGGGTGGTGAACGCGTACCTGGTCGCCTTCGGCGGGCTGCTGCTCCTGGCCGGACGGTTGGGCGACCTGCTCGGCCGGCGCCAGGTCTTCCTGGCCGGGGTCGCACTGTTCACCCTCGCCTCGCTGCTCTGCGCGGCCGCCACCGGCCCGGGCACCCTGGTCGCCGCCCGGTTCGCGCAGGGCGTCGGGGGCGCGCTCGCCACCGCGGTCAGCCTCGGCATGATCGTCCGGATCTTCCCCGAGCCGGCCGAGCGGGCCCGCGCCATCGCCGTGTTCAGCTTCACCGGCGCGGCCGGGGCCTCGCTCGGGCTGCTGGTCGGCGGTGTCCTCACCGACCTGGCCGGCTGGCGGTCGATCTTCCTGATCAACCTGCCGATCGGCGCCGCGATCGTGGCCGGCGCCGTACGCCTGATCGCGCCGGACCGCGGCGCCGGGCTGCGGGCCGGGCTGGACCTGCTCGGCGCGGTGCTGGCCACCGCCGGGCTGATGGCCGCCGTGCTGGCCATCGTGGGCGCCGGCGAGCACGGCTGGGCCTCGCCGCGCACCCTCGGCGCGGGCGCGCTCGCCGCCGCGCTGCTCGCCGGCTTCGCCGCCCGGCAGCGGCGCGCCGCCACCCCGCTGCTGCCGCCCCGGGTGCTGCGTGCGCCCGGCCTGGTCGCCGCGAACGCCACCCAGTTCCTCATGGTGGCCGCCTACTTCGGCTTCCAGTTCCTGCTCGCCCTGCACCTGCAACTCGTCCTCGGCCTGGACCCGGCCGCCACCGGCTTCGCCTTCCTGCCCACCCCGCTGGTGATCGCGGCCGTCTCGCTGGGGCTGGCCGGGCGACTGGTGGCCCGCTTCGGCGCCCGGACCGTGCTGGTCGGCGGGCTGGCACTCGCCGTGGCCGGGTTCCTGCTGCTGGCCCGCCTCCCGGTGGACGCCCGCTACGCCGCCGACGTGCTGCCCGCGCTGCTGGTCTTCGGCGTCGCGGGCGGGCTCACCCTGCCGGCGGTCACCACCCTCGCCATGGCCGGGGCGGAACCCGCCGACGCCGGGCTCGCCTCCGGGCTGGCCAACACCACCCAGCAGGTCGGCGGGGCGCTCGGGCTGGCCGTGCTGGCCACCCTGGCGGCGAGCCGCGCCGACGCGCTGCGCGCCGCCGGCACCGACCCGGTCGCGGCCCTCGCCCTCGGCTACCGGTCCGCCTTCACGGTCGCCGCCGCCCTGGTGGCCGCCGCCCTCCTGGTCGCGCTCCTCACCGCCCGCCCCGCCCGCCGTCCCGCCTCGCTTCCCACTTCCGCGGTCCCGGACACATGCTCCGCCCGCTGACCCGTCTGGGCGTCGTCACACCCGGCCGCAGAGGCGTGATGCTATCTTGGCGGGTTTCCGTTCTCAGCCGACGGAAACTCGCCAGGATCTGTGCAAGCACGGAGCCCGCCCCCACGCCGTCGGGGCACGGTGGCATGTCGCCTTCGGTCGCTACGAACTTGATGTCGTAAATGGATCGGCTGGGGCCGGGGGCGGCGCGGAGGTCGGGGTCGGGGTCGGGGTCGGGGATTGTGGGCGGTCCGGGTCAGTGCCAGGGCCGGAGCCGGGCCAGGGCTGCGGCGGGCGGAGAGCGGTGCCGGTGAACCGCCCACGTCATCACGTTCGTAGTCAGGGAGAAGCCATGCCGAGTCCACGGCCGCCGCCGGGCAAGCCGCGTCGTCGCGCCCGGTCAGGCGCCCAGGTCGTCCAGCACCCCGGCCAGCAGGTCCACGGCGGCCGGATAGGCGTGCGCCGGTGGGTGGGCGTAGCCGACCACCAGGCCGGGCGGCCCACTCTCCGGATGGTGCCGGTGCATCGCCAGCCCGCCGACGGCGAGACCACGCGCGGCGGCCACGGCCAGCACCTCGGCCTCGGTCGGGCCACCCGGTCGCAGGTGGACGGTGGCGTGCAGGCCGGCCGCCACCCCGTCGAGGGCGGACCGGCGGGCCAGCCGCTCCAGCAGCAGGTCCCGCCGCTGCCGGTAGCGGCGCCGGACGGTGCGGATCTGCCGGTCGTAGCCGTGCCCGTCGATCAGCTCGGCGAGGGCGAGCTGCCCGATTGCCTCGCTCTGCAGGTCCAGGTGGCGCTTGGCCTCCACCACCGGCTCCACGAGCCGGGCCGGCAGCACCAGCCAGGCCAGGCGGAGTGCCGGCCCCAGCGTCTTCGCCGCCGTGCCCACGTACGCGACCTGCTCCGGGGCGGTGCCCTGGACCGCGCCGACGGGCTGCCGGTCGTAGCGGAACTCGCCGTCGTAGTCGTCCTCGACCACCAGCCCGCCGGTGGCCCGGGCCCATTCCGCCAGGGCATGCCGGCGGGCCGGGTGCAGGGTCACCCCGGTGGGGAACTGGTGCGCCGGGGTCACCACGGCCGCCCCCACCCGGGCCAGCGACCCGGCGCCGAGCAGGTCGGTGCGCGCGCCGAGCCCGTCGACCGGCAGCGGCAGCACGGCGCCGCCGTGCCGGCGGACCACCTCCCGGTGGAAGGCCAGCCCGGGGTCCTCCATGGCCACCGTCGGCGTGCCGGCGTCCCGGAGCACGCCGGTGAGCAGCACGAGGGCCTGGACGTACCCGGTGGTGACCACGATCCGCTCCGGGTCGGCCAGCACCCCCCGGGCCCGGCCCAGGTAGCCGGCGAGCGCGCGGCGCAGCTCGGGGCGGCCGCGCGGGTCGCCGTAGCCGTACGCCTCGGCGGGGGCGACGGCCAGCGCCCGCCGCGTGGCCCGCAGCCAGGCGGTGACCGGGAAGAGCCCGACGTCGGGGCTGCCCGGGCGCAGGTCGTACCGGAAGGTCGCGGACCCGGGCGGCGGCGTGGCCGGCGGCGGCGCGGCGCGGCGCAGCCCGCTGACCTCCGTGCCCGCGCCGATCCGGGCGACCAGCCACCCCTCGGCGACCAGTTGGTCGTAGGCGGCGCTCACGGTGCCCCGGGACAGGCCCAGCTCGGCGGCGAGGACGCGGGTGGCCGGCAGCCGGGTGGCCGGCGGGAGCCGCCCGTCGCGGATGGCGTCCCGCAGCGCCCGTTCCAGGCCGGCCCGCCGGCCGCCGGTGGCGTCCAGCTCCAGGTGCAGGTCGACGCCGAAATCGGCCCAGTCCATCGGCACGGAATTGGAGCTTACGGGCGGGCCGCCGGCGCGGCGAGACTGGCCGCATGACCGAGCTGAGCCGGCGGGCCGCCACGCTGCGCGCACTGCACCGCCCCGGGGACCCGCTGATCCTGCCGAACGCCTGGGACCCGGGGTCCGCCCGGGCGGTGGTCGCGGCCGGCTTCCCGGCCGTCGCCACCAGCAGCGCCGCGGTCGCCGAGTCGCTCGGCCACGCCGACGGCGAGGCCACGCCGGTGGCCGAGATGTTCGCGGCGGTCGGCCGGATCGCCGCCGCCGTGCCGGTTCCGGTCACCGCCGACCTGGAACGGGGGTACGGGCTGCGCCCGGCCGAGCTGGTCGAGCGGCTGCTGGCGGCCGGGGCGGTGGGCTGCAACATCGAGGACTCCGACCCCCGTACCCGCGAGCTGTACGACGTCGAGGAGCAGGCGGACCTGCTCGCCGGGATCCGGGCGGCGGCCCACAGGGCCGGCGTCGACCTGGTGCTCAACGCCCGGGTCGACGTGCACCTGCGGGCGTACGGGCCGGCCGAGGGGCGGCTCGCGGAGGCGGTGCGCCGGGCCCGCCGCTACCGGGCCGCCGGTGCGGACAGCGTCTACCCGATCCTGCTGGCCGACCCGGAGCAGATCCGCGATGTCGTCACCGAGGTGGACGCCCCGGTCAACGTCATGGCCCGTCCCGGCGCCCCCACCCCGGGCGAGCTGGCCGCCCTCGGCGTGGCCCGGGTCAGCTACGGCTCGGGCCTGTACGCGGCCGCCCGCGCCCGTATCGTCGGGATGCTCGCCGCGATCTCGGCGGGCCACGAGGAGTTCCCGATCGGAGAGGAGGCCCGGTGACCTACCCGCCGCCGCGCTACTCGGGCGACCTGGGCGAGCAGTCGGCCACCTACCGCCCGGCGGATCAACCCGCGGAACTGGTCTATCCGTCCGGCGGCTCGGCGCACTTCCTGGCCACCGGCGCGTCGACCAACGGGCAGTTCGGCCTCTACCGCTGGGAGATGGGGCCGCAGCCGAGCGGCCCGTCGCCGCACTTCCACCGGTCCATCTCGGAGTCCTTCTTCATCCTCTCGGGGACGGTACGCATCTACGACGGCCGGCGGTGGATCGACACGGCGCCCGGGGACTTCGTGCACGTCCCCGAGGGTGGCGTCCACGCGTTCCGCAACGAGTCCGGCGAGCCGGCTTCGATGTTGCTGCACTTCGCTCCCGGTGCGCCGCGGGAGGGCTACTTCGAGGGCTTGCTGGACCTGGCCGGCAGGACCGAGGAGGAGCGGACGGAGTTCTTCCTGCGGCACGACACGTTCTGGGTCTGATCGGCACCCCGCCGGAGGCCACGCCGGCCGGGCCGGGGCGACCGCATACCGCCGGGAATCCGTGTCGGGGTTGCCGACCCGCGCCCGGCCCGGGAAGGTGGGCGGATGGGCGCCGCTGACGAGACCCGGGCCGGGGTGTCGCTGACCAACCTGGACCAGCCGCTGTTCGACGGGGCCGGGGCGACCAAACGCGACCTGGTCGACTACCTGGACGCCGTCCACGAGCGGATCCTCCCCGGGCTGCGGGACCGGCCACTGTCGGTGGTCCGGGTGCGGCCCGGCCAGGACCCGTTCATGCAGAAGAACCTGCCGAAGTACACACCGGACTGGGTCCGCCGCACCTCCGTCTGGGCGGAGGCCTCGCACCGCGACATCTCGTACGCCCTCTGCGACGACCGGCGCACGCTGCTCTGGTTCGCCAACCAGCGGGCGGTCGAGTACCACCCGACGCTGGGCCACGCGGGCCACCCCGAGCACCCCACGCATCTGGTGCTCGACCTGGACCCGCCGCCGGGCGACGCGTTCGGCATGGCGGTCCGCACCGCGCTGCTGGTCCGGCAGGCCCTCACCGACGTGGGGCTGGCCGGTGCCGTGAAGACCAGCGGGGCGAAGGGCCTGCACGTGATCGTGCCGGTGGACCCGGCGACGACGGCCGAGGAGGCCGCCGCGGCGACCCGGGCCCTCGCCGCCCGCGCCGAGCGGCTCGACCCGGCGCTGGCCACCACCGCCTTCATCGTCGAGGACCGGGGCGGCCGGGTCTTCGTCGACTCCACCCGGTCCTACGGTGCGACCGTGGTGGCCGCGTACAGCCCGCGCATCCGGCCCGGCACGCCGGTGTCGTACCCGGTCGGCTGGGCCGACGTCGAGGCGGCCACCCCGGCCGACTTCACCGTGCGGACGGTGCCGGGGCTGCTCGGCGACCGGGACCCGTGGGCGGAGGCGCTGCCCGCGCCGCAGCGGCTGCCGGAGGAACTGGTCGCCGAGGGGCGGAGCATCCCGGTGGCCCGGGTGCAGGCCATGCACGAGGGCAAGCGCCGCGCGAAGGCCCGCCGCGAGGCCGGCTGAGAAGCGAAAAGCCCGGGCCAGCGGCCCGGGCTTTTTCGTGTCTGTGCCCCCGGCAGGATTCGAACCTGCGCCCCCGCCTCCGGAGGGCGGTGCTCTATCCCCTGAGCTACGGGGGCTCAGCGACCCGAGAAGAGTAGCAAACCCCTTCCCGGATCACCGAATCGGTATCCGGCGGGTCAGGCGGCGGCGACGGGGCGCCCGCAGCTCGGCAGCGGGTGCAGGACGATGCGGCGCGGCAGGCGGCGGGGCCACTCGTTGCGGGGCCAGGAACCGTCGACGATCAGGTGCACGGTGCGCTCCTCGGCGCCGCTGAGCCGCAGCACGAAGTCGCGGGGGAGCGGCGGGTCCACCGACGGCGTCGTGATCATGAAGCGCACCCGGCCGCGGGACGAGACCGCGGAGATCACGTCGGCCGCCGGCATGGTGCCGCGCAGGCGTACGCGGCCGATCCAGTAGACCTCCGCGGCGTGCTCCTGGGCGGCCCGCGTGATCGACGGGTACTCGCTGCGTACCCAGCGCTCGACGGCGCCCACGCAGAGCCCGCAGGCCCGCTCCCGGGGCTCCCGCGGACCCAACCCCCAGGCCCGCAGGTACGCCCCGACCGTGCCGGCGTCCATGGTCAGCTCGAACTGGCGCTCGATCAGCGTGGTGAGGCTCTGTCGCGTCCAGAGCTCCTCGTCCAGGCCGAACTCGTCGGGGTGGACGCCCCGGAGCACGTCGATCAGTTCGAGTTCCTGTTCGCGGCTGAGCGTTCCCGGCTCGCCCTGCCGCAGTCCGCGACGGACGGCTGCCACCGCCCCGTCACCGCCGATGGTGTGGCGTCGGCACCAGCTGGTCACCGACCGCCCTGCGTCTCTGAGTGCAACCCCCACGTCTTTCGCAACGAGCCCGAATCGCAACTGGTCACGATATGTGTGGAGAAAAGTCTCCAAGCAGTGCAATGGGTTGTATGACCCAAACCGTTATAAACCGGCATAACGGACGGAACTCGGCCCGAGGTACGCGAAGGGCCCGCGTCGCGCACGACGCGGGCCCTCCGGAACGAGCGGGGTGTTACAGCGTGCCGCCCAGGCGCTTGAGCGCGGCCGAGAGGTTCGTCAGGTCGTTCTGCTGGGTGTTCTTCATGACCTGGGCGACCTTCAGCACGTCGTCGTCGTGCCCCTGGTCGAGGATCCCGTCGATCATGTGCACCCCGCCGACGTGGTGCCGGATCATCATCTGCAGGAACAGCACGTCGAACTCGCGGCCGGTGGCGCCCCGCAGCTTCGCCATCTCCTCCGGAGTGGCCATGCCCGGCATGAGGCCGTTCTTCACCAGGCCGGGGCCGTCCGACATCCAGGCCATCGGCGGCTCGTCGCCGGTCGGGTCCAGCTTCCAGGAACGCAGCCAGGTCTGCATGGTGCCGATCTCACCCTGCTGCCCGGTGGCGATGTCGCCGCCGATCTGGCGTACCTCCGGGTCCTGGCCCTGCCGGAACGCCAGCAGCCCCATCGCGACCGCCTGGGCGTGGTGGGCGGTCATGTCCCGGGCGAAGCCGGCCTCCGCCGAGCTGTCGCCCGGACGGGTGAACGTCGGGGTGAGCAGGCCGCCCGCGTACCCGAGGAGGAGACCCACCACGACGGCGGCCGCCAGGGCCAGGACGCCGAAGCGCCGCGCGACCCCCCGGTCACCGGGGTCGGTGACCGGGGCCTCGTCGAGGTCGGAGTCCGTGGTCGCGGCGGCGCTCATCGCGGCGTCCTCACTGGGTCGGCTGCTCGGGCATGTTGTTGCCCAGGTTGTCGCGCGGGGTGGTGCCGGTGGCGGTGACGCCCTGGTCGCAGAGCGCCGTCGGGCCCTCCACGGAGGCGTTCACGCGCAGCGTCTTGATGAAGTCGTCGATCCGGCCGTCGTCGGCGTTGTCGACCTTGAGCTGGAAGCCCCAGGCCTGGAGCGAGATCGGCTTGTCCAGCCCCTCGAACGGGCTGAGCATCAGCTTCTCCTTGCCCTGCACCTTGGCCTTGAGCTTCGCCACCTGGTCGGCGGGCAGGTCAGGGCGGTAGGTGATCCAGACCGTGCCGTGCTCCAGGCTGTGCACCGCGTGCTCGTTGGCGATCGGGGCGTCGTAGACGTCGCCCATGCAGTTCTGCCAGGCCTGGTTGTGCGGGCCACCCACCGGCGGGAGCACGTCGTACTTGATCGGGCCCGGCTGGTGCTGGCCGCCCTTGACCAGGTCCTTGTCCTTCTTGCGGAAGTCGACGATGCCGTTGATCGCGTCGGCCCGCTTCTCCCACGGCTGGGCGCCCTGGTAGACCGCCCACGCGCCGACGCCGATGATGCCGACGGCCAGCACGCCGACCGCGACGAAGAGGGCGATCGGACCCCACGCGCGACCCTGGGTCACCTTCACCGGGGTGACCGGCTTGCGGCCCTTGCCGCCGGTCTGCCGCGAGGCGCCCTTGCCGGCCGCGGTCCGGCCGCCGGAGGGCTTGTCGGCAGCCGCCGGCCGGCCGGCCGCCGGCTTCTTGCCGGTGCTGACCACGGTCGGGCGGCGCTCCGGGCCGCCCGGGGTGCTGATGCTCATCGTGCCTCGTCAGGTCGGTCGGTCAGGGGAGCCGCGGGGCCGGTTCACATGCTGGGTCGCCGCCGCGGGGACCGAGTCTACCCCCGATAACATGGTTCGGTGACTCCCGCAGAACTCGCCGAGGTCGTCCTCGCCGCAGCCCACGCCGTCTTCGAAGACCGGGGCCTGGACCGCTCCGCGCTGCCCGCGCAGACCACCGTCGAGCGACCCCGCAGCCCCGAGCACGGCGACTACGCCTCGACGCTGGCGCTGCAGCTCAGCAAGAAGGTCGGCGTGCCCCCGCGAGAGCTCGCCGCCGCCCTCGCCGACCAGCTGGGCAGGGCGCCGGGGATCAAGTCGGTGGAGATCGCCGGCCCGGGCTTCCTCAACATCCGGCTCGACGCGGCCGCCGCCGGCCAGCTCGCCAAGGTCATCGTCGAGGCCGGCCCGGCGTACGGCGGCAGCGACACCCTCGCCGGCCAGCGGATCAACCTGGAGTTCGTCTCGGCGAACCCGACCGGCCCGGTGCACATCGGCGGGGTCCGCTGGGCGGCCGTCGGCGACGCGCTCAGCCGACTGCTCCGCGCGACCGGCGCCGACGTGGGCACCGAGTACTACTTCAACGACGCCGGCTCGCAGATCGACCGGTTCGCCCGCTCGCTGCTCGCCGCCGCCCAGGGCCAGCCGGCCCCCGAGGACGGCTACGGCGGCGCGTACATCGCGGAGATCGCCGCCGAGGTCGTGAAGCGCCGGCCCGAGGTGCTCGACCTCGACGAGGCCGCGGCCCAGGAGGTGTTCCGGGTCGAGGGCGTCCAGCTGATGTTCGCCGAGATCAAGTCGTCGCTGCGCGACTTCGGCGTGGAGTTCGACACCTACTTCAACGAGAAGGACCTGCACGACCGGGGTGAGCTGGACAAGGCGCTCGACCGGCTGCGTGAGCAGGGCCACCTCTACGAGTCCGAGGGCGCCACCTGGCTGCGCACCACCGACTTCGGCGACGACAAGGACCGGGTGCTGCGCAAGTCCAACGGCGAGTGGACCTACTTCGCCGCCGACTGCGCCTACTACCTGGACAAGCGCGAGCGCGGCTTCGAGCGCGTGGTGATCATGCTGGGCGCCGACCACCACGGCTACATCGGCCGGATGAAGGCCATGGCCGCCTGCTTCGGCGACGACCCGGACCGCAACCTGGAGATCCTCATCGGCCAGCTGGTCAACCTCCTCCGCGACGGCGCCCCGGTGCGGATGAGCAAGCGGGCCGGCACCGTGGTCACCCTGGAGGACCTGGTCGACGCCATCGGCGTGGACGCCTCCCGCTACGCGCTGGCCCGCTACTCCAGCGACTCGCCGATCGACATCGACGTGGAGTTGTGGACCCGGGCGAAGAACGACAACCCGGTCTTCTATGTGCAGTACGTCGGCGCGCGGACCGCCAGCGTGGGCCGCAACGCCGCCGAGGTGGGACTGACCCGGGGCGACGCCGACGGGTTCCGCCCGGAGCTGCTCGCCCACGAGAAGGAGAACGAGCTGCTCAAGGCGCTCGCCGAGTTCCCCGCCGTGGTCGCCACCGCCGCGGAGCTGCGCGAGCCGCACCGGGTGGCCCGTTACCTGGAGCAGCGGGTGGCGCAGTCCTACCACCGGTTCTACGACAACTGCCGGATCCTGCCGCGCGGCGACGAGGAGATCACCGACCTGCACCGGGCCCGGCTCTGGCTCAACGACGCCACCCGGGTGGTCATCGCCAACGGCCTGCGCCTGCTCGGCGTCTCGGCCCCGGAGCGGATGTAATGCGGGCGCACGAGGCCGGTGCCCTGCACGGCGACATCGGCAACCGGGGGCCGGCCTGGCTGCGTCCCCCGGTCGACGTCAACGACCTGGTCCCGCTGCTGTGGCCGCGCCACGTGGCGCGCGGCGCGAGTGGCGCGCTCACCGTCGCGGGCCTGGACGTCCGCGACCTGGCCGCCGAGTTCGGCACCCCGGTGTACGTGCTGGACGAGGACGACCTGCGCGCGCGCAGCCGCGAGTTCCGGGACGCCTTCCCGGACGCCGACGTCTACTACGCCGGCAAGGCGTTCCTCTGCCGGGCGGTGGTCCGGATGATCGCCGAGGAGGGCCTGTTCCTCGACGTCTGCACCGGGGGTGAGCTGGCCACCGCCCTGTCGGCCGGTATGCCGCCGGAGCGGATCGGCTTCCACGGCAACAACAAGTCGGTGACCGAGCTGACCCGGGCCGTGGACGCCGGGGTGGGCCGGATCATCGTCGACTCGTTCGCCGAGATCGACCGGCTCACCGCGCTCGCCCGCGAGCGCGGGGTGCGCCCGAAGGTGCTGGTCCGGGTGACCGTCGGTGTGGAGGCGCACACCCACGAGTTCATCGCCACCGCGCACGAGGACCAGAAGTTCGGCTTCTCCCTCGCGGGCGGTGCGGCCGCGGCGGCCGCCTTCAAGATCCTCGACGAGGACGTGCTGGAGCTGCGCGGGCTGCACTCGCACATCGGCTCGCAGATCTTCGACGCGAGCGGCTTCGAGGTCTCGGCCCGCCGGGTGCTCGCCCTCCAGGCGCAGATCCGCGACGCGCGCGGGGTGGAGCTGCCCGAGCTGGACCTGGGCGGCGGCTTCGGCATCGCGTACACGACGCAGGACGACCCGGCGGCCCCGCACGACCTGGCCAAGCGGCTGCGCAAGATCGTCGACGGGGAGTGCGCGGCGGAGAACCTGGCCGTGCCGCACCTGTCCATCGAGCCGGGCCGCGCCATCGTCGGGCCGGCCGTGTTCACCCTCTACGAGGTGGGCACCGTCAAGTCCGTGCCGCTCGGCGGCACTGGCGGCGGCGCAGCGGACGGTCGTGCTTATGTCAGTGTCGACGGGGGGATGAGCGACAACATCCGCACCGCGCTCTACGACGCGTCCTACTCGGCGACCGTCGCCAACCGGGCCTCGGCCGCCGAGCCGATGCTCGCCCGCGTGGTGGGAAAGCACTGTGAGTCCGGGGACATCGTGGTGAAGGATGAATTCCTGCCCGCCGACGTGCAGCCCGGAGATCTTGTCGCGGTGCCCGGCACCGGGGCCTACTGCCGGAGCATGGCCAGCAACTACAACCATGTCCCGCGGCCCCCGGTCGTCGCCGTCCGCGACGGTCGGGCGCGGCTGATCGTCCGCCGGGAGACCGAAGACGACCTGCTCGCATTGGATGTGGGATGACCTCACCCGTTCGCTTGGCCCTGCTCGGCTGCGGCACGGTCGGCAGCGACGTGGTGCGGCTGCTCCACGAGCAGTCGGCCGACCTCGCCGCCCGGATCGGCGCCCCGCTGGAGATCGCCGGCATCGCCGTCCGCCGGGTCGGCCGGGACCGCGGTGACCTGCCGGTCGACCCCGCCCTGTTCACCACCGACCCGCTCGGCCTGATCAAGCGGGACGACGTGGACGTCGTGGTCGAGGTCGTCGGCGGGATCGAGCCGGCCCGCACCTGGCTGGTCGAGGCGCTGCGCGCCGGCAAGAGCGTGGTCACCGCCAACAAGGCGCTGCTCGCCGAGGACGGCGCGACGCTGCACGACGCGGCCGCCGAGGGCGGGGCCGACCTCTACTACGAGGCGAGCGTCGCCGGTGCCATCCCGCTGCTGCGGCCGCTGCGCGAGTCGCTGCACGGCGACCGGATCAACCGGGTCACCGGCATCGTCAACGGCACCACCAACTTCATCCTCTCCGCCATGGACGCCACCGGCGCGGGCTTCGCCGAGGCCCTGGAGGAGGCCACCGAACTGGGGTACGCGGAGGCCGACCCGACGGCCGACGTGGAGGGCTTCGACGCCGCCGCGAAGGCCGCCATCCTCGCCTCGCTGGCGTTCCACACCCGGGTCACCGCCGCCGACGTGCACCGCGAGGGCATCACCGAGGTGACCGCCGCCGACGTGGCCAGCGCCAAGGCCATGGGCTGCACCATCAAGCTGCTCTGCATCGCCGCCCGGGGCGCCGACGCGGCCGGGCGCGAGACGGTCAGCGTCCGGGTGCACCCGGCCATGATCCCGCTGGCCCACCCCCTCGCGGGCGTCGGCGACGCGTTCAACGCCGTGTTCGTCGAGGCCGAGGCGGCCGGGCAGCTCATGTTCTACGGCCGGGGCGCCGGCGGCGCGCCCACCGCCAGCGCGGTCCTCGGCGACGTCGTGGCGGTGGCCCGCAATCGCCTGGCCGGCGTGCACGCGGCCAGCGAGTCGGCGTACGCGGACCTGCCGGTGCGGCCGATGGGCGAGGCGCTCACCCGCTACCACATCAGCCTGGACGTCGCCGACCGGCCGGGTGTGCTGGAGGCGGTGGCCGGGGTCTTCGCCCGGCACGAGGTCTCCATCGCCACCGTGCGGCAGGGCCCGGCCGGCGGCGGCGCCGACGCCGAGCTGGTCATCGTGACCCACGTGGCGCCGGACGCCGCGCTCGCGGCCACCGTCGGAGAGCTGCGCGGGCTGGACATCGTCCGCTCGGTGACGAGCGTGCTGCGGGTCGAGGGCGGGGCGTAGCCGACCGTCCCGCCTGATGGTTAACCGGAGGTGTGCCGGCGGCCGGTCGGGAAGGCTGGTCCACGCTGGTAGGGGCCCCGCGGCGACCGGGGCGGCAGAGGCGAGGAGCGCGACATGTGGCGGGGTCTGATCGAGGCGTACCGCGACCGGCTGCCGGTCACCGACGCCACTCCCGTCGTCACCCTGCACGAGGGGAACACGCCGCTGCTGCCGGCGCCCGTGCTCTCCACCCGGGTCGGCGCCGATGTGTGGCTCAAGGTCGAGGGCGCGAACCCGACCGGCTCGTTCAAGGACCGGGGCATGACGGTCGCCGTCTCCAAGGCCGTCGAGGCCGGTGACAAGGCGATCATCTGCGCCTCCACGGGCAACACCAGCGCCTCCGCCGCCGCGTACGCGGCCCGCGCCGGGATCACCTGCGCCGTGCTCGTGCCGCAGGGCAAGATCGCGCTGGGCAAGCTCGCCCAGGCGCTGGTGCACGGCGCGAAGCTGCTCCAGGTGCAGGGCAACTTCGACGACTGCCTGGCGCTCGCCGGCAAGCTCGCCCAGGACTACCCGGTCGCGCTGGTCAACTCCGTCAACATCGACCGGCTGCACGGGCAGAAGACCGCCGCGTTCGAGATCGTCGAGGCGCTCGGCGACGCCCCCGACATCCACTGCCTGCCGGTCGGCAACGCCGGCAACATCTCCGCCTACTGGATGGGCTACTCGGAGGACCTGCGCGACGGCAACGCCACGAAGGCCCCGAAGATGTACGGCTTCCAGGCGGCCGGCGCTGCGCCGATCGTCACCGGTCAGGTGGTCCCGGAGCCGTCCACCATCGCCACCGCCATCCGGATCGGCAACCCGGCGAGCTGGACCAAGGCCATCGACGCCCGCGACGCCTCCCGCGGGTCGATCTCGGCGGTCACCGACCGGGAGATCCTCTCGGCGTACCGGCTGCTGGCCCGCGAGGTCGGCGTCTTCGTCGAGCTGGGCAGCGCGGCCAGCGTGGCCGGCCTGCTCCAGCAGGCCGCCGCCGGTCGGGTGCCGGCGGGCGCCACCGTGGTCTGCACGGTGACCGGCCACGGCCTCAAGGACCCGGAGTGGGCCATCTCCACGGCCCCCTCCCCGCTGACCATCGCCAACGACGCCCTCGCCGCGGCCCGCTCCCTCGACCTGGTCTGACTCCTTCCGCGCCGGCCGGAACGGGCGGCGTCACGCCGGCCGGGGCCAGTGGGTGGGAGCGTGATCGCGTGCGGCAGACTCGGGCCACCCCGTACACCCCTTTCCAGGAGTGAGTAACGCCCATGTCGCTGCTCGCCAGATTCAGTCTCGCCAACCGGGGGCTGATCGCCCTCATCGCGCTGGTGACCACGGCGTTCGGGGCGTTCGCCGTGCCGTCGCTGAAGCAGCAGCTGCTGCCGTCGCTGGAGTTCCCCGCCGCGTTCATCGTGGCGCCGTACCCGGGCGCCGCGCCGGAGATCGTCGAGGCCCAGGTCGCCGAGCCGATCGAGAACAGCCTCCAGGGCATCCCGGGGCTGGAGAAGGTCACCTCCACCTCGCGCGAGGGCTCCGCCACCGTCCAGGTGCAGTACGAGTTCGGCACCGACCTGGACGACGTGGTCAACAAGATGCAGACCGCGCTGAGCCGCATCGACGCCCAGCTCCCCGAGGGCGTCGACCCGCAGGTGATCGCCGGCAGCACCGACGACCTGCCCGCCGTGGTGGTCGCCGCGACCGGCGGCGCCGACGAGCGGGCCCTGGCCGAGAAGCTGCGCGCCACGGTCGTACCCGAGCTGGAGGGGCTGGACGGGGTCCGCACGGTCGACGTGACCGGTGCCCGCGACCAGGTCGTGACGATCGTTCCCGACCCGGCGAAGCTGGCCGCGGCCCGGCTGGCGCCGACCGCGATCGCCCAGGCGCTGAAGACCAACGGCGTGGCGCTGCCGGCCGGCGCGCTGACCGACGGCGGCCGCTCGCTGCCGGTGCAGGTCGGCACCCCCATCCGCAGCGTCGACGACCTGCGCGGGATCGTGCTCAGCACCGCACCCGCCGCTCCGGTGCGCCTCGGCGACGTGGCCCGGGTGGAGCAGCAGCTCGCCCCGGCCACCGGCTTCACCCGCACCAACGGCAAGCCCAGCCTCGGCATCGCCGTCACCGCCTCGCCCGACGGCAACGCGGTGGCCATCTCGCACGACATCCGGGACCGCCTGGACGAGCTGGAGGCCGCCTCCGGCGCCGACCTGACGGTCGTCTTCGACCAGGCCCCGTTCGTCGAGCGGTCCATCGAGAGCCTCACCACCGAGGGCCTGCTCGGCCTGCTCATGGCGGTCGTGGTCATCCTGGTCTTCCTGCTCTCGGTCCGCTCGACCGTGGTGACCGCGGTCTCCATCCCGCTGTCCGTGCTGGTCGCGCTGATCGTGCTGTGGGCCGGCGACTACTCGCTGAACCTGCTCACTCTCGGCGCGCTGACCATCGCCGTGGGCCGGGTGGTGGACGACTCCATCGTGGTGCTGGAGAACATCAAGCGACACCTGGAGTACGGCGAGCCGAAGCGGGACGCCATCCTGGCCGCCGTCCGTGAGGTGGCCGGCGCGGTGACCGCCTCGACCCTCACCACGGTCGCCGTCTTCGCGCCGATCGCCCTGGTGGGCGGCTTCGTGGGGCAGCTCTTCGCGCCGTTCGCGATCACCGTGACGGTGGCCCTGCTCGCCTCGCTGCTGGTCTCGCTGACCGTGATCCCGGTGCTGGCGTACTGGTTCCTCAAGCCGCCGCGCGGTGGGGCCGACGAGGCCGCCGCGCGGCACGCCGCCGCCGAGAAGGAGCTGCGCAGCCCGTTGCAGCGGGGCTACCTGCCGGTGATCGGCTTCGCCACCCGGTCCCGCGGCACCCGCTGGGCGACCGTGGCGCTGGGCCTGCTCGTGCTCTTCGGCACGTTCGGCCTCGCCCAGAAGCTGGAGACCAACTTCCTGGACGACTCCGGCCAGGACACCCTGGCCATCCAGCAGGAGCTGCCGGCGGGCACCGGGCTGACCGGCACCGACCAGGCCGCCGCCCGGGTGGAGGAGATCCTCCGGCGTACGCCGGGGGTGGCGACGTACCAGGTCAGCGCGGGTGGTGGCGACAACCCGTGGGCGGGCGGCGGCAACGACACCGCCTCCTGGTCGCTGGCGCTCACCGACGACACGGACGCAACCGAGGTCCGCGAGAAGCTGCGCACGGAGTTCGACCGGCTCGGCCCGGAGGCGGGCGAGCTGACCTTCGGCGGCGGGCAGAACGCCTCCGCCAACCAGCTCGAGGTGGTCGTGCAGGCCGCCGACCAGGACACGCTGACCCGCGCGGCCGAGGCCGCCCGGGAAACGATGGCCGGCACGTCGGGCGTCGAGGACGTCACCACCGGCCTGGCCACCCGGGTGCCCCGGGTGGAGGTGACCGTGGACCGGGTCGCCGCGGCGCGCGCCGGGCTGACCGAGGCCGCCGTGGGGCAGGTGGTCGCCCAGGCGTACCGGGGGGCGCCGCTCGGCCAGGTCACCCTGGACGGCACCCCGCAGGACGTGGTGCTGAGCACCGGGGCCCGGCCGCCGCTGAGCGTGGCCGAGCTGCGGGCGCTGCCGGTGGGCCCGGTGAAACTGGACGACATCGCCGACGTCAACCAGGTCGAGGGCCCGCAGCAGGTGAGCCGGATCGACGGCGAGCGGAGCGTGTCGGTGACCGGCACGGCGACCGGCTCGAACCTGGGCGCCACCACGCAGGAGTTGCAGAAGAAGCTGGACGCGCTGGACGTGCCGGGCGCGACGTTCGTCATCGGCGGGGTCAGCGCGGACCAGGCCGACGCCTTCGCCGACCTGGGGCTGGCCGTGCTGGCCGCGATCGCCATCGTCTTCCTGATCATGGTGGGCACGTTCCGTAGCCTGACCCAGGCGCTGATCCTGCTGATCTCGGTGCCGTTCGCGGCGACCGGCGCCATCGGGCTGCTGCTGCTCACCGGGACCCCGCTGGGCGTGCCGGCGCTGATCGGCGTGCTCATGCTGGTCGGCATCGTGGTGACCAACGCGATCGTGCTGCTCGACCTGATCAACCAGTACCGCGGGCAGGGCATGGGCGTGACCGAGGCGGTGGTCGAGGGCGGCCGGCGCCGGCTGCGGCCGATCCTCATGACCGCGGTCGCCACCGTGTTCGCGCTGCTCCCGATGGCGTTCGGCCTGACCGGCGAGGGCGGTTTCATCTCGAAGCCGCTGGCCGTCGTCGTGATCGGCGGCCTGCTCAGCTCGACGCTGCTCACGCTGATCCTGGTGCCGACCCTCTACACGATGGTGGAGCGCACCAAGGAGTCCTTCCGCGAGCGCCGGGCCCGCCGGCGCGGCACGCCGGCGCCCGTCGAGCCGCCGGCGCCGGCGCCGGTGACCGTGGGGGGCGGGGCGGGCCCGGCCGAGGCCGCCGCCCCGCTCGCCGAGCCGCCGGCCCGCCCGTCGGCCGCGCTGGTCGACGGTACGGACCAGTTCGAGGTGCTGCGCCTGCCGAAGAGTCGCCGGTCCCCGCTCCCGCCGACGGAGTAACCGCCGGATCCGGCGAGAGGTGGCCGTCCCCGCGCGGGACGGCCACCTCTCCCTTTCCGGGGGACGGTGGAAACCATCCCGCGGGCGGTACGGTGAGTGAGCTGACACCTACGGTGAGTGCCGGCCCGTCCCGCCGTGCCGGCGGCGGCCGGCCGGAGCGGGAGCGGGGCGATGGCGGACGGCGTGGCCCGGTGGGGCAGGCGCAGGTTGCTGCGCCGCACCGCGCTGCTGGCCGGCGGCGCCGCGCTGGGGGTCGCCGGGACCGCGCAGACCACCTGGATCGCCGACCGCCGCCTCCCGCTGGCCGGTGGGCCGGCCAGCGCCACCCTGGGCAGCCGCTACCAGCAGGTGGGCGGCGGCGGGGTCGAGGTCGTCTGGGCGGTCCGCACCGGCGACCCGCTGGTGGCGCTGACGTTCGACGACGGGCCGCAGCCACAGTGGACCCCCATGGTGCTGGACACCCTGGCCGAGCACCGGGTGCCGGCCACCTTCTTCCTGGTCGGGGAGCGGGCCCGCCGGCACGCCGCGCTGGTCCGCGACCGGCTGGGCGGGCACGAGGTGGGCAACCACAGCTGGGCGCACCACGACCTGGCCCGGATGGACGCCCACACGGCGTACGACGACCTGCGCCGCAGCCACGAGGCCATCGCGGCGGCCACCGGGGTGGCGCCCCGGCTGCTCCGCCCGCCCTGGGGGCACCTGGGCGGCGCGGTCCTCCACGCCGCCGCCCGGCTCAACTACCGGCTGGTCCTCTGGACGCTCCAGATGGTCGAGGCGGAATACCCGCACGACCCGGCCGGGCACGCCCGGCGGATCGTCGCCGACGTGCGGCCGGGCACCATCCTGCTCGGTCACGACGTCGGCCCCGAGCGGCGGCTGGTCGCGCTCGGCGGCCTGCCCGACATGATCAGCGGGCTGCGCGCCCGCGGCTACACCTTCGTCACCGTCTCCGAACTGCTCCGCCGCGCTGCCACCCTGGGGGCGGCCCGATAGGGTTCCGGCGTGTCACCCACCGTCTCGGTCCTCGCCCGCAACCGCGACTTCCGCAACCTCTTCCTCGCCGAGCTGGTGGTCTTCGGCGCCGACTGGTTCGTCATGGTGCCGCTGCTGGTGCTCCTGCCCGAGCTGACCGGCAGCGGGGTGTGGGGGGCGCTGGTGCTCGCCGTGGACACCGGCATGACCGCCCTGCTGCTCCCGTACACCGGCACCATCGCCGACCGGTTCGACCGCCGGAAGATCATGA
The DNA here is from genome assembly GCF_040607315.1 of Micromonospora sp. NPDC005305. NCBI lineage: Bacteria > Bacillati > Actinomycetota > Actinomycetes > Micromonosporales > Micromonosporaceae > Micromonospora > Micromonospora sp. NPDC005305. The sequence continues at coordinate 29,969 of NZ_JBEXGL010000007.1, read as the reverse complement.
TGGTGGCCAACCTCGCGGCGCTGGCCGGCATCCTGCTGCTGCTCGGTGTCCGCAGCGCCGGCACCGCCTGGCTGGCCCTCGTGTCGATCGCCGCCGTGGCGGTGGCCAAGGCGTTCTACTCGCCGGCCGCCCAGGCCGCCCTGCCCAACGTGCTCGACCCGGCCGACCTGGCCGCCGGCAACGCGATCGCCGGCTCGGCCTGGGGCACGATGACCGTGGTCGGCGCCTCGCTCGGGGGCATGCTCAGCGCCGCCGCCGGCCCGTACACCAGCTTCTGGGTGGCGGCGGTCGGCCTGGCCGGGGCCGCGGGCCTGGCCGCGCGGATCCGCCGGCCGTTGCAGGCGCCCCGCGACCCGGCGGCGGCCGTCCCGCGCACCTGGGCGGCGATCCGCGAGGCGCTCGGCTACATCGCGCACCGGCCGCGGGTGCTCGCCCTGGTCACCGTGAAGTCGGCGGTCGGCCTGGGCAACGGCGTGCTGACCGTCTTCCCGCTGCTCGCCGGGCTGTACGGGGTCGGCGCCATCGGCACCGGCCTGCTCTTCGCCTCGCGCGGCGCGGGCGCGCTGGTCGGCCCGATCCTGATGCGCCGGGTGCTCAGCAACCGCGCCTGGCTGCTCACCGGCCTGGCCCTGTCGATGTCCCTCTACGGCCTGGCCTACCTCGGGGTCTCGGCGGTGGACTGGTTCCCGCTGGCGCTGGTCCTGGTCTTTCTGGCCCACCTGGGCGGCGGCAGCAACTGGGTGCTGTCCAACTACGCCCTGCAGGGCGAGGTGCCGGACCGGTTGCGCGGGCGGGTCTTCGCCACCGACATGATGCTGGCGACCCTGGCCATCTCGGTCAGCCAGCTGGTCGTGGCGCTGGTGGTCGACACGGTCGACGAGCGCGTCGTGCTGGCCGGCTGCGGCCTGGTCACGGTCGTCTACGCGGTGGGCTGGCGGCTCGCCACCCGGCGGCTGTCGCTCACCGACCCGGTCGAGGAACCGGAGACCTGCCGCACCCCGTGAGTGGGGATCGCCCTTCCCACGGTCCGGGCGATCCGGCGCGCTGTCGGGGCCGGGCCCTAGCATGAGCCCGTGCCGACGACTTTCACCTCCGGGCCGGTCCGGGTCCGGGTGCCCGCGACCAGCGCGAACCTCGGCCCGGGCTTCGACTCGCTCGGGCTGGCCCTCGGGCTGCACGACGACGTGGCGGCCGAGGTGACCGATGGCGGCGTACGGGTGGCGGTGACCGGGGAGGGCGCCGGCGAGCTGCCCGGCGACGACCGCCACCTGGTGGTGACCGCCATGCGGGCGGCCTTCGACGTGCTCGGCGCGCAGCCGGCCGGGCTGGCGCTGGAGTGCGTCAACCGGATCCCGCAGGCGCGCGGTCTCGGGTCCTCCTCGGCGGCCATCGTGGCCGGGGTCCTGCTGGCCCGGGCGTTGGTCGCCGACGGCGCGGCGCGGCTGGACGACGCCGCCGCGCTCCGGCTCGCCTCGGAGCTGGAGGGTCACCCCGACAACGTGGCGCCCTGCCTGCTCGGCGGCTTCACGGTCGCCTGGACCGAGCCGGCCGGCGCCCGGGCGGTCACCCTGCCCGTGGCCGAGGCGGTCCGGCCCACCGTCTTCGTCCCGGGCGAGCGCGGGCTGACCTCGGTCGCCCGGGCGGCGCTGCCGGCGACGGTGCCGCACGGCGACGCGGCGCTGACCGCGGGCCGGGCCGCGCTGCTGGTGCACGCGCTGACCGCCGATCCGGGACTGCTGCTGCCGGCCACCGTCGACCGGCTGCACCAGGACTACCGGGCCGAGGGGATGCCGGCCACCGCCGCCCTGGTGGTCGCGCTCCGTGCGGCGGGTGTGGCGGCTGTGGTGAGTGGGGCGGGGCCGACCGTGCTGGCGTTGTCCCAGGTCCCCGCGGGATTCCAGGCGGGAACAGATTGGCGTCGGTGGGAGTTGCCGATAGACGTCAGCGGTGCCCGGGTTGCCCGGGGTAGACTGGGACACGCCGAGCGGGACCCTGTTGCCGCAGGTCGGAAGAGTTGATTACGCTCTACACCTAGCACAGCCGCGAAGCATGCGATCTCCTGCGGGTCGGCGCACCCCCGAAGCTCTCGGCGGTCAGCCCGTCACCCCTGCCAAAGGCCCACGCCGCGCCGCAGTTTCCACAGGTCGCCGCAGACGGCGAGACCTGCTCACCGATGTTGGTGAGTCGGGAAACCGACCGGCTGCTGTGTCACAGACTCCCGCGACGCGTCCATGCGAGGCGGGTGCACCGAGGCCGCCCGGCCACCTGTTCTCGACTCCGGGCAGCCCCGGCCTATCGAGGGAAGGAATCCATTGAGCGACACCACCGACGTGACGTCGGATGTTTCCAACGTCGCTGGCGATGCCACCACTGCCGCCCCCACACGCCGTCGGCGCAGCGGCACCGGCCTGTCGGCGATGCTGCTGCCTGAGCTCCAGAGCCTGGCCGCGTCGCTCGGTATCTCCGGTACGGCTCGCATGCGCAAGGGCGAGCTGATCAGCGCGATCACCGAGCGGCAGGGCGGCGCCGCCGCCGGAACCCCTCGACCGCGGGCCGAGGTCGCGGCCGCGGCCGCTCCGGCCCGGGAGGAGGTGCACGCCGAGGTCCGCGAGGAGCGGGCCGAGACCGAGCGTCGCGCCGCCGAGCCGGCGCCGGCCGCCGAGGCGACCGAGGGCCGCACCCGCAGCCGCCGGAGCCGTGCGGCCGCCGCGACCACCGAGGCGCGACCGGCCGAGACGCGTGCCGAGGAGGCTCCCGCCGAGACCGGCGAGCGTGCCGATCGGGGCGAGCGGGCCGAGCGGGCCGAGCGCGGCGGTGACCGGGCCGAGCGCGGTGAGGGCCGGGGCCGCGAGCGTGGCGGCGAGCGGGCCGAGCGCGGCGGTGAGCGGGCCGAGCGCGGCGGTGAGCGGGCCGAGCGCGGCGGTGAGCGGGCCGAGCGCGCCGACCGTGGCGAGCGGGCCGACCGTGGCGAGCGGGCGGACCGGGGCGAGCGCAACGAGCGGGGCGAGCGTGCCGAGCGGGGCGAGCGCAACGAGCGGGGCGAGCGCGGTGACCGGGGTGAGCGCAACGACCGGGGCGACCGCAACGACCGTGGCCAGCGCGCCGAGCGCAACGACGACGGTGACGACGACGGCGAGGGCGGCGGCCGGCGCGGCCGGCGCAGCCGGTTCCGGGACCGTCGGCGCGGCCGCGGCGACCGCCCCGAGGGCGGCGACGGTGGCGGCCGCGAGCCGCAGGTCGGCGAGGACGACGTGCTCGTCCCGGTGGCCGGCATCATCGACGTGCTCGACAACTACGCCTTCGTCCGGACCACCGGCTACCTGGCCGGCCCGAACGACGTCTACGTCTCGATGTCCCAGATCAAGAAGTACGGCCTGCGCCGCGGTGACGCGATCACCGGCGCGGTCCGGGCCGCCCGCGACAGTGGCAGCGAGCAGCGGCGGGACAAGTACAACCCGCTGGTGCGGCTCGACACCATCAACGGGATGGAGCCGGACGAGGCGAAGCGCCGGCCGGAGTTCTACAAGCTCACTCCGCTGTACCCGCAGGAGCGGCTGCGGCTGGAGACCGAGCCGCACATCCTGACCACCCGGGTCATCGACCTGGTGATGCCGATCGGCAAGGGCCAGCGGGCGCTGATCGTCTCGCCGCCGAAGGCGGGTAAGACGATGGTGCTGCAGGCGATCGCGAACGCGATCACCCGCAACAACCCGGAGTGCCACCTCATGGTGGTGCTGGTCGACGAGCGGCCGGAAGAGGTCACCGACATGCAGCGGTCGGTGAAGGGCGAGGTCATCGCGGCCACGTTCGACCGTCCGCCGCAGGACCACACCACGGTGGCGGAGCTGGCGATCGAGCGGGCGAAGCGCCTGGTCGAGCTGGGCCACGACGTGGTCGTGCTGCTCGACTCGGTGACCCGCCTCGGCCGGTCGTACAACCTGGCGGCGCCGGCCAGCGGCCGGATCATGTCGGGTGGTATCGACTCCACCGCGCTCTACCCGCCGAAGCGCTTCCTGGGCGCGGCGCGGAACATCGAGAACGGTGGCTCCCTGACCATCCTCGCGACCGCGCTGGTGGAGACCGGCTCGATGGCCGACACGGTCATCTTCGAGGAGTTCAAGGGCACCGGCAACGCCGAGCTGAAGCTGGACCGGAAGATCGCCGACAAGCGGGTCTTCCCGGCGATCGACATCAACCCCTCCGGCACCCGCAAGGAGGAGGTCCTGCTCGCGCCGGAGGAGCTGGCGATCATCCACAAGCTCCGCAAGGTGCTGCACTCGCTGGACTCGCAGGCGGCGCTCGACCTCCTGCTGGACCGGCTCAAGCAGTCCCGCACGAACATCGAGTTCCTGATGCAGATCGCGAAGTCCACCCCGGGCGAGTGATCTGAGGAGTTCCGGAGAGGGGCACGGCCTGCGGGCCGTGCCCCTCTTCGCGTACCCGGGCGGGGGAGCCGTGAAGTTTTTCTTCGGTTAAGCCGGAGGGTATTGAAACTTCTGTTCAGTCTCGGGTTGACTGTGGTCCATGCGAATCCGCAGTCGATCCGCCCGTCTCGCCGGCGTCCTGCTGCTGACGCCGCTGCTCACCCTCGCCGCTCCGGTCCCGCCCGGTGCGGCGGCGGCCGTGGCCCAGCCGCACACCCCGGCCGAGGACGCGCCCCCCGCCTCCTCCCGTCCCGATTCCGCCGTCGCCCTCGCCGGCGAGGCCGGCGTGGAGCCGGCCGGCGGCCTGGAGACCGCGAAGACCACCCGTCCGGTCGCCCCCGGACTCGACCTGACCTCCTTCGACCGGTACGACGCCGACGGCTGGTTGCGGGCCGACGCCCTCACGGCCGACCTCTCCGGTGGCGTCACCGTCGACTACGTCAACTCCGGCGCGGTCACCCGCGACGAGCCGCTGCGCGCGGCGGTGGACCGCTCCCGGGCGGTGGCCGCCGTCAACGGCGACTTCTTCGACATCAACGCCTCCGGCGCCGCGCAGGGCATCGGCATCCGCTCCGGCGAGCTGGTGCAGTCGCCGGTGGCCGGGCACACCAACGCCGCCGCGGTCAGCGCCGAGGGGATCGGCCGGGTCGTCCAGGTCGGCTTCGAGGGCACCGCCACCCTGCCCGCCGGGCCGGTGCCGCTGACCCAGTTCAACAACATGGTGCAGCCGGGCGGCGTGGGCGTCTTCACCCCGCTCTGGGGGGCGTACACCCGCAAGCGGGCCGTCGAGGGCGCCGCGCGGGTGGTCGAGGTGACCGTGACCGGCGGCCGGGTCGCGACCGTGGCCACCACGGCGGGGGAGGGCCCCATCCCGGCCGGGACCTCGGTCGTCCTCGGCCGTGAGGCCGGCGCGGACGCGCTCGCCGCGCTGCGCCCCGGCGACCCGGTCGACCTGACCTGGCGGCCGAAGGCGTCCGACGGGAGCAGCCCGCGGGCCGCCGTCGGCGGCGGCAGTGTGCTGGTCCGCGACGGCGTGGTGCAGACCATCGCCGACGGCAGCCTGGCCCCGCGCACGTCGGTCGGCTTCTCCGCCGACGGCCGCCGGATGATCATGCTGACGGTGGACGGCCGGCAGGTGGACAGCCGGGGCGTCACCCAGACCGAGATGGGCCGGATGATGGTCGAGCTGGGCGCGTGGAGCGCGCTCAACCTCGACGGCGGCGGCTCCTCCACCCTGCTGGCCCGGGAGCCGGGCGCGGCGGCGGTCCAGGTGGAGAACAGCCCCTCCGACGGCAGCGAGCGGCCGGTGCCGAACGGCCTGGCCATCTACGCCCCGCGGGGCAGCGGCCGGCTCACCGGCTACTGGCTGGAAACCGCCAGCGACCCCACCGCCGCGCCGGGCGTCGCCCCGATCCGGGGCGGCCGCCCCGACCGGGTCTTCCCCGGCCTCACCCGCCGGCTCAGCGCGGCGGGCTACGACGAGACGTACGGGCCGGCCGCCGGCACGCCGCGCTGGCGGGCCAACCCGGCCGCCCAGGGCACCGTGGACGACGGCGTGTTCCGGGCCGGCAAGGCCGGGCGCAGCACCGTCACGGCCTGGCGCGGCGCGGCGCGCGGCACCCTCGACCTGACCGTGCTCGGCCCGCTGGAGCGCGTCGACTCCACGGTGGACCGGCTCGGCCTCAACCAGCAGGGCGACACCGGCCTGTTCGGCGTGGTCGGCTACGACGCGGAGGGCAACACCGCGCCGATCGAACCGGCCGACCTGAAACTGGAGTACGACCACGACCTGCTCACCGTCACCCCCACGGCCGACGGCAACCTGTCGGTCACGGCGCTCGGCGGCACCGGCTCGGCGCTGGTGACCGTCCGGGTCGGCGCGAAGACCACCGTGCTGCCGGTCACCGTCGGGCTCACCGACGTGCCGGTGGCCGGCTTCGACGACGCCGCCTCCTGGAAGTTCAGCCAGGCGCGGGCCAGCGGAGCGGTCGCCCCGGCCGAGGGGCACACCGGCACCGGCCTGAAGATGTCGTACGACTTCGGCCAGTCCACCGGCACCCGCGCCGCGTACGCGGACCCGCCGGCCTGGATCGACGTGCCCGGCCAGCCGCAGGCGTTCGGCATGTGGATCAAGGGCAACGGCACCGGGGAGTGGCCCAGCCTGCACCTCCACGACGCCCAGGACACCCAGTTCGTGCTGCGCGGCCCCTACCTGACCTGGACCGGCTGGCGCTACGTCGAGTTCACCGTCCCGCCCGGCGTGCAGTACCCCGTGCGGGTGCGCCGGTTCTACGTGGCCGAGACCGACCCGGCCAAGCAGTACCGGAGCGAGGTCGTCATCGACGACCTGGTGGCCCGGGTGCCCCCGACGGTGCAGGCGCCGGAGGAGCCGAACATCACCGACCGGGTGGTGCTGCGCGACGGCACGGTCGACGGGGCGCCCTGGCGCTTCGCCGTCATGTCCGACGCCCAGTTCGTGGCCGCGAACCCGGACAGCGACCTGGTCGCCCAGGCCCGCCGCACGCTCCGCGAGATCCGTGCGGCGAAGCCCGACTTCCTGGTCATCGACGGGGACTTCGTGGACACCGCCTACCCGGCGGACTTCGCGCTGGCCAAGCGGATCCTGGACGAGGAACTGGGCGGCGAGCTGCCGTACTACTACGTCCCCGGCAACCACGAGATCATGGGCGCGCCGATCGACAACTTCCGGAGCGTGTTCGGGGACACCTCGCGGGTCTTCGACCACCGGGGCACCCGCTTCCTCACGCTGAGCACGGCCACCGGGTCCCTGCGCGGCGGCGGGTTCGACCAGGTGGAGCTGCTGCGGAAGACGCTCGACGCGGCGGCCGCGGACCCGGCGGTCGGCTCGGTCACCGTGCTCTTCCACCACCCGCCCCGCGATCCCAGCCCCGCCAAGGCCAGCCAGCTCGGTGACCGGAAGGAGGCGGCCCTCGTGGAGCAGTGGCTGGCCGACTTCCAGCACCGCACGGGCAAGGGCGCGCTCATGGTCAACGGGCACGTCGGCACCTTCCACGCCGACCGGGTGGACGGCGTGCCGTACGTGATCAACGGCAACTCGGGCAAGGACCCGTCCACCCCGCCCCAGCTCGGCGGCTTCACCGGCTGGACCGAGTTCGGGGTCGACCCGGTGACCCGGCAGGAGGCGGAGCGGGCCCGGCGGGACCCGCTCGCCGAGGGCCCGCGCTGGATCGCGGCGGAGTTCCACGCCCACGTCGACCGGCTCGCCCTGGCCGCCCCCGCCGAGGTCGCGGTCGGCGCCCCGGCCACCGTCACGGCCACGCTCACCCAGCCGGGTGGCCGTACCGTCCCGGTGGCCGCCCCGGTCAGCGCCGACTGGTCCGGCTCGCCGAACCTGCTCATCGGTGGCGCCGGCGGGGTGAAGCCCTGGCACGTGGCCCGCTTCGACCCGGCGACCGGGCGGCTGACCGCGCTGCGCCCCGGCGGACGGGTGCTGCTCGTGGTCACCGTCAACGGCGTCCGCGCCGAGGCGGCGGTGACCCTCACGGCCGCGGAGGCGCCCGCCGCCTGACGGCCCCGCCGGCGGGCTCCTCAACCTGGGGGAGGAGCCCGCCCGGCGGGCGCGGCGTTAGGAGGGGCCCCCTGCTCTACCGAAGGCGTTAACAGGGGGCCCTTCCTTGCATCTCAGAAGTCGCCCTCGGCGACCTGGAAGACGGTCAGGCCGAGTGAGCGCCACATCCGGACCACCTGCTGCCGGTCGTCGAAGACCCCGACCACCCGGTACCGGTCCTTGATCTCCCGCTCATAGATCTCCCGCTTGACGACGGCGTCCTTGCGGTGGTCGCCGACCGCCCGCAGATGCAGCGCCAGGTAGGGCACCCGGACGTGCCGGGCCAGCCAGGCCTCCGTGTCGGCCCGGGCCGAGGCGTCCCGGCCCGAGCAGAAGACCACCCCGTGCCCGGCCGCGTGCATGGCCCGCACCGCCGCGATCACCGCCTCGTTCGGCGCGTCCTCGCCGACCCGGGTCATGTCGTACGGGCTGCGCGACACGTTCAACGCCACCGTGCCGTCGATGTCGACAAGCACGATGTCGGGGCGCTCGGCGGCCTCCCGCTCGACCCGGGCCGGGCCGCCGGTCGGGGCGGTCGGCACCGGCAGCGGTAACGGGCGGTTCGCCAGGTAGCGCTCGTGCAGCCGGCGGATCGCGGCCTCGCCGACCCGGTCCACCTCGGGGCGCGCGGCGTCCCGGCGCAGGCACTCCTCCAGCGGGACGTCGGTGAAGTCGTGCACCTCGAACGCCGCGCCGTACCGGGCGGCCAGCTCGGCCCAGTCCCGCAGGGTGCGCGAGCGCAGGTTGGTGTCGTCGACGCAGACGCTCACCCGGGCCGCCAGCAGCGTCTCCACCTGGGCCCGCTGCGCCCGGGTGACCTGCCCCTCGGCCCACTGGGTGAAGAGCCGCTCGCCGTGCATCATCCGGCGCAGGTCGTCGCGGTTGACCCGGACCACGCCGGGCTGGAGCCGCCGGGCGAAGGTGGTCTTGCCGGAGGCGGGCAGCCCGCGGGTGGCGATCAGGCGGAACATCCCGTACCTCCCGTTCATGCCTCTGCAGTCTCCACGAATGCCCGCGGGACGGGCGGGAATGCGTACGGGGAGGTGAGCGTTGCGTCTGCCGGACCTGGTGTGCGGCCCGCTCGACGGGTCGGTGGAAGCCCATGGCACACTGGTCAATCGGCCACCGGTTCCGGTTCACGCCCGAGCCCGTCGTGACGACGGGGAGCACGACGGCGACCCGGCGACCACCGACGAAAGGACCGAGGCGACATGAAGCCCAACATCCACCCGGAGTACGTGACCACCGAGGTCCGCTGCTCCTGCGGTAACACGTTCGCGACCCGCAGCACCGCCAAGGGCGGTTCGATCAGCGTCGAGACCTGCAGCGCCTGCCACCCGTTCTACACGGGCAAGCAGCGCGTGCTGGACACCGCCGGTCGGGTCGCGAAGTTCCAGCAGAAGTACGCCAAGGTTCAGGCCAAGAAGGCCAAGTAGCTCCGTCGACGACGCCCGTGTCCGGCTCCGTGCCGGGCGCGGGCGTTCGTCCGTTCGTGCCGGTTTCCGCCCGGCCCCGCCCGGTCGTCGTCGTTGTCGTCGAAGGAGCATCCGCAGCATGAGCAGTGAGCGCCTGGCCGCCCTCCTCGACGAGTACGCCGAGCTGGAGCGGCGGCTGGCCGACCCCGCCATCCACGCCGACCAGGGCACCGCCCGGCGGGTCGGCCGGCGCTACGCGGAGCTGGTCCCGCTGCACAAGGCCGCCGGCGAGCTGGAGGAGGCGCGGGCCGACCTGGCCGCCGCCCGCGAGCTGGCCGCCGAGGACCCGGCCTTCGCCGCCGAGGCCGACGCCATCGCGGCGTCCCTGCCGGCGCTGGAGGAGCGGCTGGCCGAGCTGCTCATCCCGCGCGACCCGCACGACGCCAAGGACGTCATCGTCGAGATCAAGGCCGGCGAGGGCGGCGAGGAGTCGGCGCTGTTCGCCGGCGACCTGCTGCGGATGTACACCCGCTACGCCGAGCGGCGCGGCTGGGTCACCGAGGTGATCGACGCGCAGGACTCCGACCTCGGCGGGGTCAAGGACGTCTCCCTGGCGATCAAGACCAAGGGCGTGCCGGAGGGCGGCAACGGGGTCTGGTCCCGGCTCAAGTGGGAGGGCGGCGTGCACCGGGTGCAGCGCGTCCCGGTCACCGAGTCGCAGGGCCGGATCCACACCAGCGCGGCCGGCGTCCTCGTGCTGCCCGAGGCCGAGGACGTGGACGTCACCATCGACCCGAACGACCTGCGGATCGACGTGTTCCGCTCGTCCGGGCCGGGCGGCCAGTCGGTCAACACCACCGACTCGGCGGTCCGGATCACCCACGTGCCCACCGGCATCGTGGTGTCCTGCCAGAACGAGAAGTCGCAGCTGCAGAACCGCGAGCAGGCCATGCGGATCCTGCGGGCCCGGCTGCTCGCCGCGGCCCAGGAGCAGGCCGACGCGGCCGCCTCGGACGCGCGCAAGGCGCAGGTGCGCACCGTGGACCGGTCGGAGCGGATCCGCACCTACAACTTCCCGCAGAACCGGATCACCGACCACCGGATCGGCTACACGGCGTACAACCTCGACCTGGCGCTGGCGGGCGAGCTGGACGGGGTGCTCGACGCCCTGGGTGAGGCCGACCGCGCCGCCCGGCTGGCCGGCGGAACCGAGCTGGCCCGGCGCTGACCTGCGGCCGGGCGCCCCGCGCTCAGGAGGCGCGGAGGCGGTCCTTGGCGCGCAGCATCTCCCGGTCGGCCAGCTCGAACGCGGTGCCCAGCGCCTCCCGGACGCTCACCCCGGCGCCCCCGTCGACCTCGGCGAAGCCGATGCTCACGCCGACCGGGGTGCCGGGGACCAGCGACTCCCAGTCCTCGGTGTGCACGGCGGCCTGGATCCGCCGGGCCACCTCGGCCGCCTCCGCCATGCCGGTCTCCGGCAGCACCACGACGAACTCGTCCCCGCCGTAGCGGGACACGAAGTCGCCCCGCCGCATCACCCGGTTGATCACCCCGGCGATGCGTTGCAGCACCAGGTCGCCCGAGTGGTGGCCGTGCCGGGTGTTGACGGCCTTGAACCCGTCGAGGTCGCAGACGGCGATGACCACCCGCTCGCCCCGGGCCACCACCGCGCCGATGTAGCGCTCCAGCCGGCGCCGGTTCGGCAGCCCGGTGAGCGGGTCGGTGAGGGCCTCGCCCTCGTAGCGCGCGGCCTCGCGGCGCATCTCCTCGTGGTCGATTCGGGCGGCGATGCCGTCGATGTAGACGTCCCGCAGCCGGTCGCTGCGCTGCGCGGCCAGCCGGAACGCGTGCCGGTCGGCCCGGTGCGCGGCGGCATGGTCACCGGCCCGGGTGAGCGCGACGCTGCGCAGCCGGGGCGCCTCGGCTGCGCCCAGCGTCTCGTCGGAGACCCGGATGGTGTCCAGCCGGGTGACCGCCTCGATCGGCCGGCCCTCGGCGACGGCCAGGCAGACCTGCCCGAGCTGGCGCAGGTCGCGGGCGCGGGCGCTGTCCCCGCCGTGCCCGAGCAGCCGGGCCGGGTCGGCGTCCCCGCCGGAGTCCACCCGGTCGCCGAGCGCCGCCCGGCGGGCCGCCGCGTAGCCGTAGGCGGCCAGGCTGCTCGGCCGGAGGCTGCCGGCGCGCCCGCGGCGCAGGAACCGGGCCAGGTCGCCGGCCACGTCGCGGAGCACCCGCAGGCAGCCGTCGCTGTCGCCGTTGTGGTCCAGCGCCACCGCGTTGCGCAGCCGGATGCCGGGCGCCGCGAAGGTCTCCTCGGGGATGCCGGCGGTCAGCCCCACCTGCCGGGCGCGTTCGATCGCGCCGAGAGCGTGGCCGTGGAAGCTCAGGTAGGAGTAGGCCATCGCGAGGTCGTGCCAGCCCCAGGCGGTGTCCCGGTCCGGGTCGTCGTCGGCGCCCAGTGCCCGGGCGGCCCGGACCAGGTGGCTGACGCAGCGGTCCAGCGCGCCCTGGTGGTGTGCGGCGAGCGCGGCGAGGGCGTGGAGGTGCCCGTGCAGGTAGGGCTCGGCCAGGTCCCGGACGGCGGCGGAGGCGTCCTCGATGGCCCGGGTCAACTCCGCCGTCCGACCGAGGTTGATCAGTGCGGAGAGGCGCTGCACCAGGGCGTCCGCCCGCGCACACGGGTCGTCGGTGGTGCGGATGACCCGGTCCAGCAGCGCGCACGCCTCCGCCGAGCGGCTGACCTCCTGCAACGCCCGGGCGCGCCGGAGGGCGTCAACCTGGTCCTCGACCCGGTCGAGCCAGCCCACTCGCAACCTCCTGTCGGTGTGCTCCCGGACGCACCCGCTCGTGAGGTGACCCGCGACGCTTCATGATTATGTCGTGACCTCCCTCCCGCAACACCCGTCCGAAGAGTCAGAACGCGAGCGCCCCTCACTGGTGGTCGCCCGGGCGGCCCGCGCCCTGGCCGCGGCGGGTGTGGAGGCGGCCCGCGCCGAGGCCGAGCAGCTGGCCGCGTACGTGCTGGACGTGCCGCGCGGCCGGCTGGCGCTGGCCGACGGCTTCACCCCGGCGCAGCGCGACCGCCTCGACACGCTGGTCGACCGGCGGGTCGCCCGGGAACCCCTGCAGCACCTCACCGGCGTCGCCGGCTTCCGCCACCTGGAGCTGGCGGTCGGCCCGGGCGTCTTCGTGCCCCGGCCGGAGACCGAACTGCTCGCCGGCTGGGGGATCGCGCAGGCGCGCCGGTGGGCCGCGCCGGTGGTCGTCGACCTGTGCAGCGGGTCCGGCGCGATCGCGCTGGCGGTCGCTCAGGAGCTGCCGTCGGCGCGGGTGGTGGCCGTGGAGCGGTCCCCGGCGGCGCTGGACTGGCTGCGCCGCAACGCCGCCGAGCGGGCCGCGGCGGGGGACCGGCCGATCGAGGTGGTCGCCGCCGACGTGACCGATCCCGCGCTCCTGGCCGACCTGGTGGGCCGGGTCGACGTGCTGCTCTGCAACCCGCCGTACGTGCCCCGGTCGGTGGTGGTGGCGCCCGAGGTGGCCGGCCACGACCCGGACGAGGCGGTGTTCGGCGGCGCGGACGGGCTGGACGTGATCCGCCCGGTGGTGGGCCGGGCCGCCGCGCTGCTGCGCCCCGGCGGCGTGCTCGGCGTCGAGCACGACGACACCCACGCCACGGCGGTGACCGCGCTGCTCGCCGCCGACGGCCGGTACGAGCGGGTCGAGGAGCACCATGACCTCGTCGGGCGGCCCCGCTGGGCGACCGCGTCCCGCCGGGCGGACGGCCAGCACGCCGACGCCGCCCCGGCGTGGCAGACTGGCTCCTCGTGATGCTCTACGACTGCCGGTCGCCGGCAGACCGGGACCGCGGCATCGAGGCGGCCATCGAGGCGGTCAAGAACGGGGAACTCGTCGTCCTGCCGACCGACACGGTCTACGGCGTCGGCGCCGACGCCTTCACCCCGTACGCGGTCAAGGCCCTCGCGGACGCCAAGGGCGGCGCGCGGCAGGCGCCGCCGGTGCTGATCGGTTCCCGGCACACCCTCGACGGCCTGGTCTTCTCGCTGCCCCGATCGGCCCGCGAGCTGGTCGAGGCGTTCTGGCCGGGCGCGCTGACCATCGTGGTGGAGCACTCGCCGAGCCTGGCCTGGGACCTGGGCGACTCCAGCGGCACGGTGGCGGTGCGGATGCCGCTGCATCCGGTGGCCCTGGAGGTGCTGCGGGAGACCGGCCCCATGGCAGTGGCCTCGGCCAACAAGGTCGGCCAGCCCGCGGCGCTCACCGCCGAGGAGGCCCGCGACCAGCTCGGTTACGGCGTCCGCGCCTACCTGGAGGCCGGCCCGGCGCTCGACCCGGTGCCGAGCACCATCGTCGACCTGACCGGCGAGGTGCCCCGCGTGCTGCGCCAGGGTGCGGTGACGCTGGAGAAGCTGCGCGACGTGGTGCCGGACATCCTCGACGAGCGGGGGGTCTGAGTGCCGCCGTTCACCGTGCTGCACGTCTGCATGGGCAACATCTGCCGGTCCCCGATGGCCGAGCGCCTGCTGGTGCTGGCCGTCCGGGAGCGGTTGGGCCGGCTGGGCGCCGACCCGGCCCGCTCCGACGAGCTGGTGCACAGCCACAGCGCCGGCACCGGCGGCTGGCACGCCGGCGAGGAGATGAACCCGCCGGCCGCCCGGCAGGTGACCTCGCGCGGCGGCGCGGTGGACGGGTTCGCCGCCCGCCGGCTCCGCTCCGACCTCATCGACGCCGCCGACCTGGTCCTCACCGCCACCGCCGACCAGCACGAGTACGTGGTGGCGCTGCGCCCGGACGCGGCCGGGCGGACCTTCGTGCTGGGCGAGTTCGGCCGGCTGCTCGGCGCGCTGGACCGGGCCGGGCTGCCCCCGGTGGAGGCCACCCCCGACGCGGTGTACGCCCGGGGCGTGGCGCTGGTGGCGGCGGCGGACGCGGCCCGGCAGGGCACGACCGCGCTGCCCACCGACGACCTCGACGACCCCTGGGGTCGCGGCGACCAGTGCTTCAGCCGGGTGGCCGACGAGATCGAGGAGACCGTTCAGCCGCTCGCCGCCGCGCTGCTCCCCTGAGGTTCATCCTTTCTCGCGAACTTCCTGCGCGTTTCGCCGAAGATGGCGGCTAAACCGCCGATTCCGGTCATTCTGAACGGGTCCGTACGGCCGGCTCCTGCGGGGAGAGCTGATGAACCGGGCCCATCTCGACAAGCTGTTCACCGTCCTGCTCGCCGGCGTACTCGCCGGACTGGCCCTGGCCGCCGCCGCGCTGCCGGCGGCGCTGGTCTTCGGGCTCGGCTTCAAGAACCTGATGCCCTACGCCGCGCTGCCGGAGTCGCTGAAGACGCCGCAGCCGGCCCAGCGTTCCAACCTCTACGCCAGCGACGGCCGCACGCTGATCACCTCGTTCTACACCGAGGACCGGGTGGACGTGCCGGTCGGCGAGGTGGCGCCGGTGATGCGCCAGGCCATCGTGGCCGCCGAGGACGTCCGGTTCTACCAGCACCACGGCGTCGACGTGCGCGGCGTGGCACGGGCCTTCACGGCCAACCGGCGGGAGGGCACCCGGCAGGGCGCCTCCACGCTGACCATGCAGTACGTGCGCAACGCGCTGGCTGGTGACCCCCGGCTCACCGAGGAGCAGCGGGCCAGGGCCACCGAGATCACCCTCGGCCGCAAGATCCGCGAGATGCGGTACGCGCTGGCCCTGGAACGCCGGATCAGCAAGGACGAGATCCTGGGCCGCTACCTGAACATCGCCTACTTCGGTGCCGGCGCGTACGGCATCGCGGCGGCCAGCAAGCGCTACTTCTCCACCACGCCCGCCAAGCTCACCCTGGCCCAGTCGGCGCTGCTCGCCGGGCTGGTCCGGTCACCCGACACCGACGACCCGATCAACGGTGACGCCGACTCGGCGCTGGGCCGCCGGGCGTACGTGCTGGACCGGATGGTGGAGACCGGCCAGGTGGCCGAGGCGGACGCCGCCCGGGCCAGGGCCGAGCAGCTCAACCTCAAGCCCAGCGCCACCCCGAACGACTGCACCGCGGTGCCCGCCGCGCACAACGACTGGGGCTTCTTCTGCGACTGGTTCACCCAGTGGTGGAACGCGCAACCCGCCTTCGGCAAGACGGTCGACGAGCGGCAGCGCACGCTGCGCCGCGGCGGCTGGTCGATCGTCTCCTCGCTCGACGCGGACGTGCAGGCGAAGGCCGTCGAGCAGGTGCTGCGGATCTATCCGAACACCAACCAGCGGGCCGCGCCGACCGCGGTGGTGCAGCCGGGCACCGGCCGGGTGCTCGCCATGGCGGTGAACCGCGCCTACAGCGTGGCCCCGAACCCGACCGCCGGGCAGAACTACCCGAACACGGTCAACCAGCTGGTCGCCGGCGGTGCGGGCATCGAGGGCTACCAGGCCGGCTCGACCTTCAAGCTCTTCGCCGTCCTGGCCGCGCTGGAGTCCGGTCTGCCGCTGAACACCGAGTTCGACGCTCCCGGCGTCTTCGTCACCCGGTACCCGATCGACGGCGGTCCGGCGAGCTGCGGCGGCCACTGGTGCCCGGAGAACGCCAACCCGGCGTGGATGGACGGCGACCGCACCATGTGGGACGCGTTCGGCCGGTCGGTGAACACCTACTTCGCCTGGCTGACCGAGCGGGTCGGCGCCGACCGGGTGGTGGAGATGGCCCAGCGGCTGGGCATCGTGTTCCGCTCACCGGAGGACGCCAAGCTGGCCCGGGACGGCGCGAAGAACTGGGGACCGTTCACCCTGGGGGTCTCCTCCACCACCCCGCTCGACCTGGCCAACGCCTACGCCACGGTGGCCGCCGAGGGCACCTGGTGCCGGCCCACCCCGATCACCTCGATCAGCGACCCGACCGGCCGGAAGGTGGCCGCCGGCAACCCGGACTGCCGGCAGGTGCTCGACACCGAGGTGGCCCGGGCGGCGACGGACGCGGCCCGCTGTCCGGTCGGTGACCAGTCGATGTACCGCCGCTGCGACGGCGGCACCGCCGAGGAGCTCCAGCCGGGGCTGCGCCGGCCGTTGGCCGGCAAGACCGGCAGTTCGGAGCGGAACGCCACGGAGACGGTGGTCGCCTTCACGCCGCAGCTCGCCGTGGCGACCATCGCGGCGAACCCGGACAATCCCCGGGACGCCGTGGGCGGCGGGGTCCAGGTCCGCCAGATCGAGGCCGTGGGCCGCCTCCTCGCGTGGGCGTTGCGCGACCAGCCCGTCCTGGACTTCGTCCCGCCGAGCCAGACGGTGGCCTTCGAGCGCACCAGCCCGCGCACGGGCAACTGACCGCCGGGGTCAGCGGGGACCGGACCGCTCGGCGCCGCGGGCGATGTTGCGGGCCATGCCGCCGAAGACGACGGCGTGGAACGGGGTCACCGAGGCCCAGTAGAGGTGGCCGGGGAGGCCCTGGGGGAGGAAGACGGCGCGCTGGACGTACCGGCTGCGGCCGTCGCCGGCCGGCTCGACCCGCATCTCCAGCCAGGCGCGGCCGGGCAGCCGCATCTCGGCGCGCAGCCGCAGCAGCTCCCCGGGGACGATCTCCTCGACGCGCCAGAAGTCCAGCGCCTCGCCCACCTGGAGGCGGTGCGGGTCGCGCCGGCCCCGGCGCAGCCCCACCCCGCCGATGAGCCGGTCCAGCCAGCCCCGCACGGACCAGGCCAGCGGGAACGAGTACCAGCCGTGCTCGCCGCCGACCCCCTCGACGACCCGCCACAGCGCCGCCGTCGGGGCGTCCACCGCCCGATCCCGCACGTCGGTGTACGCCGTCCCGCCGGACCACTGCGGATCGCTGGGCAGCGGCTCGGCCGGAGCATCCGGTCCGCTCGCGGTCGACCACCGGGTCTCGACCTGGCCGTCGCGGACCTTCGCCAGCGCCAGGGTGACCGCCTCGTCGAAGCCGGTCAGCCCGCCGGGCGGGTCCGGCACGTACCGGGCGATGTCGTGCTCGCCGGCGACCGCCTCGTGGACCAGGCTCTCCACCAGCGGCCGGGCGATCGAGTTCGGCACCGGCGTCACCCAGCCGACCCAGTACGAGGAGAGCGCCGGGGTCAGCGGCCGCACCGGCAGGATGACCCGGCGGCGCAGCCCGGCGACCCGCGCGTACCGCTGCATCATCTGCTGGAAGGTGAGCACCTCCGGGCCGCCGATGTCGAACCCCCGGTTCACGTCGGGCGGCAGGTCGACGCAGCCGACCAGGTAGCGCAGCACGTCGCGGACGGCGATCGGCTGGATCCGGTTGCGCACCCAGCGCGGGGTGACCATGCCCGGCAGCCGCTCGGTCAGGTGTCGGAGCATCTCGAACGAGGCGGAGCCGGACCCGATGATCACCGCGGCCCGCAGCACGGCCGTCGGCACCCCGCTGTCCAGGAGGATCCGGCCGACCTCCGCGCGCGACCGCAGGTGCGGCGACGGGACCTTGCGGTCCGCCGCCGGCTCCGGCCCGCCCAGATAGACGATCCGGCGTACGCCCGCGGCGCGGGCCGCGGCCGCGAAGTTGACCGCGGCCTCCCGGTCGGCCGCCTCGAAGCTCCGCTGACCGAGCGAGTGGACCAGGTAGTACGCCACGTCCACGCCCTCGAACGCGGCCGGCAGCGTGTCCGGCCGGCGCAGGTCGCCCTCGGCGATCTCGGCCCGGGACGCCCACGGCACGTCGCGCAGCTTCCCCGCCTTGCGGGCCAGGCAGCGGACGGTGTGCCCGTCGGCCAGCAACCGGGGTGCGAGGCGGCCCCCGATGTAACCCGTGGCGCCGGTGACGAGGCATCTCACAGCTTCCAGTCTGCGGCTCCGTAGACTCCTTCGCTGTGGAGAACGCGAGGGACACCTTCTGGGGGCCGGACTTCCAGCAGCTCAGCGCCGCCGATCCGGAGATCGCCGAGGTGGTGCTGGGGGAGTTGGCGCGGCTGCGCGGCGGCCTGCAACTGATCGCCAGCGAGAACCTCACCTCGCCGGCGGTGCTGGCCGCCCTGGGCTCCACCCTGACCAACAAGTACGCCGAGGGCTACCCGGGTCGCCGCTACTACGGCGGCTGCGCCGAGGTGGACCGCGCCGAGGAGCTCGGCATCGCCCGGGCGAAGGAACTGTTCGGCGCCGAGCACGCCAACCTCCAGCCGCACTCCGGCGCGAGCGCCAACCTGGCCGCGTACGCCGCCCTGGTGCAGCCCGGCGACACCGTGCTGGCCATGGACCTGCCGCACGGCGGGCACCTCACCCACGGCAGCCGGGTGAACTTCTCCGGCAAGTGGTTCCACCCGGTCGGCTACACCGTCCGGCCGGACAGCGAGCTGATCGACTACGACGAGGTGCGCGACCTGGCCCTGGCGCACCGTCCGAAGCTCATCATCTGCGGCGCGACGGCGTACCCGCGGCTCATCGACTTCGCCCGGTTCCGGGCGATCGCCGACGAGGTCGAGGCCTACCTCATGGTGGACGCGGCGCACTTCATCGGGCTGGTCGCCGGCCGGGCGATCCCGTCCCCGGTCCCGCACGCCGACGTGGTCACCTGCACCACCCACAAGGTGCTGCGCGGCCCGCGCGGCGGCATGATCCTCTGCCGGGAGTCACTGGCCGCCCGGATCGACAAGGCCGTCTTCCCGTTCACCCAGGGCGGCCCGCTGATGCACGCGGTCGCCGCCAAGGCGGTCGCCCTCCGCGAGGCCGCCCAGCCCGAGTTCCGGGCGTACGCCTCCCAGGTGGTCAGCAACGCCCAGGCCCTCGCCGACGGCCTCGCCGCCGAGGGCATGCGGCCGGTGTCCGGCGGCACCGACACCCACCTCGCCCTGATCGACCTGCGGGAGACCGGGGTGACCGGCGCCGCGGCCGAGGCGCGCTGCGACGCCGCCGGCATCACGCTGAACAAGAACGCCATCCCGTACGACCCGCAGAAGCCGATGGTCGCCTCCGGCATCCGGGTCGGCACGCCGAGCGTCACCACCCAGGGCATGCGCGAGGGCGAGATGCGCCAGATCGCCACGCTGATCGCCCGGGCGGTGCGTACCGACCCGGAGTCGACCGGGGGCGCGGACGAGCTGGGCCGGATCGCCGGCGACGTGACCGAGCTGGTCGGGGCCTTCCCGGCGTACCCCCGTGGCTGAGCCCGGGACGCGCGCGGCGGAGGCGGTCGCGGACCGGGGCTGGCGGCTGCGCCACCTGCCGGTGCTGGTGGTCGCCTCGGTGCTGATGGCCGCCGTGGCGGCGGTGGCCGGCGGGCTGGCCCGGGGCGCGGACGGCGCGCTCGGCGCGGCGGCCGGGGTGGCCGTCACCGCCGTCAGCTACACGCTCACCACGGTCGTGCTGGCCTGGGCGGACGCCCGGGACCCCCAGCTCGTGCTGCCGTTCGGGCTGGGTGTCTACATCGCCAAGATGACCCTGCTCGGCGGGGTGATGGTGCTGGTCGCGTCGACCGGATGGGCGGGGCTCGTCCCGTTCGCGCTCGGCATCGCCGCGGGTGTGGTGGTGTGGACCGGGGTGCACATCTGGTGGCTGGCCACGGTGCACGCCCGCCGCGTCCACCGCTGACCGATCCCAGTCTGCGGACGGCGCGCGGGTGTGTCCGCGATCGGTCATTCTCTCAGTGGCGGGAGGGGAGTAGCGTGCCTCCAGACGACTTCGCCCGCCCGTGTCCCACACAACAAGGTTGTGCGGGGGGTGAGGCACAGCCTCTTCGGCTCGACTGATATCGTTCGCCCCGTCATGGCCGGTGACCAGAAACCCCCCAGCACTGGCGGCCCGGGCGACGATCCGTCCGGTGCCGGCCAGGGTTGGACCGCGCTCAGCTACCTCATCGGAGGCATGCTCGTGTGGGGCTTCATCGGCTGGCTGGTCGACCAGTGGCTCGACCTCGGCGGCATCGCCACCGGGATCGGCGTCGTGCTCGGCATGGCCGGGGGAATCATCCTGGTCGTCCGCCGACTCGGCACGCCTACTTAGGAAGGGACGCGGTGTTCGGACAGGCGAACGTCCTGGCTCAGGGCCAGGCGGAATTCCCACCCAGTGTGGAGGACTTCTACCTGCCCAGCATCCTGCCCTGGGGTGCGCACGACAACTACTGGGTCACCAAGATCACGCTGATGGTCTGGCTGGCCGTCGGGGTCCTGATCCTGTTCTTCCTGCTCAGCTACCGCAACCCGAAGCTGGTGCCGACGAAGAAGCAGTGGTTCGCCGAGTCGATCTACGGCTTCGTCCGGAACAACATCGCGGTCGACATGATCGGGCACGCGGGCGTGCGGTTCGCGCCGTACTTCACCACGCTCTTCTGCTTCATCCTGCTGACCAACGCGTTCGCGATCATCCCGTTCTTCCAGATCTCGCCGAACTCGCACATCGCGTTCCCGGCCTTCCTCGCCGTGATCAGCTACGTGATGTTCAACTGGATCGGCATCCGGCACCACGGCTTCGTCAAGTACTTCAAGAACTCCCTGATCCCGCCGGCGCCCTGGTACATCCTGCCGCTGCTGATCCCGATCGAGTTCTTCTCGACGTTCCTGGTCCGGCCGTTCTCGCTGGCCGTTCGTCTCTTCGCGAACATGTTCGCCGGCCACATGCTCCTGCTGGTCTTCACGCTCGGCGGCTTCGCCATGATCAGCGCCAACACCTGGCTGGCGCCGGTCTCGGTGCTGTCCTGGGTGATGACGATCGCGCTGACCTTCCTCGAGTTCCTGGTGATCTGTCTGCAGGCGTACGTCTTCACGGTGCTGACCGCCAGCTACGTGCAGGGTGCGCTCGCCGAAGAGCACTGATCCACACTTTCGCACCAACCGTTGTCGTCCCGCGTGACCGTCACGCGTGATAACCAGGAGGAACCGCAATGAGCATCCTTGCCGAGGTAACGGGCAGCACCGCTGCCATCGGTTACGGCCTGGCCGCCATCGGCCCGGGCATCGGCGTGGGCCTGGTCTTCTCGGCCTACATCCAGTCGACGGCCCGCCAGCCGGAGTCGTCCCGGATGACCCTCCCGTACGTCTGGATCGGCTTCGCCGTCATCGAGGCGCTCGCGCTGCTGGGCATCGCCTTCGGCTTCATCTGGGCCGGCACCGCCGCCTGATCCACCCCCTCTGACCGGGAGGTTTCCCATGTACTTCCTCGCCGCTGAGGGTGGTGAAGCGGCCCACAACCCGATCATTCCCGCCTGGGAAGAGATCGTGGTCGGTGGCATCGCCTTCATCGTGCTCTGCTTCGTGCTGATGAAGTTCGTCTTCCCGCGCATGGAGCAGACGTTCCAGGCCCGGGTCGACGCGATCGAGGGCGGCATCAAGCGCGCCGAGGCCGCCCAGGCCGAGGCGAACCAGCTGCTCGAGCAGTACCGGGCCCAGCTCGCGGAGGCGCGTACCGACGCCGCCAAGATCCGCGACGACGCCCGGGCCGACGCCGAGGGCATCCGCCAGGACATCCTCGCCAAGGCGCGCGAGGAGTCCGACCGGATCATCGCGGCCGGCAAGGAGCAGCTCGCCGCGGAGCGGGCCACCATCGTGCGCGAGCTGCGCACCGAGGTGGGCACCATCGCGGTCGACCTGGCCAGCCGGATCGTCGGTGAGTCGCTCGCCGACGAGGCGCGTCGCAAGGGCACCGTGGACCGGTTCCTGAGCGGTCTCGAGAGCACGGGGGCCCGCTGATGCAGGCCGCCAGCCGGGAGTCGTACAAGGTCGCGGCGGACCGCCTCGACGAGTACGCCCGCGGCGCGGAGCCGTCGGCGGTGGCCACCGCCGCCGACGACATCCTCTCCGTCGCCGCCCTGCTGCGGCGCGAGCCGCGGCTGCGCCGGGCGCTCTCCGACCCGGCCCGGTCCGGGTCGGATCGGGCCGGCCTGCTCGGCGACATGCTGCGCGGCAAGATCGGCGCCGACGCGCTCGACCTGCTCGCCTCGCTGGTCTCCGGCCGCTGGTCGGCTCCGTCGGAACTGCTCGACGGCGCCGAGCGGCTGGGCGTCGAGGCGCTCCTGGCGAGCGCCGACAAGGCCGGTGAGCTGGGCGAGGTCGAGGACGAGCTGTTCCGCTTCGGGCAGGTCGTCTCCGGCTCCCCGGAGCTGTCCAGCGCGCTCTCCGACTCGATGGCCCCGGCCGGGCAGCGGGCCACCCTGGCCGACCAGCTGCTCGCCGACAAGGCCCGGCCGATTACCGGCTACCTCGTCGGGGCCGCGCTCGCCGGCTTCGGGGGACGCTCCTTCACCGGGGCGCTCACCCGGCTGGTCGAGCTGGCCGCCGACCGGCAGGACCGCCAGGTCGCGTATGTGACCGTGGCGGCCCCGCTGAGTGACGAGGAGGAGCGACGCCTGGGTGCCCGCCTGACCCAGATGTACGGTCGGGAGGTCTCCGTCAAGCAGACGGTGAACCCCGACGTGCTCGGCGGAGTGAGTGTGCGGGTCGGCTCCGACCTGTACGACGGCACCGTCCTGCGCCGCCTCAACGAGACCCGCAACGCGCTCGCGAAGCGCTGATCAGCGTCTTAGCAGCCCTGATTCGACGCCATCGGACCGGTCGGTACTAGGTATCCCGGGCCCCTGATACTTAAGGAAGCAGAGGATGGCCGAGCTGACCATCTCGACGGAGGAGATCCGCGGCGCCCTGGAGCGCTACGTCTCCTCCTACTCGACCGACGTCTCCCGCGAGGAGGTCGGCACCGTCTCCGACACCGGCGACGGCATCGCCCACGTCGAGGGCCTGCCTTCGACCAAGACCAACGAGCTGCTGGAGTTCGAGGACGGCACGCTCGGCGTGGCGCTGAACCTCGACGTCCGGGAGATCGGCGTCGTCGTTCTCGGTGACTCCGCCAAGCTCGAGGAGGGGCAGCGGGTCAAGCGCACCGACCGGGTGCTTTCAGTGCCGGTCGGCGACGCCTTCCTCGGCCGCGTGGTCGACGCGCTCGGCCAGCCGATCGACGGCCTCGGCGACATCGCCGACGAGGGCTACCGCGAGCTGGAGCTGCAGGCTCCGAACGTGATGGCCCGGCAGTCGGTGTTCGAGCCGCTGCAGACCGGTATCAAGGCGATCGACGCCATGACGCCGATCGGCCGGGGCCAGCGGCAGCTGATCATCGGTGACCGGAAGACCGGCAAGACCACTGTCGCCCTGGACGCGATCCTCAACCAGCGGGAGAACTGGCGCTCCGGCGACCCGAAGAAGCAGGTCCGCTGCATCTACGTCGCCATCGGCCAGAAGGCCTCCACGATCGCTTCGATCAAGGGCCAGCTGGAAGAGGCCGGCGCGATGGAGTACACCACCATCGTGGCCTCCCCGGCGTCGGACCCGGCCGGCTTCAAGTACATCGCCCCCTACACCGGCTCGTCCATCGGGCAGCACTGGATGTACGGCGGCAAGCACGTCCTGATCGTCTTCGACGACCTGAGCAAGCAGGCCGAGGCGTACCGCGCCGTGTCGCTGCTGCTGCGTCGCCCGCCGGGCCGCGAGGCGTACCCGGGTGACGTCTTCTACCTGCACTCCCGCCTGCTGGAGCGCTGCGCGAAGCTCTCCGACGAGCTGGGTGGCGGCTCGATGACCGGTCTGCCGATCATCGAGACGAAGGCCAGCGACATCTCGGCCTTCATCCCGACCAACGTCATCTCGATCACCGACGGCCAGATCTTCCTCGAGACCGACCTGTTCAACCAGGGCGTCCGGCCGGCCATCAACGTCGGCACCTCGGTCTCCCGGGTCGGTGGCGCCGCCCAGGTGAAGCCGATGCGCAAGGTTGCCGGTTCGCTGCGGCTCAACCTGGCCCAGTACCGCGAGCTGGAGGCGTTCGCCGCCTTCGCCTCCGACCTGGACAAGGCCTCCCGGGCCCAGCTGGACCGCGGCGTCCGCCTGGTCGAGCTGCTCAAGCAGCCGAACTACTCGCCGTACCCGGTGCAGGAGGAGGTCGTCTCCGTCTGGGCCGGCGTCGAGGGCAAGCTGGACGACATCCCGGTGGGTGAGGTCCGGCGCTTCGAGTCGGAGTTCCTCCAGTACCTGCGGCACAAGCACGAGGGTGTGCTGGCCGGGATCGCCGACAACCAGTGGGGCGACGACATCACCGGCTCCCTGGACGCGGCGATCACCGAGTTCAAGCAGGTCTTCCTCGGCAAGGAGGACGAGCGTCGGGTCAACGACGCGCCGGCCGCGCCGCTGGAGGGTGACGAGAACCGCGAGACGGTGACCCGCTTCCGCGACGGCGCGACCGACCGCCCGGCCGAGAGCTGATCCCATGGCGGCCCAGGTACGCGTTCTTCGTCAACGAATCCGCTCGGCGAAGTCGATGAAGAAGATCACCAAGGCGATGGAGCTCGTGGCGACGAGCCGGATCGCCAAGGCCCAGGCCCGGGTGGAGGCGTCCCTGCCGTACGCCCAGGCCATCACCGGTGTGCTCACGGCGCTGGCGTCCAACGCACGGATCGACCACCCGCTGCTCACCCCGCGCGAGCGGGTGCGGCGGGCGGGTGTCCTGCTGGTCACCAGCGACCGTGGCCTGGCCGGCGGCTACAGCTCCAACGCGATCAAGACGGCCGAGTCGCTGATCGCCCGGCTCCGGGCCGATGGCAAGGAGCCGGTGCTCTACGTCGTCGGGCGCAAGGGCGTCGGGTTCTACCGGTTCCGCGACCGGCCGATCGAGGAGAGCTGGACCGGGTTCAGCGAGCAGCCGGCGTTCGCCGACGCCCGCACCGTGGGCGAGACGCTGATCAAGGCGTTCACGGCCGGTGCGGACGACGTCGACGGCGGCGCCGGGGTGGACGGGGTGCTCGGCATCGACGAGCTGCACATCGTCTACACCGAGTTCCACTCGCTGATGACCCAGACCCCGGTCGCCAAGATCATCGGGCCGATGCAGGTCGAGGATCGGCCGCGCTCCGAGGGGCTGTTGCCGGCCTACGAGTTCGAGCCGGAGGCGGAGGTGCTGCTCGACGCGCTGCTGCCGAAGTACATCAACACGCGGATCTACGCGGCGTTGATCGAGTCGGCGGCGAGCGAGTCGGCGGCCCGGCGGCGGGCGATGAAGAGCGCCACCGACAACGCCGAAGAGATGATCGAGAAGTACACGCGTGAGATGAACACGGCCCGCCAGGCCGGGATCACCCAGGAGATCAGCGAGATCGTCGGCGGCGCGAACGCGCTTGCCGCGTCGGGAAGTGAAGTGTGATGACTGCCCCAGTAGAGACCAAGACGGCCACGGGTCGCGTGGTCCGGGTCATCGGCCCGGTCGTCGACGCCGAGTTCCCGCGCGACGCCATGCCGGCCCTGTTCAACGCCCTGAACGTCGACGTGAACCTGTCCGGCGGTGAGAAGACGCTGACCCTGGAGGTCGCCCAGCACCTGGGTGACAACATGATCCGCGCCATCTCGATGCAGCCGACGGACGGCCTGGTCCGCGGCGCGGAGGTGCGCGACTCCGGCTCGCCGATCACCGTGCCGGTGGGCGACGCGGTCAAGGGTCACGTGTTCAACGCGATCGGCGAGTGCCTCAACCTCACCGAGGGTGAGACCATCCAGGCCGACGACCGGTGGGGCATCCACCGCAAGGCTCCGGCCTTCGCGGACCTGGAGCCGAAGACCGAGATGCTGGAGACCGGCATCAAGGTCATCGACCTGCTCGCCCCGTACGTCAAGGGCGGCAAGATCGGCCTGTTCGGCGGCGCGGGCGTGGGCAAGACGGTGCTCATCCAGGAGATGATCACCCGTGTCGCCCGGAACTTCGGTGGCACCTCGGTCTTCGCCGGCGTGGGTGAGCGCACCCGCGAGGGCAACGACCTCATCGCCGAGATGACCGAGTCCGGCGTCATCGACAAGACCGCGCTGGTCTACGGCCAGATGGACGAGCCGCCGGGCACCCGGCTGCGGGTGGCGCTCTCCGCGCTGACCATGGCCGAGTACTTCCGCGACGTGAAGAAGCAGGAGGTGCTGCTCTTCATCGACAACATCTTCCGCTTCACCCAGGCCGGTTCCGAGGTCTCCACGCTGCTCGGCCGCATGCCGAGCGCCGTGGGTTACCAGCCGACCCTGGCCGACGAGATGGGCGAGCTCCAGGAGCGGATCACCTCCGTCCGGGGCCAGGCCATCACCTCGATGCAGGCGATCTACGTGCCCGCCGACGACTACACCGACCCGGCGCCGGCCACCACGTTCGCCCACCTGGACGCGACCACCAACCTGGAGCGGTCGATCTCCGACAAGGGCATCTACCCGGCCGTGGACCCGCTGGCGTCCTCGTCCCGGATCCTCGCCCCGGAGTTCGTCGGCGCCGAGCACTTCCAGGTCGCCACCGAGGTGAAGCGGATCCTGCAGCGCTACAAGGACCTGCAGGACATCATCGCCATCCTCGGCATCGAGGAGCTCTCCGAGGAGGACAAGGTCACGGTGGGCCGGGCCCGCCGGATCGAGCGCTTCCTGTCGCAGAACACCTACGCCGCCGAGCAGTTCACCGGCGTGCCGGGCTCGACGGTCCCGATCAAGGAGACCATCGAGGCGTTCAAGAAGATCAGCGAGGGCGAGTACGACCACTTCCCCGAGCAGGCGTTCTTCATGTGCGGCGGTCTCGAGGACCTCGAGAAGAAGGCCAAGGAGCTGATGGAGGGCTGAGAGCCCGATCACACTCCACAGAGGCCGCCCCGACGGATGTCGGGGCGGCCTCTGCCTGTTCACGGCCCCTCGTCACCAGATGCCCGGTTCGCGGACAAGCGGTCCGCCATACCGCGCGGTACCGTTCGTGACACGACGTTCACATCACGGGCGTTGATCTCTGCAACGAAACGGATCCCTGCGCCCGTCTACCAGTCGTGGGCGTGACGATTGGAGATGCTCGTGGGTAAGGCCGGCACGGACCGCGGCAAGCGGTCCCGGTGGCGTGGCGTGCCGCGCTGGGCCCGGGTCTGCACCATCCTCGGCGTCGTCATGATGGTGCTCAGCGGCTCCGTGCTGGTGGGCTACCACGCGCTGGTCGCCCGCTACGAGGGTGCGGTCGGCAAGGGCGACCTCTTCGGTGACCAGGCGGCCGGGGCCAAGGAGAAGAAGAGCGACATCAAGGGCCCGCTGAACATCCTGCTGGTGGGCGTCGACCCCCGCAACGCGAAGGCCCGCCCGCTCGCCGACTCGATCATGATCCTGCACGTGCCGGCCGGCATGGACCGGGGCTACCTCTTCTCGCTCCCGCGCGACCTGCGGGTGGAGATCCCCGAGTTCACCAAGGCCGACTACGCCGGCGGCACCGACCGGATCAACGCCGCCATGTCGCACGGCAGCGTGGTGCCCGGGCAGAACCCGAGCGCGGCGCAGGGCTTCGAGCTGCTCGCCAGGACCGTGCAGGAGGTCACCGGGATCGAGCGCTTCGACGCCGGGGCGATCATCAACTTCACCGGCTTCAAGAAGATCGTCGACGCCATGGGCGGCGTCGACATGACCATCGAGCGCGAGGTCAAGTCCGAGCACCTGCAGCCGGACGGCACGCCGCGCCAGCTCAAGCCGGGCGGCGGGGGCTACCTCGGCCCGCAGGCCGTCTACAAGAAGGGCAACGCCCACCTCAAGGGCTGGCAGGCGCTGGACTACGTCCGGCAGCGCTACCCGAAGAACGGCGTGCCCGACGCCGACTACGGCCGACAGCGGCACCAGCAGCAGTTCGTCAAGGCGATGGTGAGCCAGGCGTTCAGCGCCGACGTGGTGGCCAACCCGGTGAAGCTGGACCGGGTGCTCCGCGCGGCCGGCCAGTCGCTGGTCTTCAACGGCCGGGGCAA
The DNA here is from genome assembly GCF_040607315.1 of Micromonospora sp. NPDC005305. Classification (NCBI taxonomy): domain Bacteria; kingdom Bacillati; phylum Actinomycetota; class Actinomycetes; order Micromonosporales; family Micromonosporaceae; genus Micromonospora; species Micromonospora sp. NPDC005305. The sequence continues at coordinate 1,838 of NZ_JBEXGL010000007.1, read as the reverse complement.
CAGCGTCGTCGACTTCGCCCTCGCACTCAAGGGCATCCGGGCCGACTCGATCGAGACGATCAAGCTGCCCGGCGGCCCGGTCGAGACGAGCCGGGGCTACCAGGGCGAGCAGCTGCTGCCGCCCGCCGAGGACTTCTTCACGGCCCTGCACAACGAGCAGGTCGACGCGTTCCTGCTGGAGCACCCCGACTTCAAGCAGAAGAGCAAGTAGCGTGAGCGCCAACGGGCCCCGGCGGTGGTCGGGGCCCGTTGACGTGATCGTGGCGCAGCTCTCCCGACCCGCGTTGGGTGGGCTCCGGGGGCGCGACTAGACTTTCGGCAATCCGCCGCCGCAGCAAGGAGACAGCGTGGCACAGCAGCTTCACGTCGAGCTCGTAGCCGTCGAGGAGAAGGTCTGGTCCGGCGAGGCCGAAATGGTCGTCGCCCGCACGACCGAAGGTGAGCTGGGTGTGCTGCCGGGGCACGCGCCCCTGCTCGGCCAGCTCGCGGAACCCAGCCAGGTCCGCATCAAGCAGGCCGGCGGCGAGCAGCTCGCGTACGACGTGGCGGGCGGTTTCCTGTCGGTGTCCGGTGAGGGCGTGACCGTCCTCGCCGAGAGCGCCACCCCGGCCACTCCGGCCCGCTGAGCCGACCCGCCGATGGAGATCGTGGAAGGGATCGGAATCGGCGTAGCGGTCATCGCCGCGGCGCTTCTGATCCTCTTCATCCGGCGGGCCCTGTTCACCCGCAGCGGTGGCATCATCCGGCTCAGCGTCCGGGTGTCCACGATCCTCGACGGCCGAGGCTGGTCACCCGGCTTCGGCCGTTTCGTCGGTGACGAACTCCGCTGGTACCGCATGTTCAGCTTCGCCCTGCGTCCCAAGCGGGTGCTCTCCCGCAAGACGCTCGCCGTGGAGCGGCGCCGGCTGCCCGAGGGCCAGGAACGGCTCTCCATGCCGGCCGACTGGGTGATCGTGCGCTGCACCAGCAACCACGCCCCGGTCGAGATCGCCATGGCACGGTCCACGGTCACCGGTTTCCTCTCCTGGCTCGAGGCCGCCCCACCCGGGGCGGCCTCGCCGCGTCTGGCCTCCCAGGACTGGCCCGCCGCCTGACCCGCCCCGCCCTGCCCGCCCTGCCCGCCCGTCTCCGGTCCGGTCCGGTCCGGTCCGGTCTCATGATCCACTCCGCCTCGCCGAGCTGGCGCTATCGGGCGGCGCCGGATGCCGCCACCTCGGCGAACTGGAGTCGATCTCATCCGGTCAACCGGGCCTGTCGACCAGGTGAAGGCGGAGCGCCCCGGGCGGCGTTTGGTCCGCGCCTCATGAGGCGAAACCAGACCTCGCCCTCTTCCATGATCGACTCCAGCTCGGCGGGGTAGCCCTATCGCTCGGGGCCGGACCCCGCCACCTCACCGACCCGGAGTCGATCACCCCCGGCGGGCCCGCTCGGTCGCCCGGCATTCTGGGGCAAATGTCCGGCTCGGCACCCGGTCCCAAGCCTAGGTGGAACGCCATGTGTGTCTCCGGGGCCGGGATACCTCCATGGCGTTCCACCGACGGTCCCGGGGTGGGCGCCGTGTCCGGTTCGTCGGGTGGCCGGCGGCACCCTGGCGGCGGAATGGTGGGCGGGCGGGGGTCGTTGTATACGGGTGAACGACCGAGGACCACCCCGCCCCCTGGCGTGACCGGCCCCGGTGACCGCCCGCCGAGGCGGGACTGCCCGGCCGGGAATGACGGTGGCCGGCCGGTCGTTGTACATGGTCCCGGCGCTGCGAAGAGGCCCCGCCCCGCGCGCCGGATGATCCCCCCAAGACTTTCCCTTTGAGCGCCTGACGGTGCTTGCGCACACCACCCTCA